>NZ_JAFCVJ010000009.1:0-116391 GCF_049896985.1 Brevundimonas sp. SL161 | reverse complement strand
GGCGACGAGTCCGGGGCCTGCGTGGTCATGGACGTCCGCAATGGCGATATCCTGTGCATGATGTCGGCGCCGTCGTTCGACCCGAACCTGTTCGTCACCGGCGTCCCCAGCCGCACCTACCGCGCGCTCGCCGACTACGAACGCAAGCCGCTGCTGGACAAGGCGATCAACGGCACCTTCCCGCCGGGCTCGACCTTCAAGCCCGCGACGGCCCTGGCCTTGCTGGCGGCGGGCGTCGATCCGGCCGATCGCGTGAATTGCAGCGGCGTCTTCCGTACCGGTCAGCGGTGCTGGGGCCGTCATGGCTCGCAAGACATGCACAACGCGATCAAGAACTCCTGCGACATCTATTTCTACACCATGTGCAATCGGGCCGGCGTCGATCTGATCCGCGACACGGCCATGAAGCTGGGCTTCGAGCACGAGTTCGATATCGGCGTCGACAACCAGCGCAAGGGACTGCTGCCCTCCACGGAGTGGAAGCGCCGGACCTTCCCGCGTGACCCCGTCTGGCATCCGGGCGAGACCACCTCGGTCGCCATCGGCCAAGGGGCGGTCACGGTCAACGCCCTGCAGCTGGCCGTCTACACCTCGCGTCTGGCCAACGGCCGCAAGGCGATCCTGCCGCGCTTGATCAAGTCGGTCGGCGGCGTCGACCGTCCCAGCGGCGCCGAGGTTCCGGATCTGCCGTTCAGCGTCGAGCATCTGGACATCGTCCGGGGCGGCATGATCGCCGTGGCCAACGATCGGTCCGGCACCGCCTATCGCCAGTCCCAGCTCGGCCTCGGCGACATCCAGATGGCCGGCAAGACGGGCACGGCCCAGACGCGCAACTATGGTTCCGGCAGCCGTCGCTCGAACGTCTGGTCGCAGAAGGACCACAACCTGTTCATCGCCTTCGCGCCGGTCGATGCGCCGCGCTACGCCGTGGTGGTCATCATCGAGCACGGCGGCCGGGGCGGGGGCACCGCCGGGGCCCCGCGTGCCCGGGAGGTCATGCGAACCGTGCTGCTGAAGGATCCGGAGATGCGCGAACGCATCACCCGTCCGCCGCCGCCGGAAGCCACCGGCCCTCAGATTGACGAGGGCGAGATCGGCGCCGCGCCTGAATCGGCTGTCGCTCCGCCTGCGCCCAGCGTCCCGGCGACGCCTCGCCCGACCGGCGGACCGCGCCCCTATCTCTCGGGTCCGCAATGACATCCTCGGCCCTGACCCGTCCCGGCGAGCGCGAGCGACTGTCGGTCAAACTGACCCAGATCGACTGGCGATTGACGGCCCTGCTTTGCGTGATCGCCGGGATCGGCACTGCCATGCTGTACTCGATCGCTGGCGGGCACTGGGACCCTTGGGCGGCCAAGCACCTGATCCGGTTTGGCGCTCTGCTCACGATGATGCTGGGACTGGCTTTGGTGCACCCGAAATGGTGGTTCGGCGCGGCCTACCCCTTGTATGGCGTGCTGATCCTCATGGTGCTGCTGATCGAGTTCACCCCGCTGGGCTATACAGCCGGCGGGGCCAAGAATTGGCTGAACCTCGGCTTCATTCGTATCCAGCCTGCCGAGTTCATGAAGCTGGGTCTCGTTCTGGCGTTGGCCCGCTGGTACCACAGTCACTCTGCCCAGGACGCGCGCTGGTCGTGGAAGCTTGTGTTTCCCGCCGGAATGATCGGCCTGCCGTTCATCCTGGTGGCCAAGCAGCCCGATCTGGGCTCTGCCATGGTCATCGGCCTGACGGGGGCCGCGGTAATGTTCCTCGCCGGTCTGAGTTGGCGGGTCATCGCGGCGGGCGCTGTGGCCGTCGTCGCCATCGTGCCGCCGTTCGTCATGTTCGGCATGCACGAGTACCAGCGCAACCGGGTTCTGACGTTCCTGAGTCCTGAATCCGATCCGTCGGGCACCGGCTATAACATCATTCAATCCAAGATCGCCCTAGGGTCCGGCGGCCTGCTGGGAAGAGGCTATGGCCTCGGGAGCCAGAGCCAGCTGGAGTTTCTGCCAGAGCGCCAGACAGACTTCATCTTCTCGACCGTGTCGGAGGAATTCGGCTTCGTCGGATCCTTCACACTGCTGGCCTGCTATCTGGCGATCATCCTGATCGCCCTGAGAATTTCGTCGCTTTCGCACAGCCATTTCGGCCGTATCTCGTCAGCCGGCATGACAGCGTTTTTCGCCCTCTTCGTCCTGGTCAACGGAGCGATGGTGATGGGATTGGCGCCGGTGGTCGGGGTGCCCATGCCGCTGTTGTCCTACGGCGGGTCGTCGATGATGACCGTGATGATCGGCTTTGGCCTGGTGCTGTCGACCCGGGTTCACCGGTACGTGGAACTGCCCAAGGGCAATGGCCTGATCTGATCGATCAGCCGGCGGCGGTGCGAGATCACCGTGCCGGGGGAGGCGAGGGCGGTGTCGTGGTCTGCGCCTTCGTCGACCGCCTGGGCCAGGCCGGTCCTGAACAGGTCCTGGCTCGCGCCCCAGGCTTAGAGGGCCTTCGGGCGTGAGGAAGCCGCCATAGTGACGGCGTGAAACCCGTCGGACCAGGTGAAAACCTTCAGCTTCACCGCCATCGGGGCCTTACGCCCTGCGCCAGCCTCGGGTTCCGCCTAAAGCGATGCGGCCCAGTCGGTGCCGCGCACGAGGCTATCGATGATGCCGGGCTCGGTCGAGGCGTGGCCGGCGTCGGGGACGATGTCCAGCTTCGCCTCGGGGAAGGCCCGATGCAGGGCCCAGGCGCTGGCGATCGGCGTAACCACGTCGAACCGGCCCTGGGCAATCCAGGTCGGGATATGGCGGATCCGGCCGATGTTTTTCAGCAGCCAGCCTTCCTCGGGGAAGAAGCCGCCGTTGACGAAATACCAGCATTCGATGCGGGCGAATGCGACGGCGAAGTCCGGTTCGGCGAACTTGTCAGGGCGGGCCGCGGGGCCTTCGACGCTGACGGTCTCTCCTTCCCAGCTGGACCAGGCGATGGCGCAGCGTTCGCGCTCGGCGCGGTCGTCGCCGGTCAGACGCTTGTAGTAGGCGCCCATCAGGTCGTGGCGCTCGTCCTCGGGGATGGGGGCGACAAACCGCTCCCAGGCGTCCGGGAAGATTATCGAGGCGCCGTCCTGGTAGAACCAGTGCAACTCCTTCTTCGTCAGCAGGAATATGCCGCGCAGGATCAGGGCGTCGACCCGTTCTGGATGGGTGATGGCATAGGCCATCGATAGGGTCGAACCCCAGGATCCGCCAAAGACCGCCCACTTGTCGATGCCGCAGCGTTCACGCAGGCGTTCGATGTCGTCGATCAGGGTCCAGGTGGTGTTGTCGTCCAGAGACGCGTTCGGCCGCGACTTGCCGCAGCCGCGCTGGTCGAACAGGACGATGCGATAGATGGCCGGGTCGAAATAGCGTCGCATGCCGGCGTTGATGGCCCCGCCGGGACCGCCGTGCAGCACCAGGACCGGTCGCCCCTGCGGATTGCCGCATTCCTCGTAATAGATCTCGTGAACGCTGTCGGTCTGCATCCAGCCGGACGCGAAGGGCTCGAGCTCGGGATACAGTTCGCGTCGGGGCGTCTCGGTCACAGGGAAGGCCATTCGGTGGTCGGAGCTTTCAGGTAGGGGGTCAGGCGGTTACTGATTGTGACCGAAACGCGGCGAAGGCAAGCACAAGCCAGCCGGCGATCATCAGAACTCCTCCGATCGGAGCGACGGCGCCGAGCGCGGGCAGGCTGAGCAGGCCGAGGAAGGCCAGGGCCAGGCAGAAGATCAAGCCGCCGAAAGAGCCCAGCCACCCGGCCACGGCCCCCAGCCGACCGATCGGCGCGACGGCGCAGATGAGGGCCAGCAGGGCGTGAGCCAACTGGTAGGAGGCGCCGGTGGTCAACAGGGACTTGATCTGCGGTCCCGCTCCGTGGGCGGCGAACGCCCCTACAGCCACCGCCATCGCGCCGTTGAACGCCGCGAAGACGGCCAGGTGACGATTCCGACTCATGGGCTGAACCTAGCCCACGGATCCGTCGCCGTCTGCTATCGGATGCGCGATGACTCCGTCTCGCCGCATGGCGCTGCAGTATGTGTTGCTCTTCGGCGCCAACGGCGTGAGCCTGCCCTTCGCGGGATTGTGGCTCCGCGCGCAGGGATTCTCGGGAGCCGAGATCGGCGTGCTGCTGGCGGCCCCCATGCTGGCCCGGCTGATCACGGGACCGGCCATCGCGGTGTGGGCGGACGGATTCCGGCGGCGGCGCTCTCCCATCGCGATCCTGGGACTGATCCTGGGTCTGGGCTACGCCGGCGCCGGCCTGACCGAGGGGGTCTGGCTGCAAGGGTTCCTTTGGTTCGTCGCGGCGACGGCGATGGCCGGATTGATTCCGCTCAGTGACGTGCTGTCACTGCAAGTCGCGCGGCGGCACGGCTTTGACTTTGCCTGGCCCCGGGGTTGCGGGTCCGCTGCCTTCGTCGCGGCCAATGTTCTGATGGGGGCGATCCTGACGCGTGGCTCGGCGGACTGGGTCATCGTCTGGATCGCCGTCGCCGGGGCCCTCGTCGCCCTGACGGCTGCCACCCTCCTGCCCAGCGACCCGGTGACGGAGGGGCCCAGGATCGCCGGTCGTGAACGGCTGGCCGGGCTGGCGAGGCTGGCCGTCGATCCGGTCTTCATGACCGCCGTCCTGGCCATCGGCGCCGTGCAAGCGACGCACGGCTTCTACTACGGCTTCTCCGCTATTGCGTGGAAGGCGCAGGGGATCAGCGAGACCATGACCGGCCTGTTGTGGGCGATGTCCGTCGTGGTCGAGATCGCCTTCATGTGGTGGATCGAGCCATGGCGGAAGCGGCGCGGGATCGGCCCGGGCGTGATCCTGACGCTGGGTGGCGTGGCGGCGGTGATCCGCTGGACGGCCATGGCCTTCTCCCCGCCGCTGTGGATGCTGTGGCCCTTGCAGGCGTTGCATGCCCTGACATTCGCGGCGACCTATCTGGCGGGCGTGCAGATTATTGAAAAGCTCGCGCCGCCGGGTGGCCACACGGCGGCCCAGACCCTGAACTCCGTAATGGCGGCCGGCATTCTGATAGGATTGGCGACCCTGGCCGCCGGGCCTCTGTACGATCGAGTCGGCGTGCTGGGCTATCTCGCCATGACCGGACTGGCCGCGATCGGTCTTCTGCTGCAGTGGCGGCTACGGCGGGTCGCGGCGGTCTAATTGACGCGGGCGCGAGGCAGAGGCGACAGGTGGCGCGCCATGGCGGCGGCGGCCGTCTGGACGCCGATACGCAGTTGATCGACGTTCAGCGAGGCCGGGACCCGCAGCAGTCCGACCGACGGGGCGTCGGCATCGTCGGGCAGGGCGGCCAGCACGCAATAGAGCAGGTAGGAGCCGGTATCCTCCTCGCTGTCCGAGGTCGCGTCGGCGGCGAGGCCGGCGTCGATCAGTGCACGGACCATTTCGGCGGCGGGTGCGGTGGCGCGAGCCAGGGCGGGGCCGGTCTGCGAGATCTTCTTGCCGCCGTCGAGGGCGCGATTCTCGGCCCGCATCTGGACGCGGAAGCCGTTGCTCTTGCGTGTCCGTCCCATCAGCAGCACGGCGCGACAATCGGCATCTTCAAGCTGACCGGTGATCAGGGCCGCGAGGACGGCGGGATCATCGGGACCGACCGGACGAAGGCGGGTTCCGGGCGGCGTCCATCTGGAGGCTTCCTCATCGATGGCGGTCCAGAGTGGATCATCGCTCTCATAGACGCATACGAGGATCGCAGGCCTGCGGTCGGGCTGGTTCTCGGCGATGGTGTCGAGCATGGACCCTGCTAGGTGCGTGACAACGTCATGACAGCGACCGGACGGTGTCCGCAAGCGGATGATCCCGTCAAGCCAAAAGCGGCGCTCGGGATGGTTCGGCCGGTCGATTCGTGTTTCAGGCGAGGTCGCCGACCGCCGCGTCCAGCAGCATGAAGGCGCGGCCAGCGTCGGTGGCCAGCGTGGACAGCACGGCTGCCGCGCCGCCTCGCGCCTCGTCGTTCAGCCGGCCCGCGAAGGCGCGGACATAACGTTCGGCATCGCTGCGCAACTCCGCATCACTCATCACCCGGCGAGAGACGCTGCGGACGGCGGCCGGGGCGACGCGCCGGACGATCTGCCGCGCCCGGTCGGGATCGCGCCCGGCGAAGGCGGACGCTGCCTCTTCGACCCGCGACCTGGGCAGGAGGGCATTCGGATCGACGCCCATACGGCGAATGGCGGCGGTGATCCGGTCGGTCAGGGCATCCTCGTCGGCGGGCATGACGGGGGTGTCGAGATCGAGCGGGGGCTCGCCCGGCCCGTCATCGACCAGGTCGCTCCAGTCGAGCCGATCCTTCGGCGGCGGCGCGCCGCGCGCGCCCGGATCGTCGGCGGCTGGAGCCAGCTTCAGCCGACCGCGCAGGCCGAAGCCGCGTTCGCGTTCAGGCTCGGTCGCAGTCGGGCGGAGCGGCCGTTCGCCCGCAGGCGCGGCGGGTTCAGCCAGAATGTCGCGCCGCCGCAGGGGGGCTCCGCCGTCGCCGGACACGACCCCCATCAGGCGCACGGCCTCGGTCAGCATGTCGTAGTTGCGTCGGACTCGCTCCTGGAAGCCGGCGTCCAGGGCCTCGGTGTCCTCGGCGGCCTTGCGCGATGCGGCGCCGAGGGCGGCCAGGCCTTCCTCGACGGTGATGCGGACGGATTCGGCGCGGGCGCGGGCTTCCTCGGGCAGGCGGGAGGCGCGGTCGTCCAGATCGCCGATGGCGGCATCGACCTCGGCCAGGGCCTGGGTCATGCGGGAGAGGGTGGACTCCAGTTTCTCGATGGCCCGCTCGCCGGCCTGGTCCACCAGATCGACAGTCTCGCCGACGATCCTGCGCGCGCCCTCGACGCGCGCGTCGGCTGCGGCATCCGCCTTCTGGGCAGCGTCGAAGAGAGCCTCGCCCAGCCGGTCGGCGCGGATCTGGGCCTGGCCCGTGGCTCCATCAGCGGCCTGCCGGCTTTCCTCGGCAGTCGCCTTGAGCACCGCGAGCGTTCGGCGGGTTTCCTCGATCAGGGTGTCGCGGGCCTCGGCGGCCAGGGCCTCGAAACGGTCCAGCGACTGTTTGGTGGCGGCGTCGAAGCCGTCGGCCTCGCGCTGGGACAGGTCGACCAGGGCGCGGAACTGGTCGGTTGCGGCCTCGACCAGGTCGCGCAGCCCCTCGGACGCCTTGGTGGAGGTTTCGCCGAGGTCGCCGGTGGCGGTGCGGGCCGCAGACAGCTGTTCGGTCAGCTGGGCGCGCTGGCTCTCGACCTGGGCGGAGAAGTCTTCCTGATCGGTGCGCAGGGCGTAGGCGGCGGTGACCAGGGCGGCGCGCTGCTGGCCCAGCCCCTCTTCGACGGACTGGATCTGTTCGGCGACGCCGGTGCCGGCGTTCTCGAGTCGCAGCGTCTGGCGGGCCAGGTCGTCGGCGGCCATGCGGGCGGCATCCTGCGCCTCGCCGGCGGCAGCGGCGAGGTCGGCGGCGCGGGCGGCGAGGGCGGCCTCGGCTTCGCGAAGCTGGGTCTGGGCGAGATCAGACGCATCGACGATCAGGCGCGACTGGCGCTCCACCGCGTCGAGCACGCCCGACGCCTGTCCGTCCAGGCGGCTGCCGAGGGCTGTCATCTCGTCGCGCTCGCGGCCGAGGGACTCGGTCAGGCGACGCGCCGTGCGACCGGCGGCCTCGGCGGCCTCGTTCAGGCGGCTGGTCTCCAGAGAGAGAGCCTCACGCAGCAGGGCCATGTCATTGCGGGCCCGCTCGGCGGCAAGGGCGGCCTGGTCGATGTCGTTGCGCAGGGCCGACAGGACATGTCCGGTCTGCTGGGCCGCGAGCGCCGTCGGCGCGACGAGCGCCTCGGCCAGTTCGCGGGCGCGCCGGGTTTCGGAGGCCAGGCCGGCGCCCTGACGAACGGCATGGGCCAGCATGATGGCCAGGCCTGCGGGCGCGAGTGCGATCAGGGCGTAGATGGCCAGGCGCAGGGGATCGGGCGAGACCGCGCCGGAACCGACCTCATAGGCCGCCCAGGAAGCGACGCCGCCCATCCACAGGGCCGCGGCAATCCCGGCGATCAGATAGGAAGGGCCGGACCGCACCTCGGCGGGGCTCAATGCAATCGCCGCTGCTGTGGGCGCGGGCGGCGAAGCCTGGGTGGCGGGCGGGGCGCCGGCGCTGGTCGAGAAAGCCAGGGGTTCGATCGCCGGTTCAGCCTCTTCTGACCGGATCGGAGGCGCGACAGGGGCTGTGGGGTCGGGCTCGGCGGGCGAGGGAAATTCGAGATCAGCGGCGCTCCGCTCCTGCTCCAGCAGGCGACGGCGACGACGCTCCGACATCGGACGTTCGGGGGCGGCCTGGGGCTTGGCGACGAGTTCGGGAGTGGCGGCGTCCTCGAGTCCGGCCGTCGCGTCGCCCAGGGGCGCCGGTTCGGGGTCGGACAAGGTCAACGGCGGCCGGGAGCGGGACTTCATGGTGCGCGGATCTCAGGTGGGCTGGCGCGTGACGCAGGAGTCGTGCGCAGCCGCAACCCTAGACCATTTTGCGTGGGTATCGACCCGCCGTTGCGTCAAAAAATGGATCAGAGGTGTGTACCCGGCCGATTTCGGCGGGCGGCGCGACTAGCAGTCGTTCGAGCGAGGCGCTGTTATGAGCGCCTTGGTTGGCGCCTCGGGGCAATCACTGACGCGATGGACTTCGCGATCAGGGCGGGGGGCAGCGTTCAGGTCCACGCCGAATTGAGCCAAGGCCGCCGTGGCGAGCAGGGCGATGAAGCCGGCCAGCAACTCGATCAACGCCTGCACGATCGGCACTCCCCCATTCCGGCTTTCCTTATGCCTAATTTCGGCGAACGGGACAATCCAGCCTGGAGGCGCCATTGACCAGCGGGGCGCGGGCATGGAACGGAAGACGGGTCCGGGCATCTCTCCGAGCCGGACGCTCGATCACCGACGCCGGCAGGGACACCGATATGGACGCCGCCCAAGGCCCGTTGCTGGACACAGCCGCCCTGTTGGCGCCCGGCGAGACCTGCTGGCGGGTCGAGCGGGCGGACCGGCTGTCGATCCTTATGGAGAACGGCGCCTATTTCGAAGCCCTGGCCTCGGCTCTGTCCAAGGCGCGGCGTTCGGTGGTGATTCTGGGCTGGCAGTTCGACCCGCGGACCCGGCTGGACCCCGAGACCCGGCCCGGCGACAAACAGGCCGAGATCGGCCATTTGCTGCGGATGATGGTCAAGACCCGACCGGAACTCGACGTGCGGCTGCTGATCTGGAAGTCGCCGCTGCTGATCGCGGCATCGCAGGGCTTCTATCCGCACAAGGCCCAGGCCTGGTTCAGGAAGCGAATGGTCGAGTTCCGGCTGGATACCCCGGGCCCCATCGGCGCCTGCCATCACCAGAAGGCGATCATCATCGACGACGCCGTGGCCTTTTGCGGCGGCGGGGATATCTCGGTCGATCGCTGGGATTCCGAGGCCCATGCGGACGATGATCCGAGACGCTGCCAGCCATCGGGGATCATCTCGCCGCCTCGGCACGAGACCATGTGCGTCATGGACGGAGCGGCGGCGCGCGCTCTGGGCGATCTGGCGCGCGAGCGCTGGTTCAAGGCGACCTGGGAGCGGACGGTGCCGGAAATGGTCGATGGCGATCCCTGGCCCGAGGGTCTGGCGGTCGACTTCCACGACACGCCGGTCGGGATCGCCCGAACCGAGCCCGGCTTCGGCGGTCGTCACGAGGTACGCGAGAACGAGAGACTGCACCTGGAGGCCATTCGGGGCGCACGGAAGCGGATCTATATGGAGAACCAGTATTTCACCTCGCCGATCGTCGCCAACGCCCTGGCCGAACGGCTGGACGAACCGGACGGGCCGGAGATCGTGCTGGTCTCGACGGGACGCAGCCCGAGCTGGTTCGACAGCATGACCATGGACACGGCGAGGGCCGAAGTCCTGTTCCGGCTGGAAAGCGCTGACCGGCACAACCGCTTCTTCGCCTTCAGCCCCAATACGAAGAACGGCGAGCGGATTATCGTCCACGCCAAGGTGACTGTGGTGGACGACGTCTTGCTACGGATCGGCTCGACCAATCTGAACAACCGGTCGCTAGGTTTCGACACCGAGTGCGATATCGCCATCGCGCCGGAGGATGAGGCGGGCCGCGAGGCTATCCGGCATTTTCGGCATCGGACTATCGGTCACTTCATCGGCGTGACCGCGGACGAATTCGGGGCGGCCGAAGCCGTCTGCGGCTCGACCGGCGAGGCGATCCAGAAGTTCGGCAGTGGCAGGATGTCGCCGTTGGGCGCGACGCCGCCGTCGATGATCCAGCGCACCATCGCCGAGTTCCAGTTGGGGGACCCGACCTCACCACGGGACGCCTGGCGGCCATGGAAGCGGCGCAACCGCTCGCAGCGGCTTCAACCGACGGGCTGAATCTCGAAATCGACCACCAGGGGCAGATGGTCCGAGGCCATCCGCGACAGGGGCGAGAAGGGCGCGCGGACGCCGGTGATTCTGATCTCCTGGCTGACGAAGACGTGGTCGATGCGGATCGCGGGGAAGCCGGACGGGAAGGTCTTGATCGTCGGACGCAGACCCAGCTGGCGCTGACAGTCGGCATGGTTCCGCGCCAGCGTCTGGTAGGGGCGGGTGATCGAGGTGGCGTTGAAGTCGCCGGCCAGCAGCGTCGGGCCTTTGCAGTCCGGATGGCCGAGCCAGTCCTTGCCGACCAGGGCCGCCGCCTGGAGCCGCTGCTCGCGCGGGACCAGCCCGAGGTGGGTGGTCAGGACGTTGATGTCGACGCCCTCAATGTTGACGCGCACCCACAGGGCGCCGCGCGGCTCCAGTCCCGGCACGCCGCGCACGGTAGGGAGGGCGCCGACGTGCATCAGGGTTTCCGGATGCCCCGTCAGAATAGCATCGCCGTACTCCTCGGCCTCGACCCGCATGGCGGCGTGGAAGCGGACGGCCATCGACAGGCGGTCGGCGATCGCGCGCGCTTGGTCGACCCCCCCGGTGCGGGCGCGGCCGACGTCGAGTTCCTGCAGGCAGACGATGTCGGGTTCGAGCTCGGCGATCACGCCGACGATACGCTCGACATCCAGTCGCTTGTCGACCCCGACACAGCGATGAACGTTATAGGTGACTAGCCGCATGGCGGCACCGGCTAGGCCAATTCCCCGCCGAAAGCGAGACCGCGCGCAGCGTCAGATCTCGACCAGCCGGTCGGGGACTTCGTTCGGATTGCGCGGCCTGGGCGGGAAATTTTCGGCCAGGACGCCGCCCACCAGGGCGATGGCCCGTTCAAAGCCTTCGGCAGCGCGTCGGTCGCGCAGTCCCTCGGTCAGAACCTGGACCGCGTCGGCCCAGATCGCCTGATCGACACGCGAGTGGATTCCCTTGTCGGCGATGACCTCGACCTGTCGATCGGCCATGGCGGCGAAGATGAGCACGCCCGTGCGGTGCTCTGTGACATGCAGGCCGTGGGCCAGGAACTGATGCATGGCCGCCTGGCGCGTCCGGTCGCGGCGCACCCCGCGCGGCGTGGTCAGTCGGGTCAGGGCGGGGACCCGCAACAGAACATAGACTGCCAGGAACACAGCGGCCTGGACCACCGCATAGACCCCGATGGCCCGACCGATGGTCAGGTTCAGGGCCGACAGATGCCCGGCCTCCCAGTTGTCGGCCAGACCCGGGAACCAGGCGGACTCGAAGCCGAACGGGATCAGAATGAGCGGCAGGAGCAGGGCCGCCGCCGCCGCCCAGGCCAGGCTGATGTCGCGGTAGCTCGAGACCCGTCCCGCCAGGACGCAGAAGATTTCGCCGGAGGTGCGCGCCTCCGCCGCCGCGATGGCGCCCGCGACGCGCGCGTGTTCGCCGGAGTTCAGTCGCATCACCATCCGCCCGAGGCCCCCCCGCCGCCGAAGCTGCCGCCACCGCCGGAGAACCCGCCGAAGCTGCCCCCCGAACTTCCCGAAGAGCTGCGCGAAGACCCCCGTGAGACGTTGGACAGGATTTCGGCCGCTCCCCAGACGAGGATCGGATCGATTCCGCTACGCCGCGCGCCGCGTTTGCGTCCCCGCCTCCCGATGCCGCGCAGCAAGCTCAGGAAGAAAAGGATGAAAATCAGGGCTATGCCGATGCCTGGGAAGATCGGCGCTTCAGCCTCGCTGGGCGCGGCCGCGGCGGCGCGGGCGGCGGCCTCAGCGGGGTCCAGGCGCAACTGGGCAATGACGGCGTCTACCCCGGCCTCGATACCTCCGGCATAGCCGCCGTCGCGGAACGGCGGCAGGATGTCGGTCTGGATGATCTGGTTGGACAGGGCGTCGGTCAGAACGGGCTCAAGGCCATAGCCGACCTCCAGCCGGACCTTGCGTTCATTGGGGGCCACGATCAGCAGCACGCCGCTGTCATTCTCCGCATTGCCGATGCCCCAGGCGCGCCCGAGGCGGTAGCCGTAGTCCTCGATCTCATAGTCCTGGAGGCTGTCGAGGGTGACGACGACGAACTGGTCGCCCGTGTCCGTCTCCAGCCGGGTCAATTTGGCGGTGATCGCAGCCTCTGTGTCGGGCGTCAGCAGTTGGGCCTGATCGACGACACGACCGGACAGGGCGGGAAAGGTCGGGTCGGCCGCGAAGGCGTGCGGGACGAGCGCGAACAGAACCGTCAGACCCGCGATGAGGATGGCCAGAAGAGAGTGTGCCGGCCGAACTGACTTGATCGGGCTCACCGGGCGGGCGGCGTCGAACCGGGGGCGACGGCGGCGGCCGCGCCGCCCGTCGCGACCGGTGTCTGGCCGTCGAGATTGAACTGCACCTGGGGCGCGCTCTGGGCCTCGGTCGTCGCGGTAAACAACTGCATCGGCTCCTCGCCCGAGAAGGCGGTCTTGGCCCAAATCACGGTCGGGAAGGTGCGCAGACTCGTATTGTAGTCGCGAACCGCCTCGTTGTAGTCGCGCCGCGCGATGGTGATGCGGTTCTCGGTTCCTTCGAGCTGCGACTGGAGCTGCAGGAAGTTCTGGTTGGCCTGCAGCTGAGGATAGGCCTCGACCGTCACCAGCAGGCGCGACAGGGCGCTGGTCAGCTGGCCCTGTGCCGCCTGGAAGGCCTGGAAGGCGGCGGGATCGCTGAGAGTCTCGGGCGTGATCTGGACCGCCGTGGCCCGGGCGCGGGCCTCGATCACCTGGGTCAGGGTCGTGCGCTCCTGGATGGCTGAGCCCTGGACGGTGGCGACAAGATTGGGAATCAGGTCGGCGCGCCGCTGATACTGGCTTTGGACGTCGGCCCACGCCGCCTGGGCGCGCTCCTGCTTGGTCGGGATGGTGTTGTAGCCACAGGCCGCCACGCTCTGGGCGGCGAGAAGGATGGCGACTGAACCGACGAGACGAGATGCGCTGCGAGCCATGAACCCCTCCATCCGACGGCCGATCGCCGCAGATCACTCCGGGACTATCAGCGGTTCGTGACGGCGCTTCAAGCGTCCAGACGTTCCGGCTCGATCCCGGCCGCGCGGCAGGCGGCGTTGTAGGTGTTGGCCAGGAGGCAGGCGATGGTCATCGGGCCAACGCCTCCCGGGACGGGCGTGATCGCCCCGGCGACCGTGACGGCCTCAGCAAAGGCGACGTCGCCGACGACTCGTGTCCTGCCCTCGGCCGCCTTGACCGGGTCAGCGGAGGGGACGCGGTTGATGCCGACGTCAATCACGGTCGCGCCTGGCTTGATCCAGTCGCCCCGGATCATCTCCGGCCGGCCCACGGCGGCGACCAGGATGTCGGCGGCGCGGCAAAGGGCCGGCAGGTCGCGGCTGCGCGAGTGGGCGATGGTGACGGTGCAATTCTCGGCCAGCAGCAACTGGGCCATCGGCTTGCCCACGATGTTCGAGCGCCCGACGATGACGGCGTTCAGGCCCGACAGGTCGCCGAGCTGATGCTTCAGCAGCATGGTCGAACCCAGGGGGGTGCAGGGCACGAGACCGGGCAGTCCAACCGCCAGTCGCCCGGCGTTGACGACATGGAACCCATCCACGTCCTTGTCCGGGTCGATCGCGCCGAGCACCGCCGAGGAATCGATCCGCGCGGGCAGAGGCAACTGGACCAGGATGCCGTGGATGCCGGCGTCAGCGTTCAGTGTCCCGACCAGGGCCAGCAGTTCGGCCTGGCTGGTCTTGTCGGGCAGGCGGTGGGTATCCGAACGCATCCCGGCGCGGGTGGTCGTCTCGCCCTTGTTGCGGACGTAGATCTGGCTGGCTGGGTCCTCGCCGACGATGACCACGGCCAGGCCCGGCTTGAGCCCGTGGGTCGCCTCCAGCCGCGCCGAGGCGGCGGCGACCCGCTCCACCAAACCGGAGGCGAAGGCCTTGCCGTCGATGATCGCCGCGCGCGTGTCGGGTCCGGCCATGGGAGGCCCTCTTTCGTCAGGATTCGATAAGGTCCGGGCGATTTACAGGCGTCACGGTTCAGCGTCTATGTTCCCTCCACAGAACAGGGGACTTCCAATGCGCCGCTCTACCTTCATCATGACCGTCAGCGTGATCGCGCTGTTCGCCGCCGGCCAGGCCGCGGCCCAGGACGCCGCGCCGCTGCGCGTCGGCCAGACGGTCAACGGTCAGCTGACTGCAGAGGACACCAAGGTCGATAGCGAGGAGCTCGGCCAGTACCTTTACGACACCTGGTCGATCCAGGCGCGCGACAGCCAGCGACTGGAAGTCACGATGCGGTCGGACGCCTTCGACACCTATCTGGAAGCCTATGAGGGCTCGGATACGGGCGAGGCGATCGCCATGGACGACGACGGGCTGGGCGAGGGCACGAACTCGCGTCTGCGCTTCTCGGCCGACAACGGAACCTACATCATCCGCGCCCGCACCCTGGCCGGTCTGGAAGGTGGCGACTACACCATCCAGGTGACTGATCGCGGGCCCGCGCCCCGGGCGCCGCGCCCGACCACCATCCGACTGGGCGACGACGTCGACGGCGCGATCAGCGACCGCAGCCCGAGCGAAGAGGACGGGCAGTACGGGGAGTACACCTACAACGGCTACAGCTTCCGGGCGCGTCAGGGCGAGCGGTTCGCCATCACGCTCGAGAGCGATGACTTCGATCCGATCGTGCGTGTGGGTCGCATGGGCCGCGGCGGTGCGTTTGAGGAACTGGCCCAGAACGACGACTCCGGCGCCGGCGGCCTGAACTCCTATCTGATCTTCACCGCCCCCTCGAACGGCGAGTACGTGATCCGCGCCGCGCCCCTGGATGGTTCGGCCGACGGCGACTACGAACTGGCCCTGGCCGAGGCCCCGCCGCCGCTGGTGGCGCGTCCGATCGCCGTCGGCGAGACGGTCGAGGCTTCGCTGGCCGCCGGCGACGGCGGCAACGCCTTCGGCACGCGCGCCGACGCCTACGCCTTCACCGGAACGACGGGCCAGCGGATCGTCGCGACCATGAACTCGGACGCGTTCGACACCTATCTCGAACTGTTCTCTGAGAATTCTGACGAAGCCGGCGGTCGTTATGCGCTGGATTCGGACGACGACGGCGCGGGCGAGGGCACCAACTCCCGCCTGACCTACACCATCCCGTCCGACGGCCAGTACACGATCGAGGCCCGCGCCTTCACCGGTGAAGGCGAAGGCGCCTACACCCTGACGTTCGAGGAGGCGCCGCCGCTGCCGGCGCCGGTCGCCTTGTCCTGGGGCGCGACGGTGCAGGGCGAGATCGTCGCCGAAGATCCGCGCGACGACGAGAGCCGCGGTTTCGACGCCTATACCTTCAGTGGAACGGCCGGAAACCGCATCCAGCTGATCATGCGCTCGGGCGACTTCGACACCTACCTTCAGGTCGGCAGCCCGGAGGGCGACTTCTACGCCTTGGCCTCGGATGACGACGGTCTGGGCGAAGGCACGGACTCGCGCCTGAACTACATCCTGCCGTCCGACGGGGAGTTCATCGTTCGCGCCTCGCCGCTCTATGCGGACGCCGACGGTCTGTATTCCTTGGAGCTGCTGGATCGCGGTCCGCAGCCCCTGCCGGGCAGCATCCTCGTCGGCGCCACGGCGCGCGGCACGCTGGGTGAGGACGACGCCCTGGCCGAGGACGGCAGCTTCTATGATGCCTACAAGATCTCGGTGAAGGCCGGCGACAAGCTGCGTTTGACCATGGTTTCCAACGAGTTCGACGCCTTCATCGATATCGGTCGCGAGGATGAGGCCGGCGTCTTCACCTCAGTGGTCTCGGACGACGACAGCCTGTCGGACACGCATGCCAAGGTCGACTGGGCGGTCGAGGAAGAGGGCGATTACGTCATCCGCGCCCGCAGCTTCTCCTCGGGCCAGTCGGGCGCCTACGCGCTGACGATTGAACCCAAGGAGTAGTCGATTGCCGTTCGCCGCCAATCGGTGAGTTGGCGGCGACTTCGACTACGCAGCCAGCTGTCAGCCGGCGATTTCGGTGACGATGGCGACGCAGATTTCTGCGGATTACGCAGAGACTGCATCTTCAGGGAGGCCTCGATGCGTTCGCGTCGGGGCCTCTTTCGTTTAAGGATCGGACATGGCTGCGCTCGAGCATGATCTGATCCTTGTCGGCGGCGGTCTGGCCTCCAGCCTGATCGCCTGGCGACTGGCGCTCGACCGGCCGGACTTGCGCGTCGCGGTGATCGAACGGGACGGGCGGCTGGGTGGCGAGCACACCTGGTCCTTCTTCGATGGCGACATTCCGGCCAGGGATCGCGCCTGGCTGGAGCCCGCGACGCCGCACCGCTGGCCGGACGGGTATGAGGTCTTTTTTCCGGGGCTGAGCCGGGTGCTGCAGACGCCGTACAACAGCCTGACGTCCGATCGGCTGCACGCGACCGTCGCGCCGCTGCTGGGTGACCGCCTCGTCAAGGGCAGGGCGGTCGAGGTCCGACCAGACGGCGTGACCTTGTCAGACGGACGGGTGCTGGGGGCGGCCGGGGTGATCGACGCGCGGGGCCCTGCGCCGACGCCGCATCTGGACCTGGGCTGGCAGCTGTTCGTCGGCCGGACGGTAAGGCTGACCCAGCCGCACGGCCTGACACGTCCGACGATCATGGACGCCACGGTGGGTCAGGGCGACGCCTACCGGTTCGTCTATCTTCTGCCGTTCGATGAGCGGACGGTGCTGGTCGAGGACACCTATTATGTCGATGGGCCGATGCTGGACCGGGCGCTGCTGAACCGGCGAATCGACGCCTACATCTGCTCGCGTGGCTGGAGCGTCGAGGCCGTGGTCGGCGAGGAGGAGGGCGTCCTGCCCATCGCGCTGGACGGCGACATTGACGCCTTCTGGGCCGAGGGACCACCGGTGGCGCGCGCGGGTCTGGCCGGAGCGCTGTTCCACCCGACAACGGGATACTCCCTGCCGGATGCGGTCGCCGTGGCGCGACTGGTGGCGGAGGCCGACGACCTGTCCTCGGCGGCTCTGCGGACACTGATTGAGGGATATTCGAAATCGCTCTGGGCCAGGCGCGCCCATTATCGGCTGCTCGACAGAATGTTGTTCCGGGCGGCGGAGCCGAGGGAGCGGTGGAAGGTGCTGCGACGCTTCTACGGCTTGCCGGAACCCCTGGTGAGGCGTTTCTACGCAGGTGCCAGTACGGCGCTGGACAAGGTCCGCATCCTGGCAGGAAAACCCCCCGTGCCCGTCGGTCGGGCGCTGAGGCAACTCCGGGAATCCGGGCGAGGAAAAGCGGAATGAGAGACGTGACGGCCAAGCGCGCGGTAGTGATCGGCGCCGGCTTCGGAGGCATCGCCCTGGCCATTCGCCTCCAGCGCGCGGGCGTGCGGACTACCCTGATCGAGAAGCGCGACAAGCCCGGCGGCCGCGCCTACGTCTGGAAGGAACAGGGCTTCACCTTCGACGCGGGCCCCACGGTCATCACCGACCCCGACTGTCTGACCGACCTGTTCGAAGGCACGGGCCGGTCACTGTCCGACTATGCCGAACTTCTGCCGGTCGATCCCTTCTATCGGCTTTGCTGGGAGGACGGGGCGTCGTTCGATTACAACGACGACCAGGCCGCGATGGAGCGCCAGATCGCGGCCTTCAATCCGGCCGATGTCGAGGGATACAACCGGTTCCACGCCTATTCCGAGGAGCTGTACCAGGAGGGATACCTCAAACTTGGCGCGGTGCCTTTCCAGTCCTTCTGGTCGATGATCAAGGCGGCGCCGGAGCTGGCCCGGCTGGAAAGCTGGAACAGCGTCCACGCCATGGTCGCCCGCTACATCGAGGACCCGCATCTGCAGCAGGCCTTCAGCTTCCATACGCTGCTGGTCGGCGGCGATCCGTTCAAGACCAGTTCCGTCTATGCCCTGATCCACGCCCTGGAGCGGCGCGGCGGCGTCTGGTTCGCACGTGGCGGCACCGGGGCCCTGATCGCCGGGCTGGTGAAGGGGTTCGAGGATCTGGGCGGGACCGTCCGCCTGAACACCTCCGTCGAGCGCATCGAGACCGAAGGCGACCGGGCGACCGGCGTGACCCTCGACACCGGCGAGACGATCCCTGCCGACATGGTCGCGTCGAACGCCGACGTCGTCCACACCTACGACAAGCTTCTGGGCCGGACCCCGCGCGGAAAGGCGAAAGCAAAATCGCTGAAATCCAAGCGGTTCTCGATGTCGCTGTTCGTGCTGCACTTCGGCACGTCAAAGCCCCAGCCGCAGCTGGCGCATCACACGATCTGCTTCGGTCCGCGCTATCGCGAACTGATCTCGGAAATCTTCTCCGGCCCGACCCTGCCCGAGGACTTTTCCCTTTATCTGCACGCGCCCTGCGCCACCGACCCGTCGATGGCGCCCGAGGGGATGAGCAGCCACTACGTCTTGTCGCCCGTCCCGCACCTCGGCGCCGCCGACATCGATTGGGAGACCAGGGGGCCGGAGTATCGCGAGAAGATCATCGACTACCTGGAGGAACGGTACATCCCGAACCTGCGCCGCGATCTGGTCACGACGCGCATCTGGACGCCTGCCGATTTCAGGGAAGACCTCAACGCCCACCTGGGCTCGGCCTTCTCGCTCGAGCCCATTCTGACGCAGAGCGCCTGGTTCCGGCCGCACAATCGCGACGATGTCATCTCGAACCTGTATGTTGTCGGGGCTGGCACCCATCCCGGGGCGGGCATCCCCGGCGTGGTCGGCTCGGCCAAGGCCACGGCGGGGCTGATGCTGGAACAGGCCGCGCAGAGCCAATGACCGACGCCGTCCTCGCCGCCTCCAAGGCCTCGATCACCAAAGGGTCCAGGAGCTTCCGCTCCGCCTCGCGGCTGTTCGAGCCGGCCGTGCGCGAGGACGCGTGGTTGCTCTACGCCTGGTGCCGGGCCTGTGACGACGAGATCGACGGACAGGACCACGGCTTCGGCCACGAGGAATTGTCGGTCGAGGAGCAGCAGCGACGTCTGGCCCGCCTCTACGACATGACCCGGCGCGCCATGACCGGCGAATCCATGCCTGACCCGACCTTTGCCGCCTTCCAGCGCGTCGCCATCCGCCATCGCCTGCCGGAGCGCTGGGCGATGGATCTGATCGACGGCTTCGCCATGGACGTGGAGCATCGGGACTATCGGACGCTCGAAGACGTCATGGCCTATTGCTGGCATGTCGCCGGGGTCGTCGGGGTCATGATGGCCCGCGTGATGGGAGTAACCGATGCCGAGGTCCTGCGCCGGGCCCAGGATCTGGGTCTGGCCTTCCAGCTGACCAATATCTCGCGCGACGTGATCGAGGACGCCGAGGACGGCCGCGTTTACATGCCGTCGGACTGGCTGGTCGAGGCGGGGCTGGAACCGACGGCCCAGGCCGTGGCTGACCCGGCGAACCGGGCGGTGGTGCATGCCGTGACCCAACGTCTTCTGGCGGCGGCCGAGCCCTATTACGATAGCGCGCGGGACGGATTGCGGGGCCTGCCGTTCCGATCCTCGATGGCGATCGCGGCCGCGCGCGGCATCTATCGCGAGATCGGCCGCAAGGTGCGTCGACGCGGGCCGGGGGTGTGGGTCAAGCGGGTGTCGGTCGGCCGGGCGATGAAGCTGTGGCTGTTCGGGCGGGGGGCGATGATCGCAATCTGGACCCAGGTCCTCGATCGCGGGAAGGCGCCGCCGCCTAGACCGGGGTTGTGGACCCGGGTCTGACTGTTTCGCGCCGGACGTCCGGCAACCGCCACCACGGCGTCCCCGGTGAGAGATGGTGCTCGTGGTGCATGCCGAAGTGGAAACAGGTCAGCAGTGATGCGATCCACGGCATCGGAATCGTCCGGGCGTTGTGATGGTCGGCGAAGGCCTCGGCACCCTGGTCGTGTCGATGCGGCAACCAGGTGCCGAAGACGAACAGCTGCAAGGCGCTCAGGATCGCCGGTAGCGCCCAGAACAGGATCATATTGGCGACATGGGCGCCGATCAGCAGATAGGCGATCAGCACAGCCGTCACGATGGCGAACTCCCGCCCGCCGAAATAGCGCATGAAGAAGCTGTAGAACCAGGGCGCGAAGGCTTCGGGTCGCGCGGCGTGGAAGTCCGGGTCCTCGGCCTGGCCGGGCGTCCGGTGATGCTGATGGTGGCTGCCGTTGAGCTTGCGGTAGGAGAAGGCGGCATAGGCCCCGACGCAGATCTGCCCCACCACGGCGTTCACGCGCGGACGGCCGGGCGCCAGCGAGCCGTGCATCGCGTCGTGGGCGACGATGAACATGCCGGCGCCGAGCCAGCTCTGGGTCAGGATGATCAGCGGTACGACCGCGACCGCCGGCCAGGTCAAGGGCTGGAAGAAGACGCCCCAGACATGCAGCGTCGCCCAGCCGCCGACGATCAGGGCGGCGAGGCCCAGGCCGATCGCGCTCTGGCGGCAGGCTGTCACTCCGGGGCCTGGGCGGCGCGTTCGGTGCGGCGGGCCTTCAGGACGGCGCTGAGGCGGTGCGGGTCAGGGGCGAAGACGAAGCCGAACGACACGGCGCCTTCCCGCGTCTGGACCGCGTGATGCAGTTTGTGCGCCTGGACCAGACGGCGGGCGTAGCCGTTCTTGGGCATCCAGTGAAACGGCCAGCGCTGATGCACCAGTCCGTCGTGCACGAAGGCGTAGACGGCGCCGTACAGGGTCACCCCCAGCGCTATGGCCCGCACCCACCACAGACCCGTCAGCCAGGCGATGACGAACAGGCCCGTCCCCACGATCGCGCCGACGACGCCATAGATGTCGTTGGTCTCGAACGTCTTGTCGTGGGGCTCGTGGTGATCGCGGTGCCACCCCCATCCCAGGGGCCCGTGCATGACATAGCGATGCGTCCACCAGGCGACGCCCTCCATGAGGAAGAAGACGGCCAGGGTCAGCAGGGTGAACCACACGGGAAGCATGGGCGGCAGGATACGCCTGCGCGGCCGCTGTTCCAACCGTGGCGTCATGCCGCTAAGCAGTCTTGCATGGCCGACGACGTGATCCGCGACCGCAAGGACCAGCATCTGGACGTCGTTCTGGCGGGCGGCGGCCGGCATGCGCACGACGCCGGGTTCGATGCGATCCGCTTCGTGCATGAGGCCCTGCCGGATCTGGATCACGCCAAGATCGACCTCGGCGCTGACTTCCTCGGCCGACGACTGAAGGCGCCGCTGCTGATCAGTTCGATGACCGGCGGACCCGCCCGGGCCGAGACGATCAACGCTCATCTGGCCGAGGCGGCGCAGGCGCTGGGTATCGCCCTGGCGGTGGGCTCCCAGCGGGCCGCGCTTGAGGGCGGGGCGAGCGGTCTGGACCAGTCTCTGCGCCGGCGGGCGCCGGACATGCCGATCCTGGCCAATATCGGCGCGGCCCAGCTGACGCGGGGCTTCGGCCTCGAGGAGGCGCGGCGGGTCGTCGACATGATCGGGGCCGACGCCCTGATCGTCCATCTGAACCCGCTGCAGGAAGCCTGTCAGCCCGAGGGCGACCGTGATTGGTGGGGCGTCGGCGCGGCGCTTGAGGCGCTGGTGCGACGGTTGGACGCGCCGGTCGTCGTCAAGGAGACGGGCGCCGGTCTGTCGGCGGCGACGGCGCGACGTCTGGCGGAGATGGGCGTGGCCGGGCTCGATGTGGCCGGAGCGGGCGGGGCGAACTGGGGGCTGATCGAGGGTGAGAGGGCGGCCCATCCGGCCGACAAGGCGCATGCGCTGGCCTTCGCCGACTGGGGCATTCCAACCGCCGTGGCGATCGCCCAGGCGCGGGCGGCCTGTCCGGACATGGTCCTGATCGGATCGGGCGGGGTCCGCGACGGCGTCGATGCGGCCAGGGCCATCCGGCTGGGCGCCGACATCGTCGGTCAGGCGGCCGGCGTGCTCAAGGCCGCGACCCTCTCGACCGAGGCGGTGGTCGAGCATTTCCAGATCGTCATCCGCCAGTTGCGCACCACGTGTTTCTGCACCGGCTCGGCCAATCTTCAGGACCTGAGGCGGGCGCGACTGCAATAGAAGCGGACGCCAAGCACGTAGAGGTAGAGATCGACGTCCGCTGCGCCCCGCTCAAGTGGTGATCCGAATCGTGTACTGTCGGGGGGTCGCCGGAGCCGAGTCGTTGAGCGTTCACCCCTTTCCCGCCGTGTCCAAAGCCCCGTCTCCCTCCAGGAGCGCGCCCGTTCGGCGGCCGGATCGGGTCGAGCTGATGCTGGTCGCGGGCCTTGTGCTGGCGACCGCGGCGCAGTTCGCCCTGTGCGTCTGGTTCTGGCTGGCCTAGCTACTCGGGCCAGACGTGGACCTGATCGGGCCAGATCTCGCGGTTGGGCGAGCCCTGATAGACCCAGGCCAGGGTGCGGGCCAGGGAGCGTGCGCCGAATCGCTGGGCGGGTAGCGCCGCCGGGAGTCCGTGCATGGCGCGCGCCCAGTCCGGCAACAGGTCCGCGCCGGCGGCCATGACCAGACCGGCAGCGACGCCCTCGGCCGGGCCGCCGATCCTCTGGCCCATGACGAGGGCGGCGACCTCGCGCGTGCGGGCGTCGGCCTGCAACTGCGGCCGTATCGACTGGATCAGGGCCTCCGCCTCTGCGCGATTGCGGGGCACGGGGTCGGCACCGAGGCCCAGCCCTATGCGGGCCATCTCGTCGAAATAGGCGTCCTGATCCGCCATCGACATCTGCGGATGCTGATAGCGGATCCAGGCGTCGAGGAAGCTCTTGATCTCCGTCACATGGACCCAGGCCAGCAGGGCCGGGTCGTCGACGCGATAGGGCGTTCCGTCGGGCAGGGTCCCGCCGAGCTTGCGATGGATGCCCTTGACCCGGTCGATGGCCGCCTGACCGGCCGAGGCATGGTCAAAGGTGGTGACGGCGATGAACTTGGCCGTCCGCCGCAGGCGGCCGTGCATGTCGGCGCGGAAGTCGGAGTGATCCCAGACGCCCGCCAGCACCGCCGGATGCAGCATCTGCAGCAGCAGGCCCGACACCCCGCCGATCATCATGGTGACGATGTCGCCATTGACCCGCCAGGCCACGGCGTCGGTCGGGAACAGGGCGTCAGCGCGGCGCAGGGCCGGCCGCTCGCCGCGCTCATAGTCGTTGAACAGCTCATTGATGCGGCGTCGGATCGCGACCTTGACCGGATCCCGCATTGATCAGGCCGCGTCCCGCCAGGCTTCCAGCGCGCGCAGGGCCCGGATGCTCATCAGCCGCTTCTTGGCCCGGCCGCGTTCCTTCATCGGGATCTTGACCCCGGCCTCGTCAACCTTGGGCGCCTCGAGCGGGGGCAAAAGTCCATAGTTGATATTCATCGGCTGGAACTTCGAGCCCGCCAGATGGCCGCCGGTAATGTGTTCGACCAGGGCGCCGATGGCGGTGTGGGCTTCCGGCGCTTCCAGCGGCTTGCCGAGCCGCTCGGCGGCGGCGAGACGGCCGGCGAGCAGACCGGTGGCCGCGCTTTCGACATAGCCTTCCACGCCCGTGACCTGACCGGCGAAGCGGAGGCGCGGCATCGACTTCATCCGCAATTGGCGGTCCAGCAACTGCGGGCTGTTCAGATAGGTGTTGCGGTGCAGGCCGCCGAGCCGCGCGAACTGGGCGTTGTGCAGGCCCGGGATCATGCGGAAGGTCTCAGCCTGGGCGCCGTGCTTCAGCTTGGTCTGGAAGCCGACGATGTTGAACAATGTACCCAGTGCATTGTCCTGACGCAGCTGGACGATGGCGTGGGCCTTGACCAGCGGATCGCGCGGATTGGTCAGGCCGACGGGCTTCATCGGGCCGTGGCGCAGGGTCTCGCGACCGCGTTCGGCCATGACCTCGATGGGCAGGCAGCCGTCGAAATAGGGGACGTTCTCCCATTCCTTGAACTCGGCCTTGGGGCCGTCGATCAGGGCGTCGACGAAGGCGTCATACTGTTGCTTGTTCATCGGGCAGTTCACGTAGGCGGCAGCGTCTCCGCCCGGACCCTCCTTGTCGTAGCGCGACTGACGCCAGGCGATGTCGAAGTCGATCGACTCCGCGTGGACGATGGGGGCGATGGCGTCGAAGAAGCTCAGGCTCTCCTCGCCGGTCAGTTTCAGGATGGCCTCGGCCAGGGCCGGGGAGGTCAGGGGGCCGGTGGCGACGATGACGCTGTCCCACTCTTCGGGCGGCAGGCCGGCGATCTCCTCGCGCTGGATCGTGACCAGCGGATGGGCCTCCAGTTTGGCGGTCACGGCATGGGAGAATCCGTCGCGGTCGACGGCCAGGGCGCCGCCGGCGGGTACCTGATGCGCATCGCCGCAGGACATGATGATCGAACCGAGCGCCCGCATCTCGGCGTGCAGCAGGCCCACGGCATTGTGCTCCCAGTCGTCGGAGCGGAAGGAGTTGGAGCAGACCAGTTCGGCCAGACCGTCGGTATGGTGGGCGTCGGTCTTGATGCCCGGCACGCCGCGCATCTCGTGCAGGACGACGGGGACGCCGGCCGAGGCGATCTGCCAGGCGGCTTCGGATCCGGCGAGGCCGCCGCCGATCACGTGGATAGGGGAGAGGTCAGTCATGCGGCTTCTTAGACACGGGAATGGTGTTCGTCAGCAGGCGTCTGGTCGGCGTGTGGTATCGCCCGCTATGATCGGCCGAACGCTCGGCGAGGGGGCTTGATGAGCAACAAGGATGTCGGAGGCCGGCGCCTGAACCTTCAGGCCGCGCTGGGGACGACGGTGCGCGCTCTGCCTCGGCTGTGGTCGGGTGCGGCCGGGGCGTTGGGTCTGTGTGCGGTGCTCTGGTTGCTGCCTGTCGTCTGGCCTATCGAGGGTTTGATGCGGTGGGCATGGGCGCTGGCGGCAGGGGCAACCGCCCTGGTCGCGGTCGGAGCGTTGGCCCGCCTGTCTATTCGTGACGACGTGACCGAGGCGCGCGCGCTGGGTCTGGGGCCGCTGGGTCTGCAGGCGAAGCCGCCCGAGGCGCGTCTGGTCGGCGCCCTGCTGCTGTGTCTGCTGTTCCTGTCCATGATCGTGGCGATCCTGACGCTGGTCGTTCTGGCGATCTTCGGTATGGCGGAGTTGAACGTTCAGGCCATCCAGGCGCGGAACTGGGCCGCCGTGGGCGCGCCGTGGAAGCTCGGCGTGCTGGCGGTGCTCGCTGCGGGGGCGGTGGCCATTCCGCTGCTGCTCCTCGTGCGGCTGTCGTTGTTCGTGCCCGCCACCCTGGGACGACGCCAGATGGTATCGCTGAACTCGATGGGCATCGCCTACGGCAGTTTCTGGCCGCTGCTGGCGGGACTGATCGCGACGGCCCTGCCCAAGATCGTGCTGCTGACGCTGATCGGGACCGGGATGCTGACCGGCGTGGCGGGTCAGGTCGCCTGGGTCGTGGGCCTGGTGGGGCTGCAACTGCCGCTGACGATCGGCTTCCTCGGCGCGGCCTATCGACAGTTGGAATACTGGTCCCCCGACGAACCGAAATGATGGAGACGACGCGATGAAGCCGGGTTTTTCCTTCAACGACGCCGTCGGCGCTCCGTTTGTGCTGCTGCGCCGGCGGCCGCTGAGCCTGTTCGTCTGGGGCCTGATAATGGCGGCGCTGATCGCGGCCTTTTACAGCCTGATGATCCCCGCCCTGGGCTCGATGATCGTCGCTCCGGACAGAGAGGCGGCGTTCGACACCTATCTGACGGAGACGATCCGGCTGCAGGCGACGGTCAACGGCATGAACGTAGCCATGTACCTGGTCATGCTGCTGACCTGGACGGCGGCGGCCCGCGCGACCCTCTCGCCCGGCCGTGGCGATCCTTTCCTGTTCCTGCGACTGGGCATGGACGAGGTCCGGGTCGCCGTGACGATGATTGCGGTCTTCTTCATCTGGTACATCGTCCTGATCGTCATGGTTCTGATCGGGGTCGGCATCGGCCTGGCGCTGTGGAGCCAGGGCCATGCCACAACTATCGGCGTGCTCATCGCCTATGGCCTGCTGGTCTTCGCACTGTCGGTCTGGGGGTGGTTGAGGGTGTCGCTGATCGCGCCGGCCAGCCTGATCCTGAAGCGGTTCGCCTTCACCGAAGGCTGGGCAATCGCGCGGGGCCAGATGTGGAAGCTGCTGGGCCTGAACCTGGTGATCTGGATCATCTACATGATCAGCACGATCCTGATCTACGCCGCGGTCGGCGCGATCCTGGCGGCCGGGTTCTTCGGTCAGGGCCTGGTCTGGCCGCATGATATCGACAGCGTCGCGGACCTGGAGCCTTTGCTGCGGCCGATGCTGCTACCGGCGCTGGGGACCGTGATTCCGATGTCGCTCGGGTTCGGCTGGGTGATGGCCCTGTATGCCGCCCCCGGCGTGGTGGCTGCTCGCCAACTTCTGGACGGCATTCCCGCGCCGGCCGCGATCGTCGAAGACGCGCCGCCCGTCGATACGCTACAACCATCCCAATAGGGATTCACGGAGGGAATCGATGACCTTTTCAGCGACCGAGGCAGCCTTCGAAGGCTTTCGCGTGGTGCGCCGCCATCCGCTGGCGATTGTGTTCTGGAGTCTGGCCTATCTGATCTTCTTCGCCGCCTTCTTCGGGTTGTTCGGCGGCTCGCTGGCGACCCTGATGGCGACGACAGAGAGCCTGGAGGGCGCGCAGCCCAGCGCGCAGGAGCTGGAAGCCCTGGGCCAGACCTATCTGGGCTTCATGGCCCTCGCCCTGCCGCTTGGGCTCGTGATCGGCGCCGTGCTGAACGCCGCCGTCGCGCGCGCGGTCCTGTTTCCCGCCGAGAAGGGCTTCGGCTACGTGCGCCTCGGTGGCGATGAGTTGCGGGTACTCGCTGTCTCGGTGATTCTGGGCATCGTCTTCTTCGCTGTTTCCATCGTTCTGTTCGGGGTCGTGGGAGTGCTGGCCGGACTGGCCGCGCAGGCCAATGCAGGCGTTGGCATCCTCGTCGGGGTCCTGGTCGGCCTCGGCGCCTGCGTTGTCCTCTTCTGGCTGGCGATCCGCCTCAGCATGGCCATCCCTCTGACCGTGGCCGAAAAGCGGATCGCGCCGTTCGCATCCTTCGCCATGACCAAGGGCCACGCCTTGCCGCTGCTGGGCATGGCGGTCATCGCCTTCATCATGTCGATCCTCGTCACCCTGCTGGGCACGATCATCGCCCTGCCCATCACGCTGGCGACCGGCGGAATCCAGCAACTGGCGACGATGGACGGCCAGTCGACGGCGCAGATCCTGCAGGCCGCCGGAGCCGGCCTGATCGGCTGGGGCGTGGTCAACGCCATCTTCTCAGCGCTCCAGATCGCGGTGGTCTATGCGCCGTTTTCGGCCGCCTATCGCGACCTGAAGGGTCTGCCGCAGGACTAGGCTTTCTGTCGCAAGGGTAACTTGGCGCGGTGCGACCGGGCGGATAGCGTCATGGAAACAGGGCGGGGGACCCCAGATGGCCGGAATTGAACTCTACGCGCCGAGGCTGGCGCGTCATCGACGCACATGGAGCGTGGCCGCGGTGGTTCTCGCCGCAGTCTTCCTGATTGGCGGGCCGCTGATCGCGGTCCTGATCGCCAAGCTCACGGGGCTGAATTCCCGGATGGGGTGGACCAGCGAGCTCTATCAGCTGGTCGTCTTTTTCGGCCTGACGGCGGCGCTGCTGATCGCCTGGGTCGTCTTGTTCGAGCGGCGGCCGCTGTCGACCATCGGCTTCAACCAGCATGGCCTGAAGCGCTTCCTGCGCGGCTATGCGATCGGGTTGGGTTTCCTGCTGGTGACGATCGGCCTGATCTGGGTTGTCGGCGGCTATCGCATCGAAAGCGGCGGCGTGTTCGCCAAGGCCGGCGCGGTCGCGGCGCTCCTGCCCATCGGCGCCCTGTTGCTGGGTTTTATCGTCCAGGGCTCGGCCGAGGAGATCGTGTTCCGGGGATGGCTGATGCAGCTGATCGCCTCGCGCCACGGCCTGGTCATCGCCCTGATCGTCAACGCCGTCCTGTTCGGCCTGGCCCATGCCGGCAACACGGACCCGACGCCGGAGCTGGCGCTGGGCGTCGTGAACATCGTCCTGTTCGGCACCTTCATCGGCCTCTATGCGGCGCGTGAGGGCTCGCTGTGGGGCGTGTGCGGCTGGCATGCGGCCTGGAACTGGCTGCTGGGTCTGGGTTTCGGCCTGGAGGTATCGGGACACGTCATCGACGTCACCCCCCTGTTCGTCGACCTGACGACCACGGCGGGCGCGCCCTGGTGGCTGACCGGCGCGACCTTCGGACCCGAAGCCAGCGTGGTGACGACCGCCATCCTGCTGGGGGCCAGCGTCTGGGTCGTCCTGCGTGGACCGTTCAAGGGCCACGCAACGCCGGAACCGGTCGCGCGCGCCGAGGCGCCCGCGACCTGATCCTCAGGCGCCGGCCCTGGCTCGGGCCTTCTTCACCGGGGCTTCTGCGGTGAGTGCGGCGACCCGCGCCTTGCGGCGGGTCTCGTGCCGGTCCAGCACCTCCTTGAGGTATTTGCCGGTCCAGCTCGCCTCGTTCGCCGCGACCTGTTCGGGGGTGCCCACCGCGACGATCTCGCCGCCGCCGTCGCCGCCCTCGGGGCCGAAGTCCAGCAGATAGTCGGCGATCTTGATGACATCGAGATTGTGTTCGATCACCACGATCGTGTTGCCGGCCTCGACCAGTTCCTGCAGCACCTCCAGCAGTTTGCGGATGTCCTCGAAATGCAGGCCTGTGGTGGGCTCATCGAGGATGTAGAGGGTCTTGCCGGTCGCCCGTTTCGACAGCTCCTTGGACAGCTTGACCCGTTGGGCCTCGCCCCCCGACAGGGTCGTCGCAGACTGGCCGACCTTGACGTAGTCGAGGCCGACTCGTGACAGGGTCAGCATCTTGTCGCGGATCGGCGGCACGGCCTTGAAGAAGTGGCCGGCCTCCTCGACCGTCATGTCCAGCACGTCGGATATGCTCTTGCCCTTGAAGACGATCTCCAGCGTCTCGCGGTTGTATCGCTTGCCCTTGCAGACGTCGCAGGTGACATAGACGTCGGGCAGGAAATGCATCTCGATCTTGATCAGGCCATCGCCCTGACAGGCCTCGCAGCGCCCGCCCTTGACGTTGAAGCTGAACCGCCCGGGCCCATAGCCGCGCGCCTTGGATTCCGGCAGGCCCGCGTACCAGTCGCGGATGGGCCCGAAGGCGCCGGTATAGGTGGCCGGGTTGGAGCGCGGGGTGCGGCCGATGGGCGACTGGTCGATGTCGATGACCTTGTCGAAATGCTCCAGCCCCTCGATCCGATCGAAGGGGGCCGGGGCGTCGGAGGCGTTGTGAAGCCGGCGCGCGGCAGCCTTGTAGAGGGTCTCGATCGTAAAGGTCGACTTGCCGCCCCCCGACACCCCGGTGACGCAGGTGAACAGGCCGACGGGGATTTCGCCCGTGACCGCCTTCAGATTGTTGCCGGTCGCGCCCGAGATCCTGAGCATCTTCTTGCGGTCGATCGGACGGCGGCCTTCCGGCGGCAGTTCGATCTCACGCTCGCCGGTCAGGTATTTGCCGGTCAGGGACTTCGGATTGGCCATGACCTCTTCGGGCGTGCCCTCGGCGCAGATCTCGCCGCCGTGGACGCCGGCGGCCGGCCCCATGTCGATGACATAGTCGGCGGTCATGATCGCCTCCTCGTCGTGTTCGACGACGAGGACGGAGTTGCCGAGATCGCGCAGACCCCGGAGGGACTCCAGCAACCGGCTGTTGTCGCGCTGGTGCAGGCCGATCGACGGCTCATCCAGTACATAGAGCACGCCGGTCAGGCCCGAGCCGATCTGGGAGGCCAGGCGGATGCGCTGGCTCTCGCCGCCGGACAGGGTGCCGGACGACCGCGACAGGCTGAGATAGTCGAGGCCGACATTGTTCAGGAAGCGCAGCCGGTCGCTGATCTCCTTAAGGATGCGGCGGCCGATCTCCATCTGCTTGTCGGTCAGCTGGTCGGGCAGGGCGCTGACCCAGTCGTAGGCCTTCCTGATCGACAGCATGGAGATCTCGGCGATGTCGTTGCCGGCGATCTTCACCGCCAGGGCCTCGGGCTTCAGCCGCTTGCCGCCGCAGGCGTCGCACGGCGTTTCTGACTGGAACCGGCCCAGTTCCTCGCGGACCCATGCGCTGTCGGTCTCGCGCCAGCGGCGGTCGAGGTTGGGCACGACCCCCTCGAACGGTTTGGAGACCTCGTATTTCCGGGCGTTGTCGTCATAGACGAACTTGATCTTCTCCGAGCCCGTGCCGTTCAGGATGACGGACTGGGCCTTCTCGGGCAGCTCGCGCCACGGCTTGTCCATCGAGAAGCCGTAGTGGAGCGCAAGCGCCTGCAGGGTCTGGGTGTAGAGCGGCGAGGGGCCGCGCGACCACGGGGCTACCGCGCCCTTGTGCAGGGTCTTGTCGCGGTCCGGGATGACCAGGTCGGCGTCGAAGGCCAGCTTGACCCCCAGGCCGTCGCAGACCGGACAGGCGCCAAACGGATTGTTGAACGAGAACAGCCGCGGCTCGATCTCGGCGATGGTGAAGCCGGAGACGGGGCAGGCGAACTTCTCGGAGAAGGTGATCCGGCGCGGTTCCTGGCCTTCCTCGGCATTGGCCCATTCCGCGACGGCGATGCCGTCGGCCAGACCGAGCGCGGTCTGCAGGCTGTCGGCGTAGCGCGCCTCAAGACCCGCCTTGGTGACGATCCGGTCCACGACGATGTCGATGTCGTGCTTGAATTTCTTGTCGAGCGTCGGCGCGTCCTCGATGGCGTAGAAGGCCCCGTCGATCTTCAGACGCTGGAAACCCGAGCGCTGCCACTCGGCCATCTCCTTCTTGTATTCGCCCTTGCGACCCCTGATGACCGGGGCCAGCAGCAGCAGGCGCTCGCCCTCTGGCAGGGCGCCCAGTTTGTCGACCATCATGGAGATGGTCTGGCTTTCGATCGGCAGGCCGGTCGCAGGCGAGTAGGGCACGCCGACGCGCGCCCACAGCAGACGCATATAGTCGTGGATCTCGGTCACCGTGCCGACGGTCGAGCGCGGGTTCTTCGACGTCGTCTTCTGTTCGATCGAGATGGCCGGCGACAGGCCCTCGATCAGGTCGACGTCCGGCTTGCCCATCAGCTCCAGGAACTGGCGCGCATAGGCGCTGAGCGACTCGACATAGCGGCGCTGGCCCTCGGCATAGATGGTGTCGAAGGCGAGTGAGGATTTGCCCGACCCCGACAGGCCGGTCATGACGACCAGCTTCTCGCGCGGGATGTCGACATCCACACCCTTGAGATTGTGCTCGCGGGCGCCGCGCACGCGGATGAAGTTGTGCTTTTCGGTCATGCTGCCAGGAAACGGGGGCCGGGAACGCGGGAGACCGGACGAGGTCCGGAGCGACAACGCTATATGGGAACTGATCCGGGGATATCAGCAAGAACAATATGGGAACATCAAGGCGCTGCCGCCAGATGCTGTCAATCCAGCAGCGCGGCGCGGGTGTTCAGGGGGACGACGCAGGGGATGTCCTCGACACCCCCGATGTAGCGGTCGTCTACGTCGGGCAGATCCGTTCGGCGATTTCGGTCGTCCGGAGCGTGCAATCGTCGGCAAGCACCTGGAATCGATGGCCGGATCAGGACGGTTGCGGCGAGGATGGGGCGGACCAAGGCGACCTCCGGATGCCGGCGGCCTGACCTGTCACGCTTCGCGGCGTTCCGTCAGCCCCAGCCGAAAACGGCGCCCACGCGTCGGACGGCGGCGGCCGGCTCGCCATAGGCCAGCACGGTGCGCGGTTCGGCTTCGGCCTTGCCGAACAGCCAACCTTGCCCCTGATTCACGCCGAGATCGCGCAGGATGTCCGCCACGTCCTCGGTCTCGATCATCTCGGCGATGGTTTCGACCTTCATCGAGCGACAGAGGTCGACCAGATGGCCGATCATCGTCCGGGCGCGAGAGTCGGTCTGGATCCCCTCCACGAACCGTCCATCGATCTTGACCGTGTCGACCGAGAGGCCGCGCAGGTAGTCATAGGAGGCCGAGCCGGCTCCGAAATCGTCAATACAGACCCTGATGCCGGCCGCGCGTAGCGCGCCCAGTCGGCGGTTGGCGGACTCGATATCCGCCAGGGCGGCGGACTCGGTCACTTCGACGATCAAGCGGCGTCTCTCGTCGGGCTTGGACGCCGTCATTCGCAGGACGGCCTGCACATAGCGGTCGTCGGCCAGCGAAGCCCCGGAGACATTGACCGCGAACTTCATGAGACCGGCGCCGGGGCGCCGGAGCCGGCTGAGAGCCTTTTCCGCCACCGCGATGTCGAAGGCGTCAATCAGGGCGAGTTCTTCCGCCATCCGGATGGTGTCCGCCGGCCCGGCGGAACCCTTGAAGCGCGCCAGCGCCTCGAAATGATGGACCCCGCCGGTCTTCAGGTCGACGATCGGCTGGTAGTGAAGATCGAAACTACGATCGCGCGCCATGGCCCTGAAGGCGTCGGCATCCTTGAGCGTGCGGGACAGGGATGCGGTGAACGATAGCTCGGGCCCGCCCGCGCCGCCGTTCAGGCAGCCTTCGACAGCGAAGCGCAGCGCCCGGAGGGTGTTCAGGGTGTTGCCGCCGGTCTCCGTGCCCACGTCCGTCGCGGCGACATCGAGCGTCAGGCCCTCGCTGAGGCCCAGTTCACGCATCTCCCCGGCGAGGTCATGGGCGATCGTGCGGTCGCGCAACATGGCGAAACGCTCCGGGCCGAGTTTGCCGGCGCTGGCTCCGTCGATCGAAGCCGCCTGGAGCGCGGCCTCGACCCTCGCCGTCAGGCGTTGGCCCGCCTCGCCAAGGCCTTCGGCCGCCGCGAGACCGACGACATCGACGAAGGCGACCGTCATGTCCGCCGAGGCGTCGGGCGCCGTCAGCAGGTCGCGGGCGCGATCCAGGAAGGCGCCCGGCGTCAGCGCCGGCCGCGCGTGAGGATCGTGGAGCGCATAGGCCGGGCCCTCCCAAGCCACCGAGATCGAGATGTTCGGTGCGAGGTCCGGCAACCCGAAAAGCCGTATTGTCGCCCGGCGCACGCGGTCATCGCCGGACCTAAAGAGCACTTCGACCGGGGCGGATCGCGAGCCGGCGGCAAGATCGGCCACGACCCGCTCGAGGAGCTTGGCGCTGGCCTTGCCGATGCCGTCGAAAAGGGAGCTGCCGATAAGGGATTCCGCCGACGTCTGAGCAGAGGGACCGGATCCCAGCCCGAACGTGATCCGGCCGTCTCTGTCGATCTCCAGCAGGAGGTCCGACGAGGCGAAGGCCAGACCCAGAAGGCGTTTGCGGATGGACATCGCGCGATACTTCCGCCAACCCGTTAAGCTTGGCCTCAGACTTGTCGTTAACGTGCCGGTTCAGGCCAGGCGGTTCAGGCCGTGCGGTTCAGTGTGACGGCGCGGCTGTCGCCGCCGTTCGCCTTGCCGGAGGCGCCGTAGCCGGTTCCCATGGCTCGCGCGCCTGCGACCTCCTGGGCGATGGTGCGGACCAGACCCTCCGAGATCGTGCGCGCCGCCTCGACCGTGCGGCCGTGGATGGCGAGCACCGCCTCGAACGCCTCGGTCGCCTTGATCAGGGCCATGCGATCGCTCGCCGGCGCGGCGGCCAGGATCGCCTTGTTGGCCTTGAGGTGCCCGGTTTCCTTGCGATACTGGTTGGCCAGCTCCTGGGTCTCGGCCAGGCCTGCCGTGACATCGGCCGCGCGACGGGTGGCGAAGGCGTCGGTCTCCCGCTCGAGCCGGGCGGTCAGTCGGTCGGTCAGCGCCGTGAGTCTGCGCAGATAGGCCGTGGCGGTGGTCGGATCGTGGGTCATGCGACCGCTCCGGGCTGGGCCTGGGTCTGTTCGGTCTGCATGCGGATCATCTCGGACACGACGGTGTCGGCCAGGCCGATGCCTCCGGCGCGGACGGTCTGCTTGGCCATTTCGTCGATCATGAAGCTGCGCCAGGTGCCCTCGGCCTCGCCGCCGCCGAACGGGCCGTTGGTGTCGATACCCTCGAACATCGGCTTGAGCATCTGCGACAGGAAGGAGGCCTCAAACTTCTCCGCCGTCTCGCGCATGCGCGGCGTTTCAGCGGTCGGTGCGGCCATTGGCGAGGTCAGCAGGGAGGGGGAGACGGCCAGGTCACTCATCACAGAACCTCGATGTCGGCCTGCAGGGCGCCCGCCGCCTTGATGGCCTGAAGGATGGAAATCATGTCGCGGGGCGAGACGCCGAGCGCGTTCAGCCCGTTGACCAGGGTCGACAGCGAGGTCGCGCCGTTCACCAGCCGGATCTCGCGGCCCAGTTCTTCCTCGACCGTGACATCGGACTGCGGGACGACCGTCGTCTGGCCTTGGCTGAAGGGGGCCGGCTGGCTGACCTGCGGGTTCTCCTGGACCGAGATGGTCAGGTTGCCCTGGGCGATGGCGACGGTGGAGATGCGGACGTTCTCGCCCATGACGATCACGCCGTTGACCTCGTCGATGATCACCCGGGCCGGGGTGTCGACCGCGACCGGCATGTTCTCGACGCGGCTGATGAAGGCGGCCATGCCGAGTTGGCCGGGCGCACGCAGGGCGACGACGGAGCCATTCTCGGCCAGGGCGGTCGAAGGGTAGGTGGCGTTGATGGCGGCGGCCACGCGCTGGGCCGTCGTGAAGTCGGGATTGCGCAGGGTCAGGCGCACTTCGGTGAGACTGTCGAGCTGGAAGCCCGTCTCACGCTCGACCGTGGCGCCCGAGGCGATGCGGCCGGCGGTCGGCACGCCGCGCGTCACCGACGAGCCCGAACCGCCCGAGCCCGACACGGAACCGGTCTGCACCGAGCCCTGCCCCACGGCATAGACCTGGCTGTCGGCGCCCTGGAGGCTGGTGACCAGAAGCGTGCCGCCGAGTAGGCTCTTGGCGTCGCACAGGCTGGAGACCGAGATGTCGACCCGCGAGCCGGGCGTGGCGAAGGGCGGCAGCTCGGCCGTCACCATGACGGCGGCCAGGTTCTTGGAGTTGGCGTTGGTCCCGCGGATGTTGACGCCAAGGCGCTCGGTCATGCCTTCCAGCGACTGGCGGGTGAACGGGCAGTTGCGCAGGCTGTCGCCCGTGCCGTTCAGGCCGACGACGAGGCCGTAGCCGACCAGCTGGTTGGTCCGGACGCCCTCGATCGAGGCGATGTCCTTGATCCGCGACTGGGCCGACGCCGGGGCGGCCATCACGGCGCCGAGGGCGAAGGGGATCAGGAAGGCGGTAAGAAACTTTTGCACTGGCCGGCTTTCCCCGAGGGTTCGGGGACAGGCGTTGCGAAGATCGTGCCGCGAAGGAAACCGTTTTAAATCAACGAATCGATCTGGCCGACGCCCGCCTGGCCCGGCAAATCCTGCCTTGCCGTTAACCAAACAGTGACGGTCGCCCGACGATGGTGCGGAATGTCCCGGAGTCTCCGCTCATGAAGGTCAACGGCCCGTCCGGCGCCGCCCCAACCGGCGGCCAGCGTCCGGTGCGCTCGGCCGGCGGATTTTCCATGCCCCAGCCGTCCGGCGCGGCCCCGGCCAGTGCGTCGCAGGCGGTGGTTCCGGCGTCCGCGGTCGCAGATCTCTCGGCCCTAATGGCGCTTCAGGGCGTCGAGACGGCGACGGAGCGCCGTCGTCGCGCCATCCGTCGCGGCGGGACCCTGCTGGACCGTCTGGACGAGTTGAAGATCGCCATGCTGTCGGGTGAGGCCGGGGAAGGCGCGCTCGAACGCCTGGGCCGGACCCTTCGTGAGGAACGTCCGGAGGACGAGGACGCGGGCCTGACAGGCCTGCTGGAACAGATCGACCTGCGCGCTGCAGTTGAGCTGGCCAAGGCCGAAGTTCGCCGCAATGCAGCATAAACTGCCGAAAAGCGGCCTTATTCCCCTGTTCCGAGGACAAGGTGAGGACAGAATGTCACGGTGCCGGGTCCAACGAAGCATTGCCGCGATCACGGACGCGCGAACACGGTTGCCGCGACTCTCCGGCCTGCCTATACGCCTGCAAGCGCCATGGGGGGCGTTGTTCTAGAGTGTGAGTGCGATGATGACCGCATTGGCCTCGATCGTGTCTGACGAACCGGTCGCCTACCGACCTTCCGACGACGAGCCGTTCATGAATGAACGTCAGCTCGCCTATTTCAAGCACAAGCTCATGGCGTGGCGGGATGACATCCTGCGCGAATCCAAAGGCACCGTGGTCAACCTGAAGGCCGAGACGGAGAACCATCCGGATCTGCTGGATCGGGCGTCTTCGGCGTCGGACCGCGCGCTGGAGCTGCGCACGCGCGACCGACAGCGCAAGCTGATCTCCAAGATCGAGGACGCCCTGCGTCGGATCGAGGACGGCTCCTACGGCTATTGCGAGGACACCGGCGAACCGATCGGCCTCGGGCGGCTGGAAGCCCGTCCGACCGCGACCATGTCCGTCGAAGCCCAGGAACGCCACGAGCGCCGCGAACGGGTTCACAGGGACGATTGAGACGCCAAACCCGTGCATCCCCGCGAAGGCGGGGACCCAGGCTTTGGCGGCAACTCTGTGCCCGGGATCAAGGTCCGCGAGCGTTCGGTGACATCCATCGCCTAAAGAACTGGGTTCCCGCCTTCGCGGGGATGTACGGAGTTTTATCGGGCTCCTACTCCGGAATGTCGCTGAAGTTGCCGTAGCCGCTGCGGGCCAGGTTGCCGAAGCGGGTGGTGTCGGCGTCGAAGCTCAGTTTCACGATGCCGATCGGGCCGTGGCGCTGCTTGCCGATGACGACCTCCGCCTGGTGTTCCAGAAGGTCCATGTCCTCCTGCCATTTCAGGTGCTCTTCCGTGCCTTCGCGCGGCTCGGTGCGGCCCAGGTAGTAGCTTTCACGATAGACGAACATGACGCAGTCGGCGTCCTGCTCGATCGAGCCCGACTCGCGCAGGTCGGACAGCTGCGGCCGCTTGTCCTCGCGGTTCTCGACCTGACGCGACAGCTGCGACAGGGCGATGATCGGCAGATTCAGCTCCTTGGCCAGGGCCTTCAGGCCGCCGGTGATCTCGGACACCTCCTGCACCCGGTTCTTCTGCGCATTGCCGTCGCCGACGGTGATGAGCTGGAGGTAGTCGACAATGATCAGGTCGAGGCCCTGCTCCATCCGCTTCAGGCGCCGTGCGCGGGCGGCCAGTTTGGAGATGGCCAGGCCGCCGGTAGCGTCGATATAGAGGGGGCTTTCCCCGATCTCGATGGCGGCGTCGCGGACCTTGCCGAAGTCTGAGGCGTCGATCTCGCCCTTGCGGAGGCGGTCGGAGGACACGCCGGAGGCATCGGCCAGAATCCGCATGGCCAGCTGTTCGGCGCTCATTTCCAGCGAGAAGAAGGCAACTACGCCGCCGGAGACGGTCTTGCGGCCGTCAGGCGTCGGCTCCCAGCGGTAGTTGCGGGCCACGTTGAAGGCGATATTGGTCGCCAGCGCCGTCTTGCCCATCGACGGACGGCCCGCGAGGATCAGCAGGTCGGACGGGTGCATGCCGCCGAGCTTCGAATCCAGATCGTCGAGGTGGGTCGCCAGACCGGCCAGCTTGCCGTCGCGCTGATAGGCCTCGCCCGCCATCTGGACGGCCCCGGCCAGAGCGGTCGAGAAGCTGACGAACCCGGACGAAGGCGCGCCGGTCTCGGCCAGCGAATACAGGGTCAGTTCCGCCTGCTCGATCTGGTCGATGGCGGCGGTCTCGGGGTTGGGGGCGTCCCTGACGATGTCGCCGCCGACGCGGATCAGGTCGCGGCGCAGGGCCAGATCATAGACCACACGGGCATAGTCCGGCGCGTTGGCGCCGAGGGGGGCGCGGTCCATCAGGTCGGCCAGATAGCGCAGGCCGCCGAACTCGGCGAAGGCCGGGTCCTGTTTGAACCGTTCCATCAGAATGGTCGGCTCGGCTAGCATGCCCTGGCGGATATGGTCCTCGATCGCGTCGTAGAGCCGCTGGTGGAAGGGCTCGTAGAAGTGCTGGCCGCGCAGGCGGTCGCTGAGCCGCTCGAAGATGGCGTTGTCGAACATCAGGGCGCCCAGCAGCGCCTGTTCGGCCTCAAGGTTATGAGGCAGCGACGGAATCGCGACGGCCCCAAATGAATCGGACGGGGCAAAGGGAGAGAAAGCGTTCATCGGGTTAACGCTTACCCGTCCCACGCCCCTGCGACATGCCCGGACGCACCCGTCAACGGGGATGGAATCAGTCGGTCTGTGGACTGCTGAAAAATCCCTAGACGGATCAGTTCCGGCGCCGTCAGGCGGCCGGGCAGGGGTAGCGCGACGCCATCCATTCGCCGAAGCCTTCCGCGACTGTCATGCGCGTGCGGCGCGCCGGAGGAATGGCGTTGAGGAAGGCCAGCAACTGTCGCGGGTTGACCTCGATCCGCTCGGGCGGGCACGCGCCCGGCCGGCGACCCGCCGCCCGGGCAGCGCTGATATCGGATCTGACCGTGGTAAAGGCCGCGTTGGCTTCGGACATCAGACGGCGCGCGTCAGGCCGAAGCGCTGCGAGTGGGTTCAACGGGATGCGATTGGCCCGGGCCACGAAGGCGTCAAGCGTCGTGTTCGACTGGGCCGAGGCTGGTGCGGCAAGCACGACCGATACTGCCACGAAGGCGGCTGCGAAACTGGCGACTCTCACGACGATACCTCCGGTTGACTGCCAAGCTTCAACGCCTGCTAGTGGCGGAAACATGGCGCCGAATTGCGAAACGGCGCGGAGATCGCTCTCCGCGCCGTTCCGTCGTTCAGGTCTGGAGCGCGCTCTAGAAGTTGTAGCTCACGCGGGCGAACAGGAAACGGCCGTTGAAGCCGTAAGGCGAGAAGCTGGGGAAGCCCACCGAACCCGTGCCGCCGTTGAGCGCTGACGGCGTGAACTGCGGATACTCGTCCGTCAGGTTGTTGACGCCCACAGCTGCCGTGACGCCGATCGGGAAGGTGTAGCGGCCTTCCAGATCGATCAGGGTCGCGTCGCCCGCCTGGTAGTCCAGGGTCGATGTGTTGTTGGGGACCAGGACGCTGCCGTAGTAGGTCGCGCGCGCCGTGGCCGAGAAGTCGCCCAGGCTCCAGTCGACGCTGCCGACGACCTTGCGCCGGGGCGTGCCGTCCGTGAACGACAGCTGGTTGGCGCGGTCGAACAGATAACCCGGCGATGTCGGGATGGCGACGGTGGACGGGATTTCCGGCAGGGCCGTGATCTCGGTCGCGTTGAAGTTCGCAGCGCCCGTGAAGGTGAACTGACCGAAGTCCTGGTCGGTGCGATAGCGGGCCACGACGTCCACGCCGCTGGTCGAGGTGTCGACGCCGTTCAGGAAGAAGCGTGCGCCGGTCACGCCGAAGGGCGCCAGCAGGGCCAGAGTGGCGCTGGTGGTCGCCGCCGACTGGCTGGGACGGGCCAGGCCGAGCGTCTCGGAGTAGATGATCCGGTCCGCAATATCGATGCGGTAGGCGTCGACCGTCAGCTCGAACCCGCCGTTCCGCAGAACGAAGCCGCCCGAGAAGTTGGTCGAGTGTTCCGGCTCCAGCGGCGCCGACCCGAGGGCGATGGCGACCGGGTCATTGACGCGGAACGAACCGGCCTGGACCAGCGAGGTCACGGGCACGCCGCCGACCACGGTAGTGACCAGGTTGGTGGCGACATAGCTGAAGAATTGTTGCTGCAGGGCCGGGGCCTTGAAGCCTGTCGAGATCGCGCCGCGCAGGGCGAAATGTTCATTGGCGTCCCAGCGGGCCGACAGCTTGCCGGTCAGGGTGTCGCCGAAGTCCGAATAGTCTTCGTAACGTGCGGCGGCGCCGATGGTAACCGATTCAGAAAGGCGGCCTTCCAGATCGATGTATGCGCTGACGTTGCTGCGGTCCTCATCGACCACGTTGGCCGGCTGGAAGCCCGGGAAGCCCTGGGCGCCGCCGCCGGCAGCGAGCGGGCCGCGGTTGTAGGAGGTCGGCTCGCCAGCGTGGACTTCGAACGACTCGCGCCGATATTCCAGGCCGAAGGCGACGTTGAGCGGCTCGAACAGGTTGGCTTCGACCTGTTTCACGCCGTCGATCGAGACGGTGAGCTGGTCATAAGCCAGGCCGCCGGCGTCGAAGGAGGTCTGGGACGCCGCGCCGTAGGAGGCGTTCAGGCTGTTGAAGACGGTATAGTCCAGCTCGTTGCGGCCGTAGCCGGCCGAGAAGTCCCAATCGATGCCGCCGGCTTCGCCCTTGAGGCCGCCGAACAGGTTGTAGTCGTCGATCGCGGCGCCGATCATCGGGAGGAAGCCGTTCGGATAGATGGCCAGGACGTTGTTGCTGTTGTTGAAGGCACGTGCGGTCGCGGCCGATTCCGAATCCCGGTGCTGGTAGCCGCCGAAGGCGTAGCCTTCCCAGCCGTTTTCCAGCGGCTTGCCGGCGTTGAACCAGACCGACTGGGCGCTGGTCTTCGGATCGCCGAAGCGGCCGAGGACGGTGGTGGACGAACCATTCGAGACGCTGCCGGGCGCGGCGTAGTCGGAGCGATTGGTCGGGTCGCGCTCCTGGACCTCGCCCGAGATCGTCAGGAAGCCATCGCCGAACAGGGGCAGGCCGACCCAGCCGGAGAGCGAGATCTGCTCACCATCGTTGCGGTCGTGCGAACCGCGCGCGGTGTCGAACTGGGTGTCGTAGACGCCATAGACGGCGGTCAGGCCGCCGCCCGAGGCGGCCTCGCGCAGGCGCAGGTTGATGACGCCGGCGATGGCGTCGGCGCCGTACTGGGCCGAGGCGCCGTCACGCAGGACTTCGACGCTGCCGAGGGTGATCGCCGGGATCGTATTCAGGTCGAAGGCCGTCGAGCCCCGACCGAGGTTGCCGTTGACGTTGACCAGAGCGGCGACGTGGCCGCGCTGGCCGTTGATCAGGACCAGTGTCTGGTCGGGGGCGAGGCCCCGCAGCGTCGCCGGGCGGACGTGGTCCGAACCGTCCGAGATTGCGGGACGTGGGAAGTTGATGGCCGGGGCGGTGGCGGCGAGCGCCGCAGCCAGCTCGGTGCCGGCGCCCTGGCGCGTCAGGACTTCGCCTGAGATCACATCGACCGGGGCGACCGAGTCGAGACGCGTGCGGCCCACGGTGCGCGTGCCGGTGACGATGATCTCGTCGACCGCGGTCGCTTCCTGAGGCGCCGTCTGGGCTGTCGCCGCGATCGGGCAGGCGAGCAGGGTCGCGGCGGAGCTGAAGCCGAGAAGGACTGAGCGGGAAATTCTGAGGTGCATGACGAGCCTGACGAGATGGGGCCGACGCGGGACGCGTGGCGCGCGAGATGTGGTCGGATGTCCGGCGTTGACCGCCGCGTGGTTATCGGCCGACCGGCCACGCAACAATATTGCGCGGACCAGCGCGGACGCCCCCTATCATGCAAGCTGGGTGCGTCGAGCGGCGTGGTCAAGCGTGTGTTAATGCAAGCGACTGCCCTCGTTGCAATTTTGACATAGTTCGGTTCGCTTGCAGCAAAAAGGGCGTGCCCGGAGGACACGCCCTTTAGCGTCTCTATCGGCTCGACGAACCGATCTTCAGGATCAGGCCTCGGAGCCGAGACCGTCCTGTTGACCGGCGCCGCCCTCGACCATGTCGCGAGCCTGTTCGGCGGCCGCGTTGCGGTCGTCGTCGTAGGCCGACTTGATCACGTCCTCGCCCTTCGCCTGACGTTCGGCTTCATCAGCCGAGCGCGCGACGTTGATCGTGACCGTGGCGGAGACCTCGGCGTGCAGGCGAACCGGCACGACGTGGAGACCCAGGGTCTTGATCGGGGTGTTGAGCACGATCTGCGAACGTTCGACCTTGCCGCCCTCGGCCTGGATGGCCTCCATGACGTCGCGGCCGCCGACCGAACCGTACAGCTGGCCGGTTTCGCCGGCCTGACGGATCATCACATAGACCTGGCCGTCGATCTTCGAGGCGATCGCGCCGGCGTCGGTCTTGTTGCGTTCGTTGCGCGCCTCGATGGCGACGCGGTCCAGTTCGAACTTCTCCAGGTTCTTCGAGGTGGCGCGAAGCGCCTTCTCGCGGGGCAGGAGGAAGTTACGGGCGAAACCGTCCTTGACAGTGACGACGTCGCCGATGGCGCCGAGGTTCTCGACGCGTTCGAGCAGAACGACCTTCATCTTATTTCACCACGTAAGGCAGGAGGGCCAGATAGCGGGCGCGCTTGATGGCCTTGGCCAGTTCGCGCTGCTTGATCTGGGACACGGCCGTGATGCGCGAAGGCACGATCTTGCCGCGTTCGGAAATGTAGCGCTGGAGCAGCTTGACGTCCTTGTAGTCGATCTTCGGCGCGCCTTCACCCGAGAACGGGCAGACCTTGCGACGACGATAGAAGGGACGACGGCCGGAGCCGCCCGAGCCGGCAGGGGTGCCGGGAACGTTGGCGGAGGGGGAGGTGGTGTCAGTCATGGGTCCAGATCTCCTTACGCGGCCACTTCGGCGTCTTCACGCGGCGTACGCTCGCGGTCACGCTCGCGCTCACGCTCGCGGCGGGCCAGCAGGGGCGACAGTTCCAGATCGAGTTCCTCGACCTTGACCGTCAGCCAGCGCAGCACGTCCTCATTGATGCCGAGCTGACGCTCGACTTCGGCCATGGCGGGGGGCGGGCAGTCGATGGCCAGCAGGGAATAGTGAGCCTTGCGGTTCTTCTTGACCCGATAGGTCAGGTTGCGCAGTCCCCAGTACTCGATCTTGGCGACGGATCCGCCGCCGGCCACGATGAGGTCCTTGATGGTGTCGTTGAGGGCTTCGGCCTGTTGCGCGCTGATATCCTGGCGCGACATGACCGTGTGCTCGTAAAGAGCCATAGTGCAGTCTCCCTTGTAGGGCGTCGGCGCGGACGGACCGGGTAAGTCCGAACCACGATGGATCCTGCAGCGGCGGCCGGGATGACTTCCCGAACCCTTTGGTGTTCCGCGACCGGACCGAAGCCCTGGAAAGCGGGCGCGTATAGGGGAAAAGGGCGGTGAGGGCAATGACGCAAGCGGTTCGTTGATCAGAAGCTGCGGCGCACGCTGCCATAGGCGCTGATCGTGCCGTTGGAGCGCGAGGTTTCGGAATAGACCGGGACGCCGCGATCACGCGGCGCGCCGAACAGCACGAACTCGTTGTTTGACCCGCCGGAGACGGTAACTCCGCCGCCGAGGCTGAGGCGATCATCTGGCCGCCAACTCAGACCCGCGTTGAATGTGGGATCGATCGAGAAGCGCGACAGGGTGCTGGGGCCGAAGCTGCGCCCGGGCCGGGCGGTCGATGCGCTGACGCTCCAGTTGATGCCCTGGCTGACCAGGTTCTGGCTGAGGCCCAGGCTCAGGGTAACGGGTTGCTCGCCGGAAAGACGCCGTTCGAGCAGGGTCACGGGATCGCGGGTTTCGGACTGCCGCAGCTGAAGCGTTGCTGAGGCGATGCCGCCGCGCATGCCGTAGCTGTCCAAAGGCAGGCGGCCGGTGAATTTCGCGGTCTCGCGCGTCGCCGTCCCGACGTTGCGGGTAACGTTGTACTGGCGTGGCGTTGAGTAGCCCGGCGGTGTCTCGAAGACGACCATCTGACCCAGGACGTCGTCGTAGGCCTCGTGGGTCAGTTCGGCGACGAACGAGCCCTGACGACCGAAAACCCGTTCATATCGGGCTTGGGTCAACCAGATCTGTGCCGGACGGATGTCCGGGTTGCCGCGCCCGAAGATGCCGGTCGAGAAGGCGGCGGAGGCCTGGAAGGCCCCGAAAGAGAGTTGATCGACGTTGCGCTCCAGTTTGAAGGCCAGCTGATGCCCCGGGGCCGGAGTCCACGCGACGTTCAGGCGGGGCTTGAGGAAGCTGAGATCGGTTTCGGCCCCGCCCCCGCTGCCCGTCGTGGTGATGCGCGACCGCTCATAACGAAGCGCGCCAGTGACGCTTAGGTTTTCGCGGGGCGTCCAGACGCCGGAGACGAAACTCTCGCTGCGCAGTTCCTCCACCCGGGTGTCGTCTCCCGGAAGCAGTAGGGGTGAGCCGTCGAATAGGTAGGCGGTGCCGCTCTCGACGAAGTTGAAGGCGATCTCGGACCCCGTTTCGAAGTCGATCGATCCCCAGGGGGTCTCGAGCGAGGCGAACTTCAGAGACCCCGATCCGATGCTTTCCCCGCGCCATCCGTCGCTGACCGTAGCGGAGGTGAAGTCGGGAGTGTCGTAGGAACCGATGCTGTCGTTGTCGATCAGCTGTTGTGAGCCGAGAACCTCCAGTGTCGCCCCGAGGGGCAGGCTTCGGGTCCAGCGCAGGCCGATCTCGCCCTTGGTCTGGGTGCTTTCAGACAGGGAGGTTTCGCGACCGAACGGAACGATCAGGATATCGTCGCCCTCATAGCCGCTGCCGTTGACGTCAACGAGGCCGTTCAGGCGGATGCGCCCGCCGCCGAACGGCCCCTCGTAGACCGTAGTGCCGGACACGCCGTGGAAGTCGAACACCCCCTGGCTGCGGGCGAGCAGGAGCAGCGCGCCAGTCGGCGATCGACGCTCGCGGATGCCGTGGTTGTCTCCCGATCCCTGATAGGCGCTGAGCGAGGCTTCCAGCGATCGGCCGTCCCACTGGCACCGGGCTTGCAGGTTCAGATTGGGCTGAAGGCGGCCCTGAGTGTTGTCCGTAACGCTGGCGGAAACGGAGCCGGACACGCCGCCGTCAGGGCGGCGGATCACGTTGGCCACGACCGCCTTGCCCTGCATGTCGATACCGCCGGCGCCCGCTCGAACGATGTCGATGCGAACGACCTGCGCGGCCGGGATACGGGACAGGATGGACTGAAGGGAATCGCTGCGGACCGGCGGGCGTTCGCCGTCGATCAGGATGTTGCCGACGGTTCCGGCGAAGCCCCGGCCCGACGTGCCGCCGTCAAACTGGAAGCCCGGAATGCGCCCGATCATGTCCAGCGCCGTCACCGGTCGGAACTCTGTGAAGAAGGTCGCCGGGTAGTTGGTGACATTGGCATCGACGGTCAGCGCGGCGCTGGCCTGAGCCAAGGCGGCGGACGAAATGACGAGGTTCAAACCCAGGACGGCCGCACCCGCCAGCGCGCACACGCTCCTACGTCCAACCGCCATGCAACGCCCCCAAGAATCCTACTCTTAACCCTAGGTTGCTGGTGATTGTGTCGGATGAACGGCGACGCTTGCGGGGTCTTGTCGGCCTTGAGCCGATGGACAGGTTGGCCTACCCCTCCGCGCTTCTGACAACGATCACGGACCCTATCGATGACCCTCGCCCTCCTGTTCCCCGGACAAGGCAGCCAGGCGGTCGGCATGGGCGCGGCGCTGGCCGACGCCTTCGCTTCGGCGCGGGATGTGTTCGCCGAGATCGACCAGGCCCTGGGACAGGATCTGTCCGGCCTGATGCGCAACGGACCCGAGGACCAGCTGACCCTGACCGAGAACGCCCAGCCGGCCCTGATGGCCGTGTCCCTGGCCGTCATGCGGGTGCTGGACAAGGAGTTCGGCGTCTCCGTGGATCGCGCCGCCTTCGTCGCCGGCCATTCGCTGGGCGAATATTCTGCCCTGGCGGCGGCGGGCGCCTTGTCGCTGACCGACACCGCCCGCCTGTTGAAACTGCGCGGCCAGGCCATGCAGCGGGCCGTGCCCGTGGGACAGGGGGCGATGGCCTCCCTCATCGGGCCGAAAACCGACCTCGCATTGGCCGAAGCCGCCGCTGCGGCAGGCGCCGAGCTCGGGGTCTGCGTCGTCGCCAACGACAACAACAACGGCAATGTCGTCATCTCGGGCGAGAAGGCCGCCGTCGATCGCGCCATCGAAAAGGCCAAGGAACTGGGCGCGCGGGCGATCCCGCTGAACGTCTCGGCGCCCTTCCACTGTCCGCTGATGCAGCCCGCCGCCGACGAGATGGCGACCGCCCTGGCGGCGGCCTCGCTGGTCTCTCCCGTCGTGCCGCTCGTGGCCAACATCACCGCCCGGCCTGAAGCCGACGCCGCTGCGATCCGTCGCCTGCTGGTCGAACAGGTCACCTGTCGCGTCCGCTGGCGCGAGTCGATGGAGTGGATGGCGACCGAAGGGGGCGTGACCCGTTTCGTCGAGGTCGGCTCCGGCAAGGTCCTGATCGGCATGGCCAGACGCATCGCCCCCGACGCCGAGAGCCTGGCGCTCAACACGCCGGAAGATATCGAGGCATTTGCGAAGTCGCTTTGATTTCTGTCTCCCCTTGCGGGAGAAGGTGGCAGCCCCCCGAGGTGATCGGGGGCTGACAGACGAGGGGGCGCACCGGTCTATGCGGTGACCCGTCGCAAACCAATCGGAGAGGTCCGCGTGACCCCTCATCCGGCCCTCCGGGCCACCGTCTCCCGCAAAGGGAGAAGGGACAGGGAGACTCAAATGTTCGACCTCACAGGCAAGACCGCCCTCATTACCGGCGCCACGGGCGGTATCGGCGGGGCCGTGGCCCGCGCCCTGCACGCGCAGGGCGCCACCGTCGTCCTGTCCGGCACGCGCGAGGCCGCTCTGGCGCAACTGGCGGCGGAGCTTGGGGACCGTGCGACGTTCTCGGCCGCGAACCTGTCGGAGCCGACCTCTGTCGATGGCCTCGTGGCGGCGGCGGAAGCCGTGGCGGGAGCTCCCCTGGATATCCTCGTCGCCAATGCGGGCATCACCAAGGACGGCCTGCTGATGCGGATGAAGGACGAGGACTTCCAGTCCGTCCTCACCGTCAATCTCGAGAGTTATTTCCGCCTGTCGCGCGCCGTGATGAAGGGGATGATGAAGCGCCGTTCGGGCCGGATCATCGGCATCACCTCGGTGGTCGGCGTCACCGGAAATGCCGGCCAGACCAACTATGCGGCGTCCAAGGCCGGGATGATCGGCTTTTCCAAATCTCTGGCCCAGGAGGTCGGCAGCCGGGGCATCACCGTGAACTGCATCGCCCCGGGTTTCATCACCTCGCCGATGACCGACGTGCTCAACGAGCAGCAGCGCGAGGGCATTCTGCGCAACATCCCGGCCGGGCGTCTGGGCACGGGCGACGAGATCGCCGCCGCCGCCGTCTATCTGTCGTCCGACGAAGCCGCCTATGTCACGGGGCAGACGCTGCACGTGAACGGCGGCATGGCGATGATCTGATGATCGCCCTCCGCTACCTCGCCACCATCCTCAGCGGTCCGCTGTTGCTGATCGGCGTCATCTGGGTGCTTCAGGGGCTGAACGTCCTGCCGGGCAGTTTCATGACCGGCCAGATCATCTGGGCGATCTACGGTGCGCCGATGGCCCTGGTGGGCGGCACCCTGGTCTGGTGGGTCAACCGCCGCCGCTGATCAAGGCCCTCGGGCTCAAGTCGCGCGATCGCGCGATCGCCCATCAATGAGAGTTCACACCTATTTCCCTCGCCGAGGGGTGTGCTAAAGGCCGAGCAACCGGTTGGGTCAGTGAGGCGTTGCCTCTTGCGCAAGCGGAGCCGTCGTGAGACGGCAAGACCATCATACGCCGCCCCGGCGGCTCTAGAAGGCAGAGACACACATGTCCGACACCCTGGAACGCGTCCGCAAGATCGTCATTGACCACCTGGACGCCGATCCGGACAAGGTCACCGAAAAGGCCAGCTTCATCGACGACCTGGGCGCTGACTCGCTCGACAACGTCGAACTGGTCATGGCCTTCGAAGAAGAGTTCGATATCGAGATCCCCGACGACGCCGCCGAACACATTCAGACCGTCGGCGACGCGGTGAAGTTCATCGACGAGAAGACCGCGGCCTAAGCCTCGGTCGGCTCAGCCGGCAGTCAATGGCCGCCCGGCCCTCCTAGCGGAGAGGCCCGGCGGCCATTACTGTTTCTGATTCAGGATTCGTGGAGCTGGAGCCCGACATCATGCGTCGCGTCGTCGTTACCGGTCTCGGCCTTGTCACGCCCCTGGGCAACGGGGTCGATTTAAGCTGGAAAGGCATTCTCGAGGGCCGTTCCGGCATCCGACAGATCACGGCCTTCGATACCGAGGGCTTCGGCTGCACCATCGCGGGCGAGGTTCCGAGCGTGGACGGTCGCGGCGGGGGCGGGCCCGACATCCCCGGCAGCTTCGATCCCGACGCCATCATGACGCCCAAGGAACGCAAGCGGGTCGACGACTTCATCCTGTTCGGCATCGCAGCGGCCGACGAGGCTCTGAATGACGCCAATTGGCATCCCGAGACGGACGAGGACAAGGAACGCACCGGCGTAATCATGGGGGCGGGCATAGGCGGCCTGGGTCCCATCGCCGACAGCGCGGCGATCCTGGCCGAATCCGGTCCGCGCCGCGTCAGCCCCTTCTTCATCCCGTCGGCCCTGATCAACCTGGCCAGCGGCCAGATCTCGATCCGCCACGGCCTGAAGGGGCCGAACCACGCCGTCGTGACGGCCTGCGCCTCCGGCGTGCACGCCATCGGCGACGCGGCGCGGATGATCATGCTGGACGATGCCGATGTGATGGTGGCGGGCGGGGCCGAGAGCTCCATCGTGCCGCTCGGTATCGCCGGCTTCCTCGCCTGCAAGGCCCTGTGCACCGCCTATAACGACACGCCGGAGAAGGCCTCGCGCCCCTATGACCGCGGTCATGCCGGCTTTGTCATGGGCGAGGGCGCCGGGGTCGTCATCCTCGAGGAATACGAACACGCCAGGGCGCGTGGCGCGAAGATCTACGCCGAGGTCATTGGCTACGGCATGTCGGGCGACGCCTGGCACATCACCGCTCCGTCCGAGGACGGAGACGGCGCCTATCGCGCCATGAAGGCGGCGGTGAAACGGGCCGGGATCGCGGTCGAGGACATAGACTACGTCAACGCCCACGGTACCTCGACCATGGCCGACTGGATCGAGCTGCGCGCGGTCGAGCGGCTGGTCGGCGATCATGCGAAAGACATGGCCATGTCCTCGACCAAATCGATGACCGGACACCTGCTCGGCGCCGCCGGGGCCATCGAGGCGGTGTTCAGCATTCTGGCCATCCGCGACCAGATCGCGCCGCCGACGATCAACCTCGACGACCCGGAACACGAAACCGCCATCGATCTCGTGCCACACAGGGGCAAGCCGATGGAGATCGATGTGGCCATGTCCAACAGCTTCGGATTCGGCGGCACCAACGCCTCGATCATCTTCCGCAAGGTCGCCTGACCGTGGCGAACGCCGGGGGGGCGCCGAAACGGCAGCGTCCGGGTCTGATGGCGGCGCTGCTGGCGGCGTCCGCGACCTTCAGCCTGTTCCTGATTGCGGCCCTGGCCTGGGGATGGAGCGTCTATTACGCGCCCGGGCCGACGGCGCGCGAAGGCGACACGACGGTGGTCACCCTCCCGTCCGGGTCGGGCGTCTCGGCCATCGCCGCGACGCTGAAGCGCGCCGGCGTGATCCGGTCCGTCGACATGTTCAAGGCTGCCGCCACCCTGACCGGGGCGGATCGTCGACTGCGCGCCGGCGAGTACGAAGTGCCGACCCGCGCCTCGCTGAAGGCCGTCATTGGCCTGCTGACCGACGGGCGGGTGGTGCGCCATTTCGTGACCATCCCCGAGGGCTGGTCCTCGGCCCAGGCGGTGGACATCCTGAACGCTGAGACGATCCTGACGGGGACCATCGACGAGGACCCGGAGGAGGGCTCCCTGTGGGCCGACACCTATGAGATCTCGCGGGGCGAGACCCGGGCCTCGGTGATCGCGCGGATGCAGCGCGACGCCGCCGACAATCTGGCCGAGCTCTGGGCCGCCCGCAGCCCCAACACCGTCGTCCGGACCCCCGAGGAGGCCGTGATCCTGGCGTCTGTTGTGGAGAAGGAGACCGGGCTGGCGCGCGAACGGCCCCGCGTCGCGGCCGTGTTTTCGAACCGGCTGCGGATCGGCATGCGGCTGGAGAGCGATCCGACCATCATCTACGGCATCACCAAAGGCCGTCCGCTGGGACGCGGTATCCGTCTGTCGGAGCTGCAGCGCGACACGGGCTGGAACACCTATCTGATCGACGGCCTGCCGCCGACGCCGATCGCCAATCCTGGCCGTCAGGCGCTGGAGGCGGTGCTCAATCCGCCGACGACCCAGGACCTGTTCTTCGTCGCTGACGGGACGGGCGGCCACGCCTTCGCCCGGACCTATGAAGAGCATCTGATGAACGTGTCGCGCTGGCGGGCGATCGAGGCGGGCAAGGCCCCGCCGGCCGAGACCCTGCCGCCCGGCGCGGTTCCCGGCGCCCCGCCGCCCGGACAGGGCGCGCCGGAAGGCGCGGCGGTCGCCCCGCCCACCGTGACCGGCGAGGCCGTGATCACCATGCAGGCGCCGGGAACGGTGACGCCGTCGCGGACCCTGCGTCCCACGCCCCCGGCGACCACACCGCCGGTTCCGGCGAACGGACCGTGAGCGTGTCGTCAGGCCCCATCCTGTCCGGAATGACCGGCTTCGGCCGGGCCGATGGCGCCCTCGACGGCTGGACCTGGTCGGTCGAGGCGCGCTCGGTCAACGGTCGCAATCTGGAGGTCCGCTTCCGGGGTCCGAACGGCTTCGACAACCTCGAGCGGCTCGCCAAGGCGGCCGGTCAGGCGCGTCTGAGCCGGGGTCAGGTCACGATCGGCATCCAGGCGCGCCGCGCGCAGGGCGACGCCTCGGCCCTGAAGGTCAACGAGGCCGTGCTGGCCCGTTACTTCCAGCTCGCCAACCAGCTGGCCGAGGAGGGGGCGACGCCGCCCTCCGCCGATGGCCTGCTGGCCCTGCGGGGCGTGCTGGATATCGACGAGGAGGCCGAGGATCCCGAGGCACGCGCCCCGATCGAGGCCGCCATGTCCGCCACCGTCGAACAGACGCTCGACGCGCTGAAACTCTCCCGCGAACGCGAGGGCGCCCAGTTGCGGCCCGTGATCGAGGACTTCGTCTCCCGCATCGAGAGCCTCGTCGCCACGGCCGAGACCGGGGCCGCCGCCCAGACGGAAGCCGTCCGCGAACGCTTCGCCCGCCGCATGGCCGAACTGGCGCCTGACGCGCCGGGGCTTGAAGACCGGATCGTGCTGGAGGCCGCCGCGCTCGCGACGAAAGCGGATGTGCGCGAGGAGCTGGACCGGCTGACCGCACACGTCGCCTCTGCCCGCGCCCTGCTGGATCAACCGCCTTCGGGCCGCAAATTGGACTTCCTGATGCAGGAGTTCATGCGCGAGGCGAACACCCTCTGTTCGAAATCGGCTACGACCGCGCTGACCGCCACAGGCCTGGACCTGAAGGCGGTCATCGAACAGCTTCGAGAGCAAGTACAGAATGTCGAATGAACGCACGCCCCGTCGGGGCGTCCTCCTGATCGTCGCCAGCCCCTCGGGGGCCGGCAAGACGTCGCTGTGCCGACGGCTGATGGCCGACCACGGCGGGCTGGAGCTGTCGGTCTCGATGACCACGCGCAGCATCCGCCCGGGCGAGGTGGCCGACCGCGACTATCACTTCGTCTCGCCGGAAGACTTCCAGAGCCTGATCGATGCCGACGCCTTCCTGGAATGGGCCGACGTCCACGGCTCTCGCTACGGCAGCCCGCGCGCGCCGATCGACAAGGCCCTCGCCGAGGGTCGTGACGTGCTGTTCGACATTGATTGGCAGGGCGCGCGCGATATCGCGACGAAGTGCCCGGAAGACGCCGTGCGGGTCTTCATCCTGCCGCCCACCCTCGAAGAGCTGAAGCGCCGTCTGGTGACCCGGTCGCAGGACGCCGACGACGTCATCGAGCGCCGGATCGCCAACGCCAAGGGCGAGATCGAGCACTGCACAGACTTCGACTATGTCTTCGTCAACGACGACTTCGACCGCTCCTATGCGGAGCTGGCCCACATCTATCACTCCGAACGCAGCCGCCGGTTCCGCAACATCTGGGTCGCCGATTACCAGTCGGCCCTGCTGGCCGAGGCCGTCTAGCGCCTTTTCGCCTCCCCTCCGTGCACCCCGGCGAAGGCCGGGGTCCAGATCACAGATTCCGTCGGCTCGGATTTCGCACCGAGAGCAACGTGTAGGTAGGAGTTCGCCATTTGGACCCCGGCCTCCGCCGGGGTGCACGGTGATAAGAGACCTCGCGCCTCAGGTCGGGACGTAGGTCAGCCGGACCACCGACTCGCCGATCGGTTGGTTTCCCACGAGCCGCAGCGGCGGCCTGGCGTCCTTGAAGAAGGGCGTTCCGCCGCCCAGTATGACCGGGTGCAGGTAGATCTGATACGCGTCGATCAGCCCCATCGACATCAGGATCGCGGCCAAGGCCGGTCCGGCGACCTCGATCTCCCCGTCCTGTTCCGCCTTGAGCGTGCGGATCGCCGTCTCCAGATTGCCCTTCAGCAGCGTCGCGTTGGGACCGACCGACGTGTGCGACCGGGACGCGACCCATTTCGGGCTGTCGCGCCAGACCCCGGCGTAGTCCCGCTCGGCATCGTCCCACTCGGGCTGATCCTCGTCCCAGTAGCGCATGATCTCGTACATCCGGCCGCCGTAGATACTGCCTGTCACTCGCCCCATGTGTTCGATGAAATGGCGAAACAGGACGGCGTCGGGCGCGAAGCCGTCGTGATCCACATAGCCGTCCAGCGACTGGTTCAGACCATAGATCAGCTTCGCCATCTGGCCCCCCTCCCTGCGCGGCGAGAGAATAGCCTTCGTCTCTGCGGAGTCCATGCGTGGGCCGGCCGCATCGCTCGGACCCCGGAAGAGTCCAGAAATATCGCAGGCTGAAAGACAGAGTCTGGCTACAACTGATTGTAATCAATCATTTGCACTCTGTGCACCCTGTCCTCTGGAGTGCAATTCCGGGTCAGGCGGATCGGGCCTCGAACCACGGTGTAATGCGGCGCAGGGCCTCCTCGATCTCCGGCGTCGAGACGGCGAAGCTGAACCGCATGAAGCGGTGGCCGTCGACGGGATCGAAGTCCACGCCGGGCGCCGTGGCCACGCCCGTGTCTCTCAGAAGCTGCTCGCAGAAGGCCACGCTGTCGTCGGTCAGGTGGCCGATGTCGGCCCAGATGTAGAAGGCGCCGTCAGGCGGGGCGATGGACTTCAGGCCCAGGGCCGGCAGGGCCTCCAGCATCAGGGTGCGGTTGCGGGCGTAGGTCTCGATATGGCCCTCCAGCACCGCGTGCTGGTCCATCGCGACCAGGCCCGCGTGCTGGCTCAGCGACGGCGGGGTCAGGAACAGGTTGCCGATGTAGGCGCGGGCCCGCTCGATATGATCGTGCGGGACCAGCAGCCAGCCCAGCCGCCACCCGGCCATGCTCCAGTATTTGGAGAAGCTGCTGATCACCATGGCCTCGGGCGCGAACTGCAGCAGCGACGGCTGGGGCCCGACGTAGCTGAGGCCGTGGTAGATCTCGTCGGACAGGATCTGGATCCCCTTGCGCGCACAGACCCCGGCGATGGCGGTCAGTTCCTCGGCCGCGATCACCGACCCCGTCGGGTTGGCCGGGCTGGCGATGATCACCCCGGCCGGCGCAGGCTCCAGCGCATCAAGTGCGGCGGCGGTCAACTGGTAGTGTTCGTCGGGGCCGCAGGCGATCTCCACCGGGACCATCCGCAGGGCCTTCACCGTGTTGCGGTAGGCGACATAGCCGGGCCGGGCCATGGCGATCCGGTCGCCGGGCGCGAACCGCGACGACAGACCCAGGACCAGGGCCGGCGAGGCCCCGTTGGTCAGCAGCAGCCGGTCGGGCGAGACGCTGACCCCATACCGCTCGTCGTACAGCCGGGCGATGCGCGCCTTCAGCGGTGCGCTTTCCCAGTAGCCCATGCTGTCGATGTCGAGCACGCGATGCGCCTCGGCAATCGCGGCGGGCGGGGCGCCGGTCGAGGGCTGGCCGAACTCCATGTGGATCACCGACCGCCCCTCGGCCTTCAGGGCATGGGCCAGACGGCTGATGGCGATGGCGCGGAAGGGTTCGATTTCACTCATGACTGGAGGGCTCCGGCGAGGCGGAGGAAGCCCGCGATGTCGATGACTTCGGCGCGGGCGTCCGGGTCGATCCCGGCGGCTTCGCACAGGGCGCCGCCACCCAGCTGTTTCAGGCTGGAGCGCAGCATCTTCCTGCGCTGGCCGAAGGCGGCGGCCGTGACCCGCTCCAGCCGCTTCAGGGTCGCGGCATCGGGCCGGTCGGCGCGAGGCACGACATGGACGACGGCCGAGGCGACCTTGGGCGGCGGGGTGAAGGCGGCGGCCGGTAGATGCATCACGATCTTCACTTCGGCCACGGCCTGGGAGATGACCGCCAGGCGGCCATAGGCGTCGTCGCCCGGCGCGGCCACAATCCGCTCGGCGACCTCCTTCTGGAACATCAGGGTCATGGCGACAGGCGTCCACGCTCCCGTCAGCCAGTCGATCAGCAGGGGCGTGCCGACGTTGTAGGGCAGGTTGGAAACGACATGGGCCGGCCCCTCGACCAGCGTCCCCTGATCGACCTTCAGCGCATCGGCCTCGACGATGGTCAGCCGCCCGTCGCCGGTGTCCAGCTCAGCCAACAGCGGCAGGAAGCGGGGATCCTTCTCGATCAGGACCACCTTGCCGGCGTCGCTCTCGAGGATGGCGCGGGTCAGGCCGCCGGGGCCGGGACCGACCTCGATCACGGCCCGGCCCTCGAACGGCCCCGCGAGGCGGACGATCTTTCGCGTGATGTTGAGGTCCAGCAGGAAATGCTGGCCGAAGCTCTTTTTGGCCAGCAGGCCGTGGGCTTCGAGGGATTCGCGGAGGGGGGGGAGGTCGGTCACCGCGCCGTGTTAGCCCGCCGCTCGCCGCGCCGCCATCTCCGAGGCCAGACGGATGGCGGCGATCAGGCTATCGGGCCGCGCGATCCCCTTGCCGGCGATGTCGAAGCCGGTGCCGTGGTCGGGCGAGGTGCGGATGACCGGCAGGCCCAGTGTCGCATTGACCCCGCCCCAGAAGTCCAGCGTCTTCACCGGGATCAGGGCCTGGTCGTGGTACAGGCAGATGGCGGCGTCGTACCGCGTCCGCGCCTCGTCATGGAACATCGTGTCGGCGGGCAGGGGATCGGTGATGTCGATCCCCTCGGCGCGCAGGGTCTCGGCTGTCGGCCTCAGGACGGTGATCTCCTGCAGGCCCAGCGCCCCGCCTTCGCCCGCATGCGGGTTCAGGGCGGCGAGGGCCAGCCGGGGTCGGGCGATGCCGAAGTCGCGGCGCAGGACCTCGTGGACGACGCGGGCGGTGCGGGCGACGCGCTCCCCGGTCACCAGTTCGGGCACCTGGTCCAGGGCGACGTGGATGGTGACAAGGCAGGCGCGCAGGTTCTTCGCCGTCAGCATCATCACCGGCCCGCGCGTCCCGGCGTAGGGAGCGTCGGCGGTCAGTTCGGCGATGAACTCGGTGTGCCCCGGGAAGCGGAAGCCGGCGGCATAGAGGGGAGCCTTGGCGATGGGGGCCGTGACCACGCCCGACGCCTCGCCCGACAGGGCCAGGGCCACGGCGCGCTCGATCCAGTCGGCGACCACGGCGGCATTGCGCGGATCGGGCTTGCCCGGCTCGATCGGCGCTGGAGCCGGATGATTCAGGACGGGCAGGGCGCGGGCGAAGACGGTCGCCGCATCGGACAGGTCGCCGATCTCCCGCACGGGCACGCCTTGCGCTTCAAGCAGCCGGATGTCGCCGATGACGGCGAAAGGAGCCTGCCCCGAGAGCGCGCTCCAGGCCTTGGCGATGATCTCCGCACCGACGCCCGCCGGTTCGCCCAGGGTGAGGACCAGCGGCCCCACGCTGCCGGAAACCGCCGCCACCCCGGTTACTTCATTTCGATCAGGGAGTCGGCCCGCAGGTCACGGATATAGCGGCGCGCCAGCATCGCAAGGTTCTGGTTCCGCAGACGGGCCTCGACCTCCTGATAGCTGGGGACATCCACGCCGCCCACCCGACGGCCGCAGACGGCGAGCAGGTGGATGCCGAGAGGCGTGCGGACCGGGTTCGACACCGTGTTCACCTCGGCCGAACGAGCGACCTGCTGGAACTGGGGCGCCAGGTTGGCCACGTCGCTTTCGCCGAGGTCCGAACCGAGCAGGCCCGCTTCCGACGTCGCGCGCTGCAAAATATTGTCGCAGGTCAGGCTGGCGCGGATCCCTTCGAGACGCTGGGTGGCGGCGGCGACCTCTTCCGTGGTTGCGGTCTCCGGAAGCTCGATCATCGCCTGCTTCAGCGAGACCAGGCTGGTCGCCGCGCCCGTGCGCTTGTCGCGCATGTAGATGATGTAGACGCCGCCATCGACCGGAATGGGACGCGACAGTTGACCGACCTGCAGCGAGTCCAGCGCGGCCTGCAGAGCCGGCTGCACCGTGCCCTGGACGACCCAGCCGGCGTCGCCGCCGCGGGCCGCCGAAGGCGCGGCCGAGAACTGGCGGGCCACGGCCTGGAAGGCCGCGCCCTGGACCATCTGGGTGACCAGCTGCTCGGCGCCGTTCACGGCCGCCTGCTGGCCGCCGACGCGGTTGGCCTCAAGATAGATCTCGCCGATCAGATACTGGGGCTTGGACGCGGCTTCGGTCAGTTGGCGCAAGGTCTGATCGACCTGGGCGCGGCTGACGCGCGAGCGACTGTTGAAGCGACCACCGACCAGTTCACGCCAGCCGATCTCGGTGCGCAGCTGTTCGCGCATGGCCTCGGGGCGGATGCCGCCCTGGGCCAGGAAGGCCATGTAGTTCTCGGGCGTCGTGCCGGCCTCCTGCGCCATGCCCGCGATTTCCTGATTCACTTCCTCGTCGCTGATCTTCAGGGTTTCGTAGTTGGCGATCTCCTGGGACTGGAGACGTTCCTCGATCAGCGCCTGGAGCGCCTGCTGCTGGATCGCCGGGATATTCTCCTCGGTCGGCTGCACCTGGCTCATGGCGATGACCGACAGCATGCGCTGACGCAGGTCGAAGCCGGTGATGACCTGGTCGTTGACCGTAGCGACGATGCCGTCCGCCAGGGTGAACTCGGGTTCCGCAGCGGCGGCGGTGGCGGGGGCCTGCTCGGCGGCAGGATCGAGCGTGCCCGCCGCCTGACCCGCAGGGGCGGTCTGGGCAATCGCCGCACCGGCGACCAGCGCGGCCATCGCGACCCCGGCCGTAAAACGCATTAAACGCATGGTCAGTCCTGATTCCTTCGAGCCTGCTGCCCCGATTCTCCACCGGGTTGGCGCACGCCTTTACGCGTCATGCCTAACGCAAGCCGTTTGATCCATAGCCTGACCCTCCAAAAGTGGCGAGGTTTAGACGGAAGTAGACACCCCCGGACGGGCCGGTAGGGCTGACGCGGGTGTTGTCGCGGCGATAGCCGACCTCGATGCGGAAGCAATCGTCATCGAACACGACGCCGACTTCCGAGCGGGTGATCAGGTTGCGTTCAAGGTCAGCGATGCCGGCGACGGCCACGCCCCAGTTTCCCGCGATGAATTGCTGGCCCGCCAACTGCACGAATTCGTAGTTGCGGTTGAGTGGTCCATCCTGGGGATTGGAGCGGTCGACGATATAGCTGGCGGTCGCCAGGTTGCGACGGCCCCAACGGCCGTCCACGGCCATCTCGGCGCGGCGGATGTCGCCAGATCCGTCCACCGTTGCGTGGCCCCAGCCCCGGATTCGGTCGGACGGCTGGAAGCTGCCCTGAACCACCCAGTCGGAGGTCTGGGCCGCCAGCCCGGTCGGATCGTAAAGGTTGTTCGGCGCGTCGGGGATCGGGATGCGGAAGTTGTCCTGTTCGGCGTCGCGCATGCTTCGTCCGACAAACAGGCTGGCGGTCCGGCCCTCGCTCCAGCGCACGGTAGCGCGCACCCCGGCCGTGACGCGGACCCCGCCCTCCATCAGGTCGTAGCCGGGGAAGCGGTCGATCCGGAACAGGGACGATTCGTCCAGCTCCAGCGTCTGGGCGTCCTCGACCGGGATGCGCGGATCGAGGTCCGGATCTGTCGAGATCGAAATCTGGCCGAGCGGCTCGACGATGAGATCGGCCCCGTCGCTGAGGCGGCGGATCAGGGGGTAGCTGACGTCCAGGCCGATCGTGGCGCGCTGGCGCGTGATGGTCTCGTCTTTCAGCCCGAGGATCGGCGGCAGGTCAGCGACCGAATAGACGTCGACGCGGCCATCGACGAACGGCTCGTAGCGCACGCCTGCGGGTGAGGTGAAGGACCGGCGCCAGTCCAGCTGACCGGTCACACGCCGGCTGTCGACACCGGGCAGACCGAGGGTCGAGCCCACCGGAATGATCTCGGGCCGCAGGACGGGGCTGCCGAAATAATCGTCGCGATAGAGCGACACGGCGGACCCGCGCAGGCGCAGGCGGCCGCCGAGGACGGCGCCGGCCGGCTCCCACCGAGCGTCGATCAGGGGCGCGACGAGCGGCAGGGCGCCGTCGGACTCGAACACGTTCAGCGCCGGGGTTACGTCGTTGAACCGGGCGACCCGCAGGCTCTGGATCGAGAAGGCTGCGACCGACAGATAGGAGCGCGCGGTCTGGCGTTCGGCGTAGAGCTGGCTGATCAGCCGGCGCTGGTCGCCGTAGTAGAGGCCGTTGTCCTGATACGGGTCGATGACGTCGTAGCGGTCGAACAGGGTCTTGTCGGAGGTCCGCTCGGCGGTAAAGCCCCAGCGCCAGGGGCCCGCCGGGTCGAACTTGCCGTAACCGAGGAAATAGCTGCGGCTGGTGCGGTCGCCGAAATCGACGTTGCTCTCGGCACGACCATCGCCGTTCAGGTCGAAGTCGCCGAAACTCTGGGCATAGGTATAGCCGCCGCGGGCCACGATGGTCCCCTCGGCGAAGCGGCGGCGCCATCGCAGGTTAAGGAACGGCAGGACCCGGGTGTTGAACTGCGGGCTGATCAGCCAGTCCTCGGACGGCGACATGACTTTCAGGTAGGGCGTCTCCACCGACACGCCGCGCCCGTCGTCATAGTTGAAGATCGGGATCAGGAAGCCCGAGGCCCGATCCACCGTCGGGTCGGGATGGGCAAAGAAGGGCGTCCAGAGAACCGGAACCCCGCCGACCTTGAACACGGCGTTGCGATAGAGAACCGCGCGCAGCTCCTCGTCCTGGACCACCTTCTCGGCCTGGATCGAGATACTGGGCGTCTTCGGATTGCCCTCGGCGTCGCAGATCGGGCAGGGGGTGAAGAGCGCGTAATTCAGCTCGTTCACATTCTCGGAACGCCGCACTGCCGTGGCGGCCATCAGGCTGGCGCCGTTGGTCGTGCGGGTGGCGAAATCGACGGCGACGCCGGCTCGCAGGTCGGAATCGAGCTCGAGGTGGCTGGCGAAGACGGTGTTGCGGTCGGGATCGACCAATTCCACGTCGCCGTCCGCCGTGCCGATGCCCTGGGCGATGTCATAGGTGACCGCGCGGCCGCGCAGGGTGTGCCCCTGGAAACGGGCATAGACCCGATCCCGTTCGCCCGTGGCGCTGATGACGTCGCCCTGACGCCCGGCCTGGTCGGCTTCGATATAGATCGCATCCGGCGTCAGGCCGTCCTGAATCACGGCCGGCGGCGAGGTCTGGGCGGGCGTGGTCTGGGCCATCGCGGGCAGGGGCGCACAGGCCAGCAACGCCGCACCCGCCAGGAGGCGGTCACGCAGTGCATTCTTGCGAGAGACGGCGCCTTCAGCCCGCATTGATCAACCGTTCCTTCAGGCCCCCGCCGGAGGCCCGCTTACCCGTCTTCGGTATAGAACAGCAAGGTGAAGGCGGCGAGCGCTGTCAGGATCGCGGGCAGCCAGGCGGCCACGAACGGCGGCACCACTTCGGCCGAACCCATGGCGGCTGAGAACTGGCTGAGGAAGAAGAAGGCGAAACCCAGCACCACAGCCGCGACCGCCATGCGCGCCAGGTCGCCCAGACGCATCAGTCGCAGTGAGAAGGCTGCGGCCAGGATTGTCATGGCGGCGAAGGCCAGGGGCGTGGACAGCAGCGACTGGAGCCGGAGCCGGTAAGCGGTGGAGGAGAAGCCGGCGTCCTCGATGCGCTGGATCTGGCCGGGCAAGGACCAGAAGGGCGTCGACTGCGGTCGGGCGAAACGCTCGAACGCCTCTTCGTCCGCGAGCGCCGACGGCAGGTCGAGAGTGGCGTAGCGGACCGCACGCTGGCCGGTCTGGGCCCCGACCGCGTCGAACAGCCGCCATCGGCCCGCGCTGAGGCTGGCTGACGGGGCGTCGATCCTCTCGGTGAACTGGCGTTGTCCCTGCGGATCGGTGGCGTAGATGAAGAAGGTCACGTCCAGCAGCCGGGCGTTGGCGCGGTCCTGACGACCGGCGCGGATCACCATCTGACGCGGGCCGTCGCCCTCGCGCAGCCAGATCGCCTGTTGTTCCTCCGCACCCAGCACGGACCCCGAGATGCGGGCGCGCTCGCGCTGGAACAGACCGTCGGCCGAGGCGGCCACGGGGCCGATCACGGTCACTGTGAGCACGCCGAGCACGAGCGCGGCCCCGGCCGCAGGCAGGACGAATCGCCAGGCGGACATGCCCGCCGCGCGCATGGCGACCAGCTCCGAACGCCGGTTCAGACCGACGAAGGCGCCCAAGGTGCCGAACAGGAAGACGAAGGGCAGAAGCTGCACGATCACGGCAGGGGACTTCAACAGCATCAGTCCGAGGATGCGCAGGCCCGACAGGTCGGTGTCCGACCCCAGGCCGCGCGAGATCTCCACGAAGTCGATCAGCATCACCAGGGCGGCGATGACCGCAAGGGCAATGCCCAGCGCGCGGGCGAGCTGGATCAGCACATAGCGTTCGATCCGCCCGATGCGGAGCGCGCTCAGGATGTGCCGTGGCGCATCGGCGAGGGATCCGAAGCCGCTCATGCGAACCGCGCCTTCAAATGGGCCAGAGGCGACCGGCCTTTGGACCGGCGGGGTTTCAGCGCCCGGAACAGGAGTCGAAGGGCGATGGCGGTTGCCGCGATGGGTAACAGATACTGGAAGACGTTCAGCCAGCTGTTCCAGGCGCTGGCGGCGACGACCGCGTAGCCGAAGATGCGAACCAGCAGGAAGGCGGCAGAGGCCTTGGCGATCCTCATGCCGTAACCCGTGCGGCTGAAGGAGCCTCCCATGATGGCGGCCAGGGCCATCGCCATGGCGGTCAGGGCGTAGAGCGGCGAGGATAGGCGGCTGTGCGCCTCGGCCAGCAGCTCGCCGCGGGCACCCGTGTCGCGGATCAGCTCGGGCGTCGGGGTGAAGAGCTGGGTGATCCAGAGGTCGGCGGGCTTGTAGCGGATGTGCTCGTCGTTACTGACGTACTGACCCAGCGGGAAGACGTAACCGTCGAACGACAGCTGGTTCAGCACGCCCTTGGAATCGTACTGCTGCCACGAGCCCTGTTTCATGGTCAGGACGGGCTGGCCGTCGACCCGACCGAAGCGCGCCTCGGTCGCGTCCCAGGTCGTCGATTTGTCCCCGTCCTCGACGTAGATGAAGAGGTTCTTGAGCAGGCCGTTCTGTTCGATCTGCTGGACGTAGACGGTCAGGCCGTTGGGGCCCTGAACGAACCGGCCCTCCTCGACCAGCAGGGCGGCGAGGTCGGTACGGATCTCGAACGCCTGTTCGCGCGAGGTGCGCTGGGCCCAGGGCTGGATCACGACATTGGTCGTCAGGGCCACGAGAGCCACGGCCAAGGCCAGCCGTGCCGAGGGCGCGATCATCTGCCAGCGCGACATGCCGCTGGCGTAGGCGGCCGTCAGTTCCTGTTCCCTCTGCAGCCGGGTCAGGGCGATCAGGGCGCCGACGAACAGGCCGATGGGCAGGATGACGCCGACCAGCTGGGGCACCGCCAGCAGCGTCAGTTTCAACATGACCCAGACGCTCTGCCCGCGCTCGACGATGACCTCGAGCTGGTCGAGGCTCTGGCTCAGGAGGCCGATTCCGACCAGCGAGCCGCAGGCCGCTAGGACGGGCAAACTGATCTGGCGGAAAAGGTAGCGTTGAATCAGGGTCATGCGGGCGATGAAATCACCCGGTTGCGGGCGCGGACGTTGGGGCGCATCTAATACACGTCCGGGCGCGCCGCCGACAATGGCGGGCGTGACCACCCACAGTTCAATGACCGGGAGTCTACCCCGGCCGGAGTATGCGTTTCCATGAAGATCGATTTCGTCGCCGAAGCCGGCGCAGCCGGCGTTCTCGCCATCCTCGTCCATGACGGTCGCAGCCTGGCCGGGGCGGGCGGCGATCACGACGCCGCTGCAGACAGGTCTCTGACCCGCGCGATGTCCGCAAGCCGCTTCACCGGCGGCGCCAATTCCAGCCTGATCATCGCCGCGCCATCCGGCGTGAAGGCCGACAGCATCGTGCTGGTCGGTGCGGGCGAGGCAGGCAAGTTCGACGACCTGGCGCTCGAGACCGCCGCCGGCGCCGCCTACCACGCCGTGAAGCTGTCGGGCGCAGAGACCCTGACGATTGATCTTGGGCACCTGTCCGCAGCCGAGGCCGCGCGCGCCGCCTTCGCGGTTCGTCTGGCCGCCTATCGGTTCGACAAGTACCGGACCAAGGAAAAGCCGGACAAGATTCCGTCGATCCAGACCGTCAACATCATCACCGGGGACATCGCCGCCGCCAAGGCCGCGCTGGAGCCGCTGAACGCTGTCGCCGACGCGATCTACTTCTCGCGCGATTTGGTCGCCGAGCCCGCCAACATCCTCTACCCGGCCGAGTTCGCCCGCCGGGTCAAGGAACTGGAGCGTCTGGGCCTGAAGGTCGAGATCCTCGGCGAGAAGGAAATGGAAGCCCTCGGCATGCATGTCCTGCTGGGCGTGGGGCAGGGCTCGGTTCGCGAGAGCCAGCTGGCCGTCATCCAGTGGAACGGCGGCAAGGCCGGCGACGCGCCGATCGCCTTCGTCGGCAAGGGCGTCTGCTTCGACACCGGCGGCATCTCGATCAAGCCGGCCGCCGGCATGGAGGACATGATCTGGGACATGGGCGGCGCGGCCGCCGTGGCCGGACTGATGCACGCGCTGGCGGGCCGCAATGCCAGGGTCAATGCCGTCGGCGTGCTGGGCCTGGTCGAGAACATGCCCGACGGCAACGCCCAGCGTCCGGGCGACATCGTCAAGTCGATGTCGGGCCAGACGGTCGAGGTCATCAACACCGACGCCGAGGGCCGCCTCGTTCTCGCCGACGCCCTCTGGTACACACAGGACCGCTTCAAGCCGAAGTTCATGGTCGATCTGGCCACGCTCACTGGCGCCATGATCGTCGCCCTGGGCCTCGACTACGCGGGCGTGTTCTCGAACTCCGACGCACTGGCCGACGCCATCCTGGCGGCCGGTCCCAAGGTCAACGAGAACGTCTGGCGGATGCCGCTGCCGCCGCAGTACGACAAGATCATGGACAGCGTGAATGCCGACGTGAAGAACTCGGCCGGGCGCGACGGCGGGTCGATCACGGCCGGCCTGTTCCTGCAGCGCTTCACCAACGGCGTGCCGTGGGCCCATATCGACATCGCGCCGGTGGCCTGGGTCACCAAGTCCACGCGGACGACCGTTCCCGACGGCCCCGTGGGCTGGGGCGTGCGACTGCTGGATCGTATGGTGGCCGACACCTACGAGGGCTGATCGGGTGAGCGGGACCGGGGAAATCTGGTTCTATCATCTGGAGCGGTCCACGCTGGATCAGGTCCTGCCTGAACTGCTGGACCGCACCCTTCAACGCGGCTGGCGGGCGCGGGTCCGGGTCGCGGATGCGGATGCACGCCAGGCCATTGACGAGCGGCTGTGGACCTGGCGGGACGAGTCCTTCCTGGCCCACGGCCTGTCGGATCAACCCCATCCGGCGCGCCAGCCCATCCTGCTGACGGCGGGAGACGAGAACCCGAACGGGTCTCAGGCGCTGTTCATTGTCGATGGTTCAGACATGGACCTCACAGAGGAGTTCGAGCGATGCTTCATCATCTTCGACGGTCGCGACGAGACGGCGCTGCACCGGGCACGGGAACGCTGGAAGGCGCTGAAGGAGCAGGGGGCGAACCTCGCCTACTGGAAGCAGTCGGACGAGGGGCGCTGGGAAAAAGCGGCCTGATCGCGGCCCTCTTCCTGGCCGCTTGCTCATCGACTCCGTCCGCGATCAGCGAAGCCTCCGGGCCTTCGGTGATCGAGCAGGCCGAGGCGAACCAGCCGGTCGGATCGCACATGCCGGACGACGACGCCGACCTCTGCAAGGCCGCCGACTTCCAGTATCTGGTCGGCAAGCACAGGAACGAGATCCCGGTGCCGGTGGAGGTCGTCAACCGCCGCGTGGTCTGTACGACCTGCCCGGTGACGATGGACTTCTCGCCCCATCGGCTGAACATCTTCTACAACACCCAAACCGAGATCGTGGAGCAGGTCCGCTGCGGGTAGTCGCCGCACTGATGCTGGGCGGCGCGCTGCTGACGGCGTGCGCCCCGACGCCGACGCCCGAACCGACCGGGCCGCAGCGTTGCGATGCGGCTGCTGCCCGGTCCCTGATCGGGAGCCATCGCGGCGCGGTCGATTTCGCGGCCGGGGCCGATGTGCGGTTCGTCTGCACGACCTGTTCGGCGACCGAGGACTATCGCCCCAACCGTCTCAACATCCGCTTCGACGAGGCCACCGGGATCATCCGCAGCGTCGACTGCGGCTGATCCCGACCCCGCCTGGCGCTACCAGCGCCAGGCGTCGTTGATCACCTCGATGATATAGCCGTCGTAGCTGTCGATCAGATAGATCGTGGTGTCGACGGCGACCCACTGGGTTCCCGGAGGCGGGTAGCCCAGCCCGTAGGTGCGGTAGTCGCTCAGGCTGTAGCGCCAGAAGATTGAGGGCAGGTAGTCGCCCTGATAGTAGCGCTGGCCAAAGTATTGCCTCGGCACCGAGTAGTAGCCGTAGTTCGGCGCGAAATAGAAACCTGAGCGGAAGCCGGTGTAGCCCCGGAAACCGCGATCGTTGCGCCACCAGTCATTGCTGCGGCCCCGGTTCCAGTCGCGACGCCAGTCGTTCTGGTTCCAGCGATTGCTCCAGCCGCCGTAATCGCGGCGACCGTTGCGGTCCCCCTGCCAGTTGCGGCCGCCGTTGTTGCGGTCGCGGTCCCAGCCGCCGTTGTTCTGGCCATTGTTGCCGTTCCAGCCGCCGTTTCCGCGACCGTCGTTGTCACGGCCCCGGCCATCGTTGCCGCGGTTCCAGTCCTGACCGCGTCCGTCACGACCCTGGTTGCCGCCGTTCCAACCGCCATTGTTGTCGCGACCGCGTCCGTCGTTGCCGCGGTTCCAGTCCTGGCCGTCGCTGCCGCGCCCGCGTCCGCCGCGATCCTGACCCGGAGGGGGGGCAGGAGGTGTGACTACTGGTGGATTGTTGCGGTTCCAGCGGCCGGGACCGTTGCCGGTTTCGGTCTCGCCGCCACGGTCCCAGCCGCCGCCATTGCCGCCGCCATTGCCGCCGTCCCGACCCCCACGATCACCGCCGCGATCACCGCCGCCGCCCCGGTCACCGCCGCGACCACCGCCGCCATTTTCACCACCACGATCACCGCCGCGGCCGCCGCGGTCTCCACCGCCTACGCCGCGACGGTCCTGGACCTCCTGGACCTGCGGGCGCGGTTGCGCGGGGGTGGGAGAGGACTCGTCCGGTTGATAGCGGGCGCCGGCATCGTTGGGAGGGGGTGGCGCGTCAGAGACGACGGTAATGTCGTCCTGGGCCAGAGCCATTGTGGGCAGGCCCGCCGGGATGGCCAGGGCGGCCAGGGCTACAAAGGCCGTCAGCATCGATCTCATGTCTTGTCTTCCCCGCACGCCGGTTCTCCGGCGGCTCGACATCACGCTCTGCCCTTGTCCATGAACGACGGCTGAACGACCAGCCGACCGCCTCTGACGATCCATGACGGCCTTGCGGCCGAGGTGCAGGCGGCCCAGATCAGATCCCTGATCCACCGCGAAGAGCTTGCCGCCATGACCGTCCCGATCGAGCTCTGGTACTGGCCGACGCCCAATGGCTGGAAGGTTTCCATCGCCCTGGAGGAGATGGGCCTGGCTTACGAGCTGAAGCCGGTGAACATCGGCGTGGGCGAGCAGTTCACGCCGGAGTTCCAGGCGATCAGCCCCAACGGCCGGATGCCGGCCATCGTCGATCCCGACGGGCCGGGCGGGACGCCGCTGTCGATCTTCGAGAGCGGAGCGATCCTGCAGTACCTCGGCAACAAGTCCGGGAAGTTCTATCCGGCCGATGTCCGCCAGCGGGTCGAGATCGACCAGTGGCTGTTCTGGCAGGTCGGCGGCCTGGGCCCGATGGCGGGGCAGACCCACCATTTCCGCCAGTACGCTCCGGCGATTATCAAGGACCAGAGGCAGATCGCCTATGGCGTCCGCCGCTACACCGACGAGACGCACCGGCTTTACGGCGTCATGGACCGGCGGCTGGCGGATCGCGACTATCTGGCGGGCGACTATTCCATCGCCGACATGGCGGCCTGGCCTTGGATCCTGCCGGAGCATCAGGGCCAGGACCTGGCGCATTTCCCGCATCTGGCGGCCTGGATGGAGCGGGTCGGAGAGAGGCCGGCGGTGAAGGCCGGACGGGCGCTGGGCGACGAGATGCGGCGCAACCTTGCGGCCTCCGGCAAGGCGGCGGAAGAGGCGCGGAAGGTGCTGTTCGGTCAGCGGGCGCGTTAAGGTCCGCAGCTCTAAGGTAAACGCCGTGTTGACGGTATATTTCGGAGGTGTGAATCGAGTGTGTAGTATTCATTTCTCCTTTACTGAAAAGAGTTTGTAGCTCCGGGCGCCGTTAACTTTAACTTCAAACCGGGGGTATTTGATCACGGTCGAAGGGCGGGTCCAGAACGGACGTCCGCCATCGCAAAGGACGACCGTGATGAACGCGCAAGAAACCGCGCCGGAACTGCACAACGAGGTCGAGGCGGCCCCGTTGCCCCTGCCCACCGCCGACATGGACGGCGACGCCCTGTTCCGGCTGGGGATGATGTACTCGTCGGGTTCGGGCGGTTGCCCGATGGATCGGGTCTCGGCCCACATGATCTTCAACCTGGCGGCCATGAAGGGCTCGATCGAAGCCCGGGTCTATCGCCGCGAGATGTCCGAAGAGATGGAACGCGACGAGATCGCCGAGGCCCAGCGGGCAGCCCGTCGCTACATCGACGCCGGCGTGGTCAAGCTGGCGGCCTGAGGTTTTCGAGACGTTTGCACCCTGGAAAAAAACAGGGTGCAAGAGTCCAAATCGTGGAGCTTTCGGCGCGATGCCGTTGAAAAGACGGCAGATTGAATCTGAGGAAGGATTGCGCCGTGGTGCAATTATCGGCTCGTTTGTCCGAGGATTTCGGCGCCCTTGATCGACTTGTCAAAGACCTCAGCGATAGATGGGAAGCCCGCGCTGGCGGCCTCAAGAGGCAGATAAGAATAAATTCTGCTCTCCGCCTCCGCCATCCGTCATTCTCGGGGCGCGAAGCGAACCCGAGAACCCAGCCTCACGGTCGTTGTGACGGGATGGTGCAGACATTGAGAGCGGTGAGGCCGGTTCCTCAGGTCGAGCCCGAGGATGACGCAGATCAGCGGCGGCCGCCTAGAACTGCTGATACTGGCCGTTGATCGTGTAGTTGAAGCCGACGGGCAGGGCCGCCTTCACCTGGGTGAAGAAGTTGGCCAGTTCGCCGAGCGTCGAGCGCGGCACATACAGGACGTCGCCGCGACGCAGCGCAATGACCTCGCCGCGACGCTGGCGCAGATCCACCACCCGCATCATCCGCACGCTTCCCGGTCCACGGCGGATCAGGGCAACCTGCTGAGGCCGGGCGCTGGGCAGGAAACCGCCGGCCTGGATGATGGCCTGATAGGCGTCGATGTCGCCGTTCATGTCGTAGACGCCGGGAGTGCGCACCTCGCCGTCGACCCAGACCTTTATCGGCCCCGCGGTCTTCAGCGTCACCTCGACCACCGGCCGCACCAGTTGCGACGCATAGGCCGAGCTGAGTTCGTATTCGAGTTCCGACAGCGTCCGGTCCGCCGCCATGGCCTGGCCGATCAGGGGCAGGGCGATGCGACCGTCCGGACCGACCCGCAACGTCCGCGTCAACTCGGTCGCCGTCGGCGTCGCCACCTCGATCTCGTCGCCGGGGTAGAGCAGGTATTCGGGTTCGTCGTCGGACCAGTCGGCGAAAGCGATGTCGTTGAAATCGCCTTGCTGGACACGCACGCCGCGCGACGTCGACGAGCCCGAGGCGCAGCCGGCCACGGACGAAGCGGCCACGGCCGCAGCCATCGTCCAAAGAATCTGACGCCGATCGAACATAGGAAGACCCTCGTCAGTTATGGGTAACGCATGGTTAACGCCGACAGGCGAAGGATCAGAGACGGTTCACTCTGCCACGGATTCGCCAGTTCCCATGCGTTCGGCCACCACGACAGCCTATGTCTCGGCGCGACCGCGCTATGGGCTGTTCGACGTGATCGGACTTCTGTTCCGCGAACTGCTGGTGATGATTCTGGTGTTCGTGCTGGTGCTGGCCATCGGCGCCGCGGCGGTCATGACGTTGAAGAAGACCTACACGGCCGGGGCCAGCCTGCTGGTGAACGCCGGTCAGGAATATGTCTACCAGCCTCGTGTCGGCGGGCTGGCTGATCGACAGTCCCAGCCGCCAGCCGTCGGCGAGGTCGCCCAGGCCGAGGCCGGCATCATCGGCACGCGGGAAGTGAAGCTGAGAGCCGTGCGCGCGCTGGGGCTGCCGTTCTTCCAGAAGCCGGGCAAGGTCTCGACAGGCCCCGTCGCCAAGCAGGAAGGCGATGCGATCAAATTCATCAATGACGGCCTGACCATTTCGACCACGCCCCAGGGGGCAACGATAGGCCTCGGCTTCGAGAGCGACAGCGCCGAGAAGTCTGCGCGGGTCCTGAACGCCGTCATCGACCAATATCTGATCTATCGCCGCGAGGTGTTCCAGGATCGGTCCACCCCTGCCATCCAGACGCAGCGCCGGGTCTTCGAGGATGAGCTGGCCGAGGTCGATCGCGCCTACGAGACCTTCCTCGCCACCAACAACATCGGCGATTTCGCCGCGTCCAAGGCGGCGCAGGCGGCCCTGTATCAGACGACTCTGACCGAGAAATTCTCGGTCGAAAACCAGCTGAACCAGGCGGCGAGGCGTCTGCAGAGCCTGGAGGCGCAGCAGGCGAACACCCCCGCCGAAGTGACCCTGCAGCAGGATCTGAACGTCTCGGCCCAAGACCAGATCCTGCAGTTGCGGACCGAGCGCGAACAGCTGCTGGCCCGCTATCAGCCCGAGAGCCAGCCAATCCTGGACATCGAGGCCCGGATCGCCGGCCTGCAGGCCTACGTCGCCGGCGGTACGACGGTGGGGGCCAAGGAGGTTCGTCTGGGGCCGAACCCGGTCTGGACCGAGCTGGAGACGACCCGGATCACGACCCGGGCGGAGCGGGATTCCCTGTCCGCGAGGCTGTCGTCGGTGACCCGGCAACTGGCGGAAATTCTCGACCGGCAGGCCCAGCTGACGCGCGAGGAATCGCAGAACTCCACCCTGACCTCCAATCGCGACGTGCTGACGGCGTCGATCCGCGAGTTCCAGCAGCGCGAGACCCAGAGCCGGGCCGACAACGGACTGGTCGCCGCCGGGGCCGACAATGTGCGGGTCATCGAGCGTGCGGCCGCGCCGACGCGGGGGACCAGTTTGAAGCTGCCTCTGCTGGCCCTGGTTATCCTGTTCGCCGGCTTTACGGCCCTGTGCGTCGGCCTGCTGCGGGTGTTCACGCGGCGCGGCTATGCGACTCCGGCCATCGCCGGACGGACGCTGGAGATGCCCGTTCTCGCTGTCGCCCCGATGAAGGCCCATTGAGATCATCGTGTTAGCCTTCGGGCCCAGAGTCATCGCGTAACCGATTCGCATGGTCGATCTCACATCAGAAATGGCGGGCCTCTGGGCCGCGCTGGGATCGGCCCCCGCTCACCGCGGACGTGTCATCCAGTTCGCCTGCGCCAACTCCGGGGAAGGCGCCTCGACCGTTGCACGCGAGTTCGCGCGGCTCGCGGCGGTGCGGGCGCGCAAGCCCGTCTGGCTGATCGACGCCGACCTGGCCCAGCCTGGCCAACAGGAGGCGGTGGCCGCTGAGCCCGAGCGGTTCGGACGGCTGGGGGCCGCCGCGTCGTCGTCGCCGAACGGATCGAGCTTCTTCGCGGTGACCCCGCCGGTGAGGGGGCGGGACAGCAAGCCGATCGCGCCGGCGCGGCTGATGACGGCGCGGCCCTGCCTTGGCGGTCGGCTGTGGATCACGCGTTTCCGGGCCGAGGTGCTGAGGTCCGGGCAGAGGGCGGAACCCCTGCCGGATCCGCGCTACTGGGATGCGATGCGGAAGCATGCCGACACGGTGGTGATCGACGCCCCGGCGGCGGATCGCAGCGACCTGTGCATCACCCTGGCGCCCTATGTCGATGCGACGGTGCTGATCGTGGCGGCGGAGAGCACGGCGGCGAACGAGCCGGTCATTCTGCGCGACGAGATCGAGTCCGTCGGCGGGCGGATCGCCGGCGTGGTGGTCAATCGCTCGACCTACAGCCCTCCGGCCTTCCTCAGGCGGCTGACGGGCTGACCGCGTTCAGGCGGGCCAGTTCGCGCGCGCCGTAGAAGCGAGGCTCGAAGCCTTTCATCCAGAATATCTTTCCCAGACCGCGTGCGGCCCTGTCCATCATCCGGGCGCGCGAGGGATGGGCGATGACGCTCAGGGCGATGGCCGCGAGGCCCCAGATGAGGGCCTGCAGGGCGCCGACGACCATCCAGCGGGCGACGCCGGGCCAATTACGGGCCTTGGCGGCGGTCTGGCTGGGGCCCTGGCCGTAGGCGAAGGCGCGCGACAGAGTGTAGCGCAGGGTGGCGCGGTGGGGCGGGGCGAACTCGTCGACCCAGGCGTCGGCGGCCCAGCCGAACGTGCCGCCGCGCGCCTGTAATGCCGCGAACAGGGCGTCGTCCTCACCGCCGGACTGGTCGGCCGCGACGTCGAAGGGGGCGGGGCCGGGCAGGGCGGTGGCCCGGATCATCAGGGAGTTGCCGCAGCCCCAGGGCTTGTCGATCCGTTGGGTCCGGGAGGGGCCTTCGCGACCGAAGAAGGCCTCGAGATAGGGCGTGGCCCAGCCGGTGTCTGCGGGCACGCGACCGGCGATGGGGCCGAAGACGACGTCGGCCTTCGTCTGGTCAAGGGCGGCGAGGAGGGCGGCCAGCCAGGTCGGGGAGGCGGCCTCGTCGTCGTCGAGGAAGGCGATCAGGGGGACGTCGGTCGTCGACAGGCCGGCGTTGCGGGCCGTGGCCACGCCGGGGCGGGGCTCGTGGCGGTAGATCAGGGGGCAGGGGCTGTCGGCGGCCAGGCGGGTGACAGCCGCCGCCGCCGTCCCGGATGGGTCGTTGTCGACGACGACGATGGAGGTCATCGGCGCCGTCTGGGCGAACAGGGAGCGCAGCGCCCGCTCGAGGCTCTCCGGGCGGCGCATGGTCGGCACGATGACCGACACAGGCTGCATCACACGGCTCCGGCATAGAGGGCGGCGCGGTAGAGGCGAAGCGAGAAGGCGCGGGCCCTGGTCGGCATCCAGGTGGTCGTGGCGATGCGCTTGATCCACGGGCGGATGGCGCCGATCGCGGGAATCTTCTTCAGCAGGCGGGCGGCCTTGTAGCTGGGGTAGGTCCCGACGATGTCGGGGTGGCGGGCGACGACGCGGGCAAAGTTGCCGGCGGACTGTTCGTATTTCCCGGCCAGGGCCTCGACCGTGTCCAGACCCATATGGGTGGCCGGGTTGTCGACGTGGACGACGGTGAAACGGCGGGAGACGCGCATGGCCCACTCGACGTCTTCCCAGCCCCAGCCCGAGAAGTCGGGATCGAAAATCTCGGCCTCGAAGACGTCGCGGCGGACGAGGAGGTTGGAGGTGAAGACGTATTTCTCCGGCGTGCGGGCGCGCTCGTGCCAGGCGACGCAGTCGCTTTTCGCCGCCATCGAGCGATGGACCTGGAAGCGGGCGTCGGTCGGGGCCTGCAGCAGGGAGAAGCCGCCGAAGGCCACGGCCGGGTCCTCGCGCGCCACCAGCTCGGCCCAGGTCCACAGGAAGCGGCGATGGTCGGGGCGCATGTCGCTGTCGAGGAACAGCAGCGAGCCGGCGCGCGCGGCGTCGGCGAGGCGGTTGCGGCCCTTGGAGCGGCCTTCATTGGCCTTGAGGGTGATCAGGCGGGCGGGGAGGGCCATCGCCTTGATCCGGGCTTGCAGGCGGGCGGTGAGGTCGGGGTCGTTGGTACCGTCGTCCATGACGATGACCTCGACGGCGCGGTCGACGGCGCCGGCCTCCTCGTCGAGGAGCTGGAGCAGTTCGGACGGGTCGTCGCGCAGGAAGGGGATCAGGACCGAGACGGCGGGCTTCGCGCCGCGTCTCTTCGCATTGTCGGTGAGGACGGGACGGCTCATGCGGTCGCTCTTCGGGACAGGCGGGCGCCGATCAGGCGCGCAGCGAGGTCGCGGACCCCGGCGGCGTTCAGGACCATGACGACGGCGGCGTAGACCACAGCCCCGACTCCGGCCTTGAGGATCAATTCGGCCACGCCGCCCAGTGCGGGCAGGGGCAGGACGGCGGCGGCCATGGCCACGCAGGCGACGCCGCAGCGGGTCAAGGTGTCCCACGGAATCGGCATGGCGACGATCTTTCGACCCATGCCGATGGAGGCGAGGAGGCCGATGGCGAAGCTGGTCGTCGTGGCGATGGCAGCGCCCATGACGCCCATCATCGGCACCAGGATCAGGTTGAGGATCACGTTCGCTCCCGCCGGGATGCACAGGGTCAGCAACAGCCGATCGGTGCGGCGCCCCAGCACGAAGGACTGGCTGAGGTAGTAGGCGGTCGAGCCGGACAGGAGGGCCGACAGGGCGATCCACGGTGTGACGGAGGCGGCGACGGAGCGCAGATCCTCGCCGATCATGAAGTCGGCGAGCGGGCGGGCGACCAGGGCCACGCCGACGGCGGCGGGAAGGCCGATCAGGATGAAGGTCGAGGCCTGTTCGCGGGCGGCCTTCATGAAGGCGTCGCGGCTACCGCGCTCCCAGGCCATGATCAGGGCGGGCGTGCCGGCCGCGCCGAGCCAGATGAACAGGACGTCCAGGGTGCGGTTGGCGAGACTGTAGCCCGCGTGATAGGCGCCGACCGCCGCCGGGCCGAGGTATATTTCGAGCAGGAAGCGGTCGGTCGAGGCCATGATCAGCGACAGGCCCAGGCCGGCCGCGATCGGATAGCCGTAGCGGGCGTAGGAGCCGAGCCGGTCGCGGTAGAGGACTCCGCCCCGCGCCCGTTTCAGCTCGCCCGGCAGGACGAAGGGCAGGACCAGCAGAGGGCCGATCGCAAGGCCGATCAGGGGTGAGGCGGCGCCGACGCCGTGGAAGGCGCAGAAGGCCCCGATGGCGAAGCCTCCGAGGGTGACGGCGATGTCCATCCCGGCCGATTTGGTGACCTCGCCCGAGGCGCGGAACCGCTCCTGCGCGAGCTTGGCGAAACATCGGATGGGGATGCCGACGAGACCTGCGCCGATGGCCAGTTTCAGCCCCGGACCGATGGGGACGGCCCACAGGATCAGCCCCGCGACCGGCAGGGCGGCGAGGGTGACGACGGCGGCGGTGCGGTACAGCGTCAGGAAATGGTCGGCCAGGGACTGGCCTTCCTCGGCCGCCCAGAACCGCGCCATGGCGGCCTCCAGCCAGCTGAAGGTCCCGACGTGGATCAGGGTCATGACCGAGAAGGCGATGGCGTAGCGGCCGAAGTCCTCGGCCGACATCAGGCGGGTGAAGACCACGATGGCCCCGAACCCGACCAGGCCCTGGATGATGTTGGCGGGCAGATAGCCCCAGACGCCGCGCCAGAACATTAGCGGCCCCCCATCATCGAACTGCGGCCCGATCGCCCAGCAGGACGGGGATGGTGACGACCATGATCCAGAGGTCGAGCCACAGGGACTGGCGCTCGATGTACTCGATGTCGAGCTGGACCCGGCGGCGGACGTCCTGGGCGGAGTGCAAGGGCCCGCGCGAGCCCTTGATGGCGGCCCAGCCGGTCATGCCGGGCTTCATGCGGTGGCGATGGGCGTATTCGGCGACGAGGCGGGCGCTCTCGACCGCGCCGGTCTTCATGCCGATGGCGTGGGGACGGGGGCCGACCAAAGACATCTCGCCCTTCAGGACGTTGAAGATCTGGGGCAGTTCGTCGAGGCTGGTGGAGCGGATGATCTTGCCGACTCGGGTGACGCGATCGTCGTCGGTCGTGACCTGACGGCTGGCGGTGGCGTCGGCGGCTTCCTGGCGCATCGAGCGGAATTTCCACACCACGATTTCCTCGTGGATAAAGCCGTGGCGGCGCTGGCGGAAGAAGATCGGGCCTGGGCTGTCAAGGCGGACGGCGAGGGCGGTCAAGGCCATGACGGGGGCCAGCAGGATGAGGGCGACTGTGCCGATGACGATGTCCTGAATCCGCTTGTTGAACGCGCGACGGTCATCGTCCACCCGGCCGTCGAGCGAGGCGAGCGGCGCGCTGGCCAGACGGTCGAGGGCGGCGCTGCGTTCGCTGGCGTCGGCCGGGTCGACCAGCAATGTGACCTCGTTGGGCAGGGTCGACAGACGGGCGGTCAGTTCGCGGACGCGCTTCTCGGCCCTGGGGTCGATGGCCAGCACAATCTTGTCGACGTAGGGCGTCATCCGGTGGGTCATCAGCGCCTCGGCGTTGCCCAGGACCGGCACGCCGACCACGGTGTCCGGCGAGCGGGCCAGACGGTCGTCGAACACGCCCAGCACATTAATGTCGCGGCGCTTGAGCGCCTCCTTGATCAGGGTCTCGGCGTGGCGGGTGGCGCCGACCAGGACGATGTTCGGGGTCAGGGCGCCCTTGGCCCGCCAGCCGGCGACAAGGTCGCTCCAGCCCATGTGCAGGACATAGAGACTGACGGTGATCAGGGCGGTCCAGATGATGTAGACGGCCCGGGTCGCCCCGCCACCGAGGACGGCGTCCAGCAGAATGGCGGCGAGGCCGCCGAGCAGCGCGAGGCCGGCGACGGCGGCCAGATGCAGGGGTGTCTTCTGCCCGCGCGCGAAGCGGTAGAGCCCCAGCGACCGCATCAGGCCGAGGACGATGGTTGCGCCGACTGCCAGCGGCACGGCGGCGGACAGCGGCGAGGCAAGAAAGCCTGCCGGGGTCATGGCCCAGAGGATGGCGACAGTGATGACCGAGACGGCGGCGACGTCGGCGCTGCGGAACCAGTGGACGGCGAGGCGCGAGGCGTGCCGCTGGCGCGCGTTCAGCCAGACCTCGGGACGGAAGGGGCCGCGGCGCGCGGCGCCGTCTGCCTTGGGGCCGGCCACGGACTGCGCCGCGAGCGCCTGCAATCCCGATGCGTCGAACCGCGCGTCGGGCTTGCGGGCGTCGGCAAGCGCCGTCGCACGGCCAATATCGATGGCGCTGGTCATGGCCGCCATCCTGCACAGGGGCCGTGGATGTCGCGTTAACGAGGCGGCGCGCGACCTATCGTTCGTGAGAGAGAGATGTCCGTCAGGCCGTCCTGAGCGTCCCGCGCGTTCCGCGAAGCTCCAGATGTCCGCCGATCGCCGCCGACTGCACCGCCAGTCGCGCCAGGATGTCGGCCGCTTCCAGATCGCCAGCCAGGGTGGGGAAACCCCGGGTGGCCTGATCCTCGGGGCCGCCCAGGCCGACTTCGTTGAGGACCAGGGGCGTCAACTCTACGCGGACGGGCCGGTCGCCGTCGATCGTGATCGAGGCAATCACCCCCTGCCACGCCGGCGGCGGGTAGGAGCCCTGCGGCTTCTCGGTCTGGAAGATGAAGTTGCCGAGGCCGAACAGGAGAGGGCGGCCCCGCCAGGCGGCCATGCCCTGGAGCACGGGTGAGCCGTGGCCGACGAAGACGCTTGCGCCAGCATCGATGCAGCGTCTGGCGAAGGCCTGTTGCCAGGCCGGGACCTGGCTGTTGTCCGGCTCCCAGTCGTGATTGTGGTGGCAGGCGATCACGGCGTCGGCGGCCGCGGCAGCTTGCCGGATGGCAGCCAAAATCCGCGCCTCGTCCTCGGCGAGCGGGGCCCCCGTCGCATCGCGCCGCAACTCGTTGACGCCCGGATGGTCAAGGGCGGCCGCGCCGCCGGGGCGGACCTTGCCGGTGGCGAAGCCGATCGCCGAGACCTTGCCGGCCGAGATTTCGAGGGTGGCTGGGGCGGCGGCTCGCACGAGGTCGGCGCCGCTCCCCGTCGTGCGCAGGCCCGCCGCCTCTATGGCGTCCAACGTGTCCAGAATGCCGCCGCCGCCGAGGTCGAAGGCATGGTTGTTGGCTGTCGTCAGCAGACCGACCCCGGCGCCTTTCAGGGTCTCCAGGATCTCTGGTCCCGAGGTATGCAGCGTCAGCCGGTCCCGCGTCGGCGCCGCGGCGCGCGGGCCACGGATGACCGTCTCCAGATTGGTGAAGACGGCGTCCGCTCCCCCGAGCGTTCGGACCACGCCGGCCCGGCCGGGCCATTCGGCAGGCGTCGGCGCATGTTCGATCAGGGCCTGACCCAGAAGGTCGATACGCAGGCCGCCGGCACCGGGCGTGGCCGCTGCACACCCCGACAGCGTCGCCATCGCTCCTATGCCCCAGACGAGTTGCCGCCGATCCATCGCCATGTACGCCTCCGCACCCGACCATACGTTTCAAGGACGGCAGACCGATAGGGCATGCGTTCAGTGCATGACGTGATACGAAATCGCCATATTGTTGCGGACGTGGCGGACCCGCTGCGACTGTTCCCCCCAAGGGGGCCGATCCACGATCGAGGAACGGCAAGGACAACGGGGACCATGAGCATGGCGACGACGACTTCCATCCGGACACTGTGCCTGACCGGCTCGGCGCTGGCGGCGCTGACACTCGGCCTGCTCGCATCGCCGGCCACGGCGCAGACGCCGGTCGCACCTCAGGACGACACATCCTCGGTCGATGAGATCATCGTGACGGGGTCGCGCATCCAGCGACGCGACGCCGACTCGGTCGGGCCGCTGCTGACGCTGACCGCCGAGGACATCAAGAACTCCGGCGCCGTGTCGGTCGGCGACCTGCTGCAGCGTCTACCGTCGGCGGGCGTCAGCCTGAACAGTAACGGAACCCAGGGCACATCCTACGGAGCCTCCTCCATCAACCTGCGCTACCTCGGCGGGGCCGAGGGCAGCGGCAACCGGGTGCTGGTGCTGGTGGACGGTCATCGGTGGGTCGATGGCGTCGGCCAGCGCGGCTTCCGTGACTTCGTCGATCTGAACACCATTCCGCTGGGAATGATCGACGGCATCGAGGTGCTGAAGGACGGCGCCTCGGCCATCTACGGCGCCGATGCGATCGCCGGTGTGGTCAATATCCGCACCATCCGCGACTTCGACGGTCTGCGCCTGAACACCCGCGCGGGCATCACGTCAGAGGGTGATGGCGAGCAGTATTCGGCCGTCGCAAACTGGGGCCGGCGGTTCGAAAACAGCTCGGTGGTGCTCTCGGCCAGCTATGCGCGCGAGGACGAGATCCTGACGTCGGACCGTGAGCGGACCGCTCTCAGCCTCGTGCCCCTGACCGCGCCAGGCACCAGCCCGCGCGGCCTGTTCATCCTGCCGGGCCTGTCGAACAACGCCTATTTCGGAACCGCGACGGGGTTCGCCACGTCGGGAACGCCCGCGACCCAGATCGCCCTCGGCAACTACGGCGCGGGCAGCCTGGCGGACAACAGTTTCCGGACCGCGACCCTGCCGGAGGACTTCTTCAACACCCAGGCCCAGGGCATCTATTCGGCGGGACCCAGCGAGCGCTACGGCCTTTATGGTCGCTTCCGCGCCGACCTTTCGGACAATGTCTCGGCCCACATCGAGGGTCTCTACAACCGGCGTCAGTCGAACCAGATGTTCTCGCCGGTGCTGCTGGATATCGGCGGCACGGCCGGGACCATCCGGGGCTATTCCCTGACCAACAACCATCCGTTCAACCCGTTCGGCACGGCCAACGGCGTGCCGACGGCCAATGCGCTGGCCTTCGCTGCGACCTCGGCCTGGCGGGTGCGCAAGGTGATGACCGACCTCGGCAATCGCGACAACATCCAGGACGTCGAGACCTGGCGCATCGGCGCCGGCGCCGAGGGCACGTTCAACGGCTTCGGTCGCGAATGGTCCTGGGACCTGACCGGCAGCTGGTCGAAGAACGAGATCCAGTCGTCGGCCCTGAACGGCGTCAACTACGAGAACCTGTTCCGCGGGCTGGGCAATCCGGCAAACTGTCTGGCCTCGGCCGGGTGCGTGCCGATCAACCTGTTCGGCCCCATGACGGCCGATATGGCCAACTCCATCCGCTTCACCACGCGGGAGTCCAACTCGACCGAGCTGTTCGACGTGACCTACAATATCACGGGCGAACTGTTCCAGTTGCCGGCCGGGCCGCTGTCGGTGGCGGCCGGCTACGAATATCGCCAGAACAAGGCGACCGACACGCCGGACGCCTATGCCAACTCGACGTCCGTCTTCCTGTCGAACATCTATACGACCACGACGGCCCAGACGCGCGTGCCGACCATCGGCGAATACAGTCTGCACGAAGGCTATCTGGAGGTCGCCATTCCGCTGCTGGCCGACATGCCGATGGCGCACAGCCTCGATCTGAGCCTGGCGGCCCGTTATTCGAACTACGACACCGTGGGTGACGCCACGACGATCAAGGCGGGCGTGGGCTGGAGGCCGGTGGAGCCGTTGTTGATCCGCGGCACCTATTCCCAGGGCTTCCGGGCCCCGTCGATCCTCGAGCTGTTCCAGGGCGGGCGCGAAGTCAGCATCCAGGCGATCGACCCGTGCAACGGCGGCGCTGCGGCCCGGCCGACCCTGCCGGGCTGCGCCGGCATTCCGGCCAATTACAACCAGGCAAACTTCAACCTGAACGGCCTGATCCCGGGGACGACGTCCGGCAACCGCCAGCTGGAGCCGGAAACGGCCGACACCTTCAGCGCCGGCTTCGCCTTCCAGCCTGACGCCATCCCCGGCCTGACGCTGACCGCCGACTGGTATGACATCAAGATCCAGGACGCGATCGCGTCCCAGGCCGCGGCCCAGATCCTGGGCCTGTGCGCGGCGCGCGGGGGCGCCTTCTGCGATCTGGTGGCCCGTGACCCGGTGACCGGTGCGGTGACCCGACTGACCCAGGGGTCGCAAAACCTCTCCGAGATTCGCACCTCGGGCATCGATGCGACGATCCGCTACGAGTTCGACACCGGCATCGGCCGTTTCGCAGCGGTCCTCGACACCTCGTACCTGGATGAATTCACCACCGTCAGCCCCGACCCGACCGGTGGTCCCGACATCCTCGATGAACGGGCCGGGAAAGGCGACAGGGCGCGCTCGACCTATCCGCACTGGAAGGGGCAGAGTTCGCTGCGCTGGAGCGACGGCGCGTGGAGCGCCCTCTGGCGTGGCCGCTACATCGGTGAGAGCACCGATGTCGTGAACACGGTCAAGGATGCGACGACCGACGCCATCTTCTACAACGACCTGGAGGGTAGCTACGCCTTCAACATGTACGATGCGACCGTCTCGGTCGGGGTGAACAACCTGTTCGACGAGCAGCCCCCGGCTTCCTATGCAAACGCGCCGATCAACTACGACATCTACACCTATGACGCCCGTGGTCGCAGCGCCTACATTCGCGTCGGGTTGCAGTTCTAGGATCCAGGTTCCGGCATGACGGATGTGAATGGCCCATCCCCGACGGCGCGTCGGGGATGGCTGGACCGGGTCGAGCGGCTGGGCAACGCCTTGCCCGACCCGGTCTTCATCCTGGCGGGATGTATCGTGGTGCTGGTCATCGTGTCCGTCTTTGCGGCCGGGTCGGGCTGGAGCGCGGTCAATCCGGTGACCGGCGACCGGCTGGCCACCCAGAGCCTGCTGTCGTCGGAGAACGTCGCCAGACTCTTCGTCGACATGCCCGAGACGCTGACGCGGTTCCCGCCCCTGGGTCTGGTGCTGGTGGTCATGCTCGGTGCGGCAGTGGCCGAGCGGTCGGGCCTGTTCGCGGCGCTGCTGGGCGGAGGCGTGCGCCATCTGCCGACGCGCTTCCTGAGCCCGGCGGTCTTCATCATCGGCCTGTTTTCGCACCATGCGGCCGACGCGGCCTATGTCGTTCTGATCCCTCTGACGGCGCTGATGTTCGCGCGGGCGGGACGGCATCCGCTGGCGGGTGTGGCGATCGCCTATGCCGGAATTTCAGGTGCCTTCGCTGGCAACGTCATCCCCGGGCAGTTCGACCTGCTGATGCTTGGCATCACGGCGCCGGCCGCGCAGCTGATCGACCCGAGCTATGGCGTCAATCCGCTCGGGAACTGGTGGTTTACCCTGGCCATCGGCGTCCTGTTCACCCCCATCGCCTGGTTTGTGACGGACCGGATCATCGAGCCGCGCCTCGGCAAGTGGTCGGGTCAGCTGCCGGAAGGCGTCGCCGAGGCCGATGACATGGGCGTGCTCGATGCGCGCCAGCGGAAGGGCCTGATGCTGGCCGGTCTGGTTGCCTTGTCGGTCGTGGGTCTGTTCGCTGCCCTGACGCTGTGGCCCGGCGCGCCGCTGATCGATGCCGAGGCGGTCGGACCCCGGCGACTGGCGCCCTTCTACGGGGCTCTGGTGGCGGCCTTCATGATGCTGTTCCTCGGCTGCGGCTGGGCCTATGGCGCGGCGGCGGGGACCATTGCCAGCCACCGCACCCTGGTCCGGATGATGGGGGAGGGGATGCGCGACATCGCTCCCTATATCGTGCTGGCCTTCTTCGCCGCCCACTTCGTCGCCATGTTCTCCTGGTCGAACCTGGGGCCGGTGCTGGCGGTCCGGGGGGCCGAGGCGCTGACCGCGCTGTCCATGCCCAAGCCGCTGCTGCTGGTGTCCTTGCTGGGGATGTCGTCCGGTCTGGATCTGGTGATCGGTTCAGCCTCGGCCAAGTGGAGTGCGATGGCGCCCGTCGTCGTGCCCATGATGATGCTGCTGGGCGTCTCGCCGGAGATGACCACGGCCGCCTACCGGATGGGCGACTCGATCTTCAACATCGTCACGCCGCTGGCCAGCAATTTCCCGCTGGTGCTGATCATCAGCCAGAGGTGGAAGCCCGATTTCGGCATCGGTTCGATGATCGCCCTGATGCTACCCTACAGTATCGCCTTCGGCCTGGCCGGGATCGCGCTGGTGACCCTGTGGGTATCCCTGTCCCTGCCGGTCGGTCCGGGCGCGCCCGCGACCTATAGGCTGCCGCCGCCCGCCATCGCTACGCCGGCGATCCCGTGAGCGCCGTTCTCCACCCCAGACTCGGTGAGGACATCGTTGTCCTGCGCGACGTCATGGCGCCGATGCGTGACGGCGTGCGTCTGGCCGCAGACATCTATCTGCCAGCCGCCACGGGTCCGTTCAGCGTCATTCTGGAGCGGACCCCGTACGACAAGCGGGGAACGAACCACGCCGACCGGACGGCCGCCGATCCGACGCCGCGTTCCAAGCCCGAGGTCGCGGCCGACTTCGCGCGCGCCGGGTACGCCTACGTCCTGCAGGACTGCCGGGGGCGTTCGGCCTCCGAGGGCGTCTTCTCTAAATACCTGAACGAGGCCGACGACGGCTATGACACCCTGAGCTGGATCGCGGACCAGCCCTGGTGCGACGGGCGGATCGGCATGACCGGCCTGTCCTATTCCGCTCACGTCCAGGCGGCCGTGGCGGCGCTGGGGCATCCGGCACTGGCCGCGATGTTCATGGATTCAGGCGGGTTCTCCAGCGGCTATCACAGCGGCATCCGCCAGGGCGGGGCCTTCGAGCTCAAGCAACTGACCTGGGCCTACAAACACGCGCTGCAGGCACCGGCGACCGCCGCCGATCCGGCGCGCAGGGCCGCGCTGGAGGCTGAGGACATCGGCGCGTGGGTGCGGGTGAATCCCTGGCTTCCCGGCCATTCTCCCCTGACCGCCGCCCCGGAATACGAAGACTTCATCGTACAGATGTGGGCGCGCGGGACCTTCGGTCCGTTCTGGACGCAACCCGACCTTTGCGCCTCCGCCCACTACCAGCGGTTCACCGACGCGCCGATGGTGTTCATGAGCAGCTGGTACGATCCCTATGCGCTCGCGGCGACCGAGAATTTCGCCGCCCTCAGCCGCATGAAGGCGGGCCCGGTGCGGCTGGTGATGGGGCCGTGGACCCATGGGCAGCGGTCGGTGACCTTCGCGGGAGACGCCGACTTCGGGCCGGAGGCGACGCTGGACGGTCATCTGGCGGATGACTACCTGCGTCTGCGCCTGGACTGGTTCGACCGCCACCTGCGCCGGGACCCTGCGGTCGCGGACCCGCTGTCGTCGCCGGTCCGGCTGTTCGTCATGGGCGGCGGGACCGGTCGTCGCACGGCGCAGGATCGACTCGATCATGGCGGGCGCTGGCGCGACGAGGCGGACTGGCCGCCGCCCGCTGTCGAGGCCACGGCCTTCCACCTCTCGGGCGACGGAGGACTGTCGCGCGCGATCCCCGAGGCGGGCGAGCGCTCCTGGCGGCACGATCCGGGCAATCCCGTTCCCACCATCGGCGGCGCTATCGCCTCGGGCGCGCCCCTGATGGAGGCGGGCGGCTTCAACCAGCGGGAGACCTTCGACCTGTACGGGGCCTCCATGCCGGGCAGGGACCTGGCCGACCGCGACGATGTCGTCACCTTCCAGACCGAAGTTCTGACCCAGGCGGTGGAGGTCACCGGGCCGGTGTCGGCCCGGCTGTGGATTTCCGCGAGTGCCCTGGACTGCGACGTCATGATCAAACTGGTCGATGTCTATCCGCCCAATACCGACTATCCCGAGGGATACGCCCTGAACTTGACCCATGGCGTCCTGCGCCTACGCTTCCGCGACGGGTTCGAGACCGCGCATCCAATGCGGCCGGGGGAAGTGTATGGCGTCGACATCAAGGCCTTTCCGACGTCCAACCTGTTCGCGGCCGGTCATCGGATCCGGCTGGACCTATCGGCCAGCAACTTCCCTCATTTCGACGTCAACCCGGGCACGGGTGTGCCGGCCGGGGAGGCCAGCGAACCTGTCGCTGCGATCTGCGCCGTTCATTTCGGGCCTGACGCTCTGTCGCATATCGTGCTTCCGATCCGGCCGATCGCCTAGGGTCATGCCATGACCCCGGACGCCGACGGCCGTCAGACGATCCGGCTGAGAGCGCTCCGGATCTTCAATGCGATCGTCCGGCTGGGCTCGGTGACCGGCGCGGCACGCGCCCAGGGGCTGAGCCAACCCGCCGCGAGCCGGTTGCTGGCCCAGCTCGAACGCGACGTGGGGTTCGAACTGTTCCATCGCGATCGTGGACGGCTGATGCTGACCGCCGACGGACTGTTGTTGCATCAGGAGGTGGAACGCGCGCTCGACAACGTTGATCGTGTGCAGTCGCTGGCCCGCGACATCTCGGACTTTCGCGTCGGCCACCTGCGCCTCGTCGCCCCGCCCAGTTTCCTCGAAGCGATCCTACCCGACATGATCGAGCGCTTTCTGGAGCAGTACCCCCAGGTGCATGTGTCGATCGATTCCCACGGCGTCGAGGTCGCCAAGGCGATGATCGCGTCGCGGACGGTGAACGCCGGCTTCGTCAAACTGCCGCACAATCGCGCCGACCTGCGGACCGAAACGGTGCTGGTCAGCGAGAGCGCCTGCGTCCTGCCGGTCGGCCACCCTCTGGCGGCGCAGGAGACGGTCGCGGCGGCGGATATGCGCGGCGTCCCGCTGATCCTGCTGGGCCAGGGCCAGCGGTTCCGCGCCCAGGTCGAGGCCGCCTTCGCCGATGCCGGCGTGGTGCCAAGGGTCAAGGTCGAGACCCATACGATCGCCTCGGCCTGTGCGCTCGCGTCTCGTGGCGTGGGCGTCGCCATCGTCAACGAGAGGCTGGCGAAGGCCTATGTCCGGGAGGGCACGGTCCTGCGGCGGTTCACGCCCGGCATCCGCCACGAATACGGCTTCGCGACCTCGGCCAACTCCGGCCCGGATCGCCTTGCAGAGGCGTTCCTCGGCGTCGTCCGGGCCAATCTGCGTAGTGAGCCCGAGCGCTAGAATCGCATGGTCTTGAGCCGTCGCAAGGCGGTCGTCCCAAGCTCTGTGCGGACGACGCTGTCAGGAGAATCAGTCATCTGTAAAACCTCCAGCATTCAACGCCATCTGCTCAGCAGACCGAGCCTCCGGCTTTTCCGGGCCGAGGCGGCGAACGCGTTGGCCGAATTAGTTGGCTGAATCCAGACGGGGAGGGCGCCTTTCGACTTCGCCCGGTTGGGGGCCAGACCCTGACGCCGTCCAATTTTGCGGAGGAAGGTCAGTCCCCCAGCACGGTGACCTCTGCGCGCTATTACGTTCCGTCTGTTGGGTCACGCATCGGGCCACTCTCGCGGCCACGCAAGAACAGGACCGCCGCGCCAGTCACCAGCACGAGGCCTGCCACGCTGGTGGCATAGGCTGCGCCGACGAAGAAGCGCAGCCAAGGCAGATCGACCGCGGCGAAGTTGCGCACCAGCAGCAGTATGACACTGCCCACATATCCGGACGCGTCGGCCACATAGATCAGGAAGCCGGCGGTCGCGACGGTTCCGGAATAGGCGATCAGCCGATCGAACAGCATGGCGTTGAAGGGCGTGTAGGCCAGATACAGGCCTGCCCCGCTGACGATCATCCAGGCGATTGGTGAGAGCAGGCCGTGCTGGAAGGCCAGGGTCGAGCCGCCCAGAGTGACGAATCCAACCAGGATCACCGCGTGCATCAGCAACAAGGCCCGGCCATTGTTCTTGACCGCGATCATCACGCCCATCGCGATCAGGGACAGCACCGCCACCGGGCCTTCGCTGGCGGTGAAGACCGAGGCGGCGTCGCCATAGCCCAGCGCCTGCCAGATCTCGGCGGCGAAATTGTCGCGCAGGTCGCGGAATGCCGTCAACATCACATAGGCGGCGACCAGCAGGACGAGGACCGGCCAATGGGCTGCCAGGAAGGCGGCCCGTTCCCTGGCCATCATCGGCCGGCGCGCCACGCGCTCGGCCTCGTCCGCAGGGCTGGGTGGGGGCAGTGCGGCGAGCGCGAGGACCGATACCGCCAGTAGCGGCATGAAGACCACCCCGACCGCCGCCGGCATCCAGTAGGCGCTGACGTCGAAGCCGTCCATCAGGGTCTTGCCGACCGACTTCACCACGCCCGACGACAGGATGAAACTGGCGCACAGGATCGCGCCCAGGACCTCGCTGGTGCGTCGACCCTCCATGAAGCCGAACACCAGACCCCAGATCAGACCCAGAGGCAGGCCGTTGAGGAACAGGGCCGCCACGTTCCAAGGCGCAGGGACGACGGCGAACAGCACGAGGGCGATCCAGGAGGCGCCGATCAAAATGATGATCGCGCCCGCCCGATACTCTGGCCGCATCTCGGCGATGACCTTGATGCCGATCAGCTTGGACAGGGCGTAGCCGGCGACCTGGGCGATCACGAGCGCGATCTTGTAGTCCAGCGCGAATTCCCAGCCCGGGACCAGGTCGAAGGTCGCGGCGGTGAACGGCTTTCGGAAGGCGTACATCGAGAAATACGCGCAGAATCCCGCAAGACCGGCGAACAGAACGAAGATCACGGCGTTGGCCCGCGCCAGCCAGAGCCGCAGTCGGTTCATCACTTGACATGCTTTCGTTGCATCGATGTGGTCTAGACCAAACCTGCAACGGCTGGATGACGGAGAGGCGCCTATGCGCTGGGTGGCGGCGATGCTGGAACTGGCGGGTTTGGGCATGGCGCAGGCGGCACCCTGCGACCTTGCCGCGGCCTCGGCCGATCGTGCGGGCGCGGCCTGTGAGCACGCCTGGATGGACGCCAATCTGCGGCTGAACGACCTGCTGATGGTCGGCACGCACAATAGCTACAAGGCAACGATGCCCGGACCGCTGATGACCCTGCTGAGGCAGCTCGACCCGGGTCAGGCGGATGGACTCGACTACGGCCATCGGCCGTTGGTCGAGCAACTGGACGACGGCGCCCGCCAACTCGAGATCGACATCTTTTACGACCCCGAAGGCGGCAGGTTTGCCGAGCCTGCGGGCATGGCCGTTGCGGCTCTGACGCTCGATCCGGTGCACGGCGCGGCGCTCCAGGTTCCGGGCTTCAAGGTGATGCATGTCCAGGACGTCGATGTGTTGAGCGTCTGCGTGCAACTGGTCGAGTGTCTGGGCGTCATCCGGCGCTGGTCGGTCGACCACCCCGACCACGCCCCGTTGCTTCTGATGTTCAACGCCAAAACCGACGCTTCGCCCCTTCCGGGTGGAACAGACGCCCTCCCGTTCGACACCGCAGCCTGGGACGCGCTGGACAGCGAGGTGCGCACCGTCTTCCCGGCCGAGGCCCTGATCACGCCGGACACTGTGCAGGGAGCCTTTCCCACGCTGCGTGAGGCCGTCCTCGCCGGAGCCTGGCCGACGCTGGGCGAGGCCCGCGGCAAGGTGATGTTCGCGCTGGACGAGGGACCGGAGAAGACGGCTGCCTATCGCGGTTCGCGTCGCTCGCTCGAAGGCCGGGTTTTCTTCATCAATACCGACGAGACCTCGCCGGCCGCCGCCTATCTGACGCTTAACGACCCTGTCGCCGAGGGCCCGCGCATCCGGGCGGCGGTTGAGGCCGGTTTTATCGTCCGCACCCGCGCCGATGCGGATACGGCCGAGGCGCGGGTCAACGACGCCCGGCGTCGTGACGCAGCCTTGGCTTCGGGCGCTCAATACGTCTCGACCGACTATATGCTGCCGGACGCACGGTTCGCCGGCGGATACCAGGTGCGGCTGCCGGGGAATGCGGCCGCGCTGTGCAACCCGCTGCGCGCGGCGGGCCGGTGCGGCGACGCCGGGATTGATCCGATCGCCTCGGCCCGACCGGTGAACTGACAGATGGACAAGCGCTACGACATCGCGGTGGTGGGCGCGGGCATCGTCGGCCTGGCCTGCGCCTTGGCCGCCGCCCGCCGGGGTCTGTCGGTCGTCGTGATCGACCGGGACGCCCAGGCGAACGGCGCCTCGATCCGTAACTTCGGCTTCGTCACCGTCACTGGCCAACCCCGCGGCCTTGTCTGGCGACGGGCGCACCGCAGCCGCGCCGTCTGGGATGAGGTCGCCGCAGAGGCGGGCATCCCGGTACTGCAACGCGGTCTTTGGCTACCGGTCCGGCGCCCCGAGGCCGTCACGGTGCTGGACGCCTTCATGGCGACTGAAATGGGCGAGGGGTGTCGCCTGTTGACGGCGGACGAGGCGCGGGTGCGCGCGCCGGATGCGACCGGCCCCGAGACCGCCGCGACCCTCTGGAGCCCCCATGATCTGCGTGTGGATTCGCGTACGGCGATCCCGCGTCTGGCGGCCTGGCTGGCCGATCGTTACGGCGTCGTCTTCCTGCGCCAGACCGCCGTCCATGCGGTCGAGCCGCCGCGCATCGTCACCGCCAGGGGCGTGATCGAGGCCGGTACGGCGGTGGTCTGCCCCGGCGACGACTTCGCCAGCCTGTTCCCGGACCGTTTGTCCAACGCCGGACTGGTGCGCTGCAAGCTGCAGATGATGCGATTGGCCTCGCCCGGCTTCACCCTGCCGGCGCCGGTCATGTCGGATCTGGGTCTCGTCCGTTACGGCGGTTACGCAGACCTGCCTGAAACGGCCCCCCTGCGCGCGCGGCTGCAGGCGGAGCAGGGCGACGCCCTCGCCAATGGCGTCCATCTGATCGCCGTGCAGGAGGCCGACGGCGACTTGGTGGTCGGCGACAGCCACCACGATGCCGCCACGCCGGACCCCTTTGCGGGCGAGGCCGTGGATCGGCTGATCCTGGACGAGTGGCGCGCCGCCACCGGGCATCCGGCCCCGCCGGTTCTGCAGCGCTGGACGGGAACCTATGCCCGCGGCCCCCACGCCAGCCTGATCGAGGCCCCGCATCCGCGTGTGCGCCTCGCGCTCGTCACCGCCGGCAACGGCGCCTCCACCGGCTTCGCCTTCGGCGAGGAGGTGATCGCCAGCCTGTTCGAGGAGACTTCCGAACCATGACCTCCATCCGCGACTCCTTTGACATGGTCGTTTTCGACTGGGCCGGCACCACCGTCGATTTCGGCAGCCGCGCGCCGATGCTGGCGTTGATCGAGGCCTTCGCCGCCCTCGGCGTGACGGTCTCTGAAGAGGAGGTGCGCCGGGACATGGGCCGCGCCAAGGCCGACCATGTCCGCGCCATGTTCGAACAGCCCCGGATCGCACGGGCCTGGCAGGATGCGCACCGCGCCCTGCCGGGGCAGGCGGTGCTTGAACAGGTAATGGCTGAGCTTCAGGCCCCGATGATCCGGCTGGCCGGAGAGACTGCAGACCTCGTCCCCGGCGTCGCCGCCGCCATTTCCAGCTTGCGCGAGCAGAGTGTGAAGATCGCCTCGTGCACCGGCTACACGCGCGAGATGATGCTGGCGATCCTGCCGCGCGCCGCGAGCCAGGGTTATGCGCCCGACCTGGTCGTGTGTGCGCACGAAACGCCCCAGGGACGGCCTTCGCCGCTGATGATCTACAAGGCCAGCGCCGAGTTGGGCGTCTGGCCGCTTGCACGTGTGGTCAAGGTCGACGACGCAGAAATCGGGATGGCGGAGGGGCGGAATGCGGGCTGTTTCACCGTGGGCGTGGCCGCGTCGGGCAATATGGCGGGCCTTACGGCACAGGCGCTGGCCGAGCTGGACAGCGACGCACGCGCCGCTCTGTTGAGCGCGGCCGCCGTTCGGTTGCGGGCAGCCGGCGCCGACCTGGTCATCGACACGGTCGCCGATCTCGTCCCGGCGCTGCAAGCCGAAGCCGCCCGGCGTGCCGGCCAGGGCATCGACGCCCGCTAGAGCCAGATCGTTTGAGACGGAAGCGCTTCGCGCTTCTGTCGAAAGCGTGAATCAGGCTCTCGCTCATATCTGGAGCAGGATTTACGGCATCAGCGGAATCGCGAAGCGATTCCTCCTCAGCCGATCCTGCTCTAGGTGGAAGTTTGAGCGACCGGGGCCGCCGCTTCAGTCTGTTCGGCGAGCGAGATGAGCAGATCACGATAGTCGGCCAGCGGCGCGATCACCACGCCCTCGACCTTCCCCAGTTCGTCGTAGCGACGCAGCCTTATAGCCGCCTCGAACCCGGGCGACGCGCTGAACGCGTCGGCCTCCGGCTCGGTCATGGCTCCCCCCTGCAGATCCAGGCTCTGGCTGGAGGCCGGGCTCAGCGATTCGAGATACCCGGTTTCACGCGTCGCGAGATAGCGCTTGGCTTCCACGTGCAGGCGGATCGGTTCGGTGACCAGCGGGCCGAAGCCCTGGGCCAGCCAAGCCGCGCCAATGCGTTCGTGAAAGGCGTCGAGGCCACGATCGGCGGCGTCCTCGCCCTGCTTTTGCAGCAGGTGGCCGATGTCGTGCAGCAGCGCGGCGGCCACCAGCGCGTCAGGATCGCCAGCGGCGCGCGCGTGATGGGCGCATTGCAGCGCATGCTCGAGCTGCGTCACGGCCTCGCCATAGCGGGCGCCGCCGAGCTGATCGAAGAGGGCGATGGTTGCGCCGACGAAGGCTTCGGCGGATTGCGGTCGCATCATAAGGAATCCAGGCGGCAATCTTGGACTATACCAGAACAACCTGGCGCCGTTAAGTCGGTTGACCGGCCGATCGATGGGACCGAGCCGCGGAAGGGGCGTTCAACGCGGCGTCAGCAGGTTCGGATCGACGAACTGGCGCGGGATGCCGGGACCTTCGAAATAGGCGCCCAGCCAAGAGCCGCCGCCCCCACTGAAGTATTCGACGCGGATGGCGTGCTTGCCGGGCTGAAGATCGATCCTGCCGGCGGCGGTGATCACCCCGTGGTCGCCGTCGTTGTCCACGACCGTCTTGCCGTCGATGTAAAGCTTGCTGCCGTCGTCCGAGGCCAGCGAAAAGCCGTACGACCCGGCGGTGGCGATAGTGATGTCACCCTCGAACACCACGGCGACGGCGTCTTCGCGCGGCAGGGTCAGCCCATCGATGCTCAGCTCATGCGTATGACCCGTGGCCGCCGGTTGAAGGCGCGAAAAGTCCGGAAGCCGCACCGGCCCTTCCGGCATCAGATAGGCGCTGTAGGTGAGGCCGCGCGGCCCGGCGCTCTCGTCCAGGATACGGAAATAGGCCGTGGCCGGAACGCTGGCGGCCAGGCCGTCAACGAACAGGCCGGCGCGCACGATGGTGCTGCGGGTGATCTGGACTGGGCCGGCGTAGAGGGGCGACGCGCTGGTTGGGATGGAATTGTCCAATGTATAGCGGATCTCGCCGACTGGGTTCGGATTGCGGATGGTCATCTGCGCCGTCCGGTCGACGAACAGGCCGCCCGAAGGCGCATTGCCCTGCCCCACGGGTTCGATGAGCGGCGAGGCATGGAAGCTGCTGATCCGGTAGGCCTGCACCGGCGCCGGCTCGCCGGCCATGGCAGGCCGGACCGGGCGCCCCAGCCAGGCATAGGGGATGTCCGCGCCCAGTAGCCAGGCCGCAGTTGCGGGGGTGTCGAAGGTGTTGATGGGCAGGTCGAGCTCCACGCCCCGGTTGACGCCGCCGCCGTAGGCGATCCACGGAATTTCCAGCTCGGCCAGCGTCTCTCCGCCATGCCCCTTGCCCACGCCGCCGTGGTCGGAGGTCACCAGGATGACCGTGTCGTCGGCGATGCCGGCCTCGATGGTGGCCTGCCGGATCTCAGCGATCAGCGCGTCGGCCCTGGCCACCGCCTCATAGTACTGCGGCGTGCCATGACCGTATTGATGGCCGGCGTGATCCACGTGATCGAGGTGCACGAACAGGAAGTTGGGGCGGCTGGCCCTTATGTAGGCGGTCGCCAGTGCGGTGGTCTGGTCCTCGTTCTCGCCGTTGACGTCGTAGTCCACGAACCGGTGGTCATAGAGGTTGCCGAACCCCTCCCAGTTATAGATTGAACCTACCTCCCACTCCGGATGCTGATCCGTCAGAATCTGGAAGATGGACGGAAAGAATCCGCCTGAGCCCGTGACCGAGGTCGGGAAATTAAACTCGCCCACCTGCCAGTCATTGCTCGTCACGCCATGCTGTTCCGGACCGGCGCCGTTGAGTATGGAGGCCCAATTGGCGCCACTTGTCGTCGGCATCACGCCCCGGGCGTGCAGGCTCCAGCTGCCATTGGCCATCATGTTGTCCAGGGTCGGCGTGTCCGCCTTCATCACGCCGTCGGGGCTCAAGCCATCGACGCCGATGACAATGACGTGGCGGACCGTTTGAGCAGCGACAGAGGAAGCGGGCCCCATGCCCGCCATTGCGGCGGCGGTGAAGGCCACGACCAGCGCGGCGACCTTGATCGGCTTGTCCATGACAGACTCCCGGAGAGAAATGGCTTGAGAAGCCGCGAGACACGGCCTGCAAAACTGGTATGTACCAAGAATCGAGCCGTGCTCGGCGAAGCTTTCGTGAAAAGCTCTTGGCGTTTGCGTGGCGCCTTGACGTGGAACCGACGGGGTCGGATCGAAGGCGTGGTTCAATCCCGGGATTCAAATGGTGAACACCGCCTCAGCCTTGAAGTCCGAAGGTCTGCACTACCTGGGCATGCGCGACGACATCGCGAGGCGCATCGCCGCGGGCGATCTGAAGCCAGGCGACAAGCTGCCGTCCGAGCGGCGACTGCAGGACGAGGTCGGCGTCGCGCGAGGCACCATCCGCGCGGGCCTGTTCCAACTCGAGGCAGAGGGGGTGATCTATCGCCGCGACCGCAGCGGCTGGTACGTATCGCCGCCGCCTGTGGTGTATGACCCGACCCGCTGGGAAGGCTTCATGTCCTATGTCGAGGCGCAGGGGCGCAATCCGACAACGGAGACCATTTCGGCCGACCTGGTCGTCGCGGACCCCCTTCTGGCCGAGGTCTTCTCCCGCCCGGCCGGCTCGCCGCTCTACATGATTCGCCGCCGCCGCTATGTGGACAGTCGGGCCGTGCTGGTTGAGCGGATCGTCGTCGACGCCGCGCTTGCGCCGGACCTGTTGCGCTTCTCCTTCGACAAGTCGCTGACCAGCATTCTGAAGAGCGAGTACGGCCTGTCCGTCGCCCGCAACCAGGTCAGCATGCAGCCCTGTGCCCTGACGGGCTATGAAGCCGAGGCTTTGCGGCTAAAGCCAGGCCTGCCCGGTCTGGCCGTCCAGCGCATCAGTTACGACGCGCAAGGCCGCGTTGTGGAGTACGACCACGAGCACTGGCGTCACGACGCTGTGCGGATCAGCGTCGACATCCGCGTGCGCTAAACCAGGCGGAGGGGACCCGGTCCGCCGTTCGCGGGGTCCGACCAGGACGCGCTTCCCGTCTCGACATGGCCCGCGATGCGCCAGGCCTGGCCGCCCGCCTCTAATTGTCGATCATACCAGCCGTGGCTGTCCGTGAGCGCCATCGAGAGGGTGCGGGTCTCGCCGACGGCCAGCCTGACCACCTCACTGGCGGCGCCGTAGGCGCGGTCCGTCATGGCGATCGACAGTGGCGTCGACGCGAGGTTTTCAAGACGCAGTGCGGTCGGTGCGACCCTGCCACCCTCGACGCTGACCGCGAACCGATCACTTCGGCCCGTCAGGCGTCGGTGGAAGCCGTTGGGACCGATGACGAACAGATTCACGTCTTCGTCCGGCAGCGGCAGCGCGTGGGCCAATTCCTCTCCCGCACCCACCGTGTAGCGGGCCGGAAACCGGTCCAGCCGCGCAACGTCATAGACGTGAAAGACGGCTGCACGCTCCACCGACTGGTTCGTCAGCAGCAGGGCGCGCCCTGTGTCCGAAACCCGGAGCCGGGCGCCGAGATGATAGGGGGTGGCGCGGCGCGGACGCAGGCCGGTCTCCTGCACTGGCGCGGCTGCCTGATCCGGCACGGGCGGAGGAATTTCCTCCAGGCGAGCCGCCCGGATCGACAGCGCCTCGGTCTCCGGAAGCGCCGCCATGAAGTCGACCGTGTCGGGCGCCGCGAAATCAAAGCATGACGTCAGGTCGCCACATACGCCGCGTCGCCAGGCGCTGATATTGGGTTCATGCACGCCGAAGCGCGCCTCGAGGAAGCGCAGAATGCTGGTGTGATCGAAGACCTCGGACGCGACATGCCCTCCCTTGCTCCACGGCGAGATCACATACAGTGGCACGCGCATGCCAAGGCCGTAGGGGCGGTCCAGATAAGGCTCGTCGCCGGCCGCCTGGGGGTGGACATGATATTCATCGTCCGCCGGTATGCTGGTCGCGCCGACCGAGCGGCCGGACACGCGCGCTGGCGGGGCGGGCGGCGGCACGTGGTCGAACAGGCCATCGTTCTCGTCGAAATTGATCAGCAGGACTGTCCGCGCCCAGACGTGGGGGTTGGCCGTCAAGGCATCGAGCACCCTGGCCGTATAGTCCGCGCCCTGCAGGGGGGTGGAGACGCTGGGATGTTCCGACATGGCCGCAGGCGCGATAATCCACGACACCTCCGGCAGGCTGCCCGCCAGCACGTCCTGTTCGAGCCCGTCCAGGGTGCGGGTCGTCATGGTTCGGCGTGACAGAAGGGTCTCGGCGGCGCCCGAGGCGCCGTGCGCCCGGCGATAGCTCTGGAAGCCGACGAGGGGGTTGTCGGTGAAATTGTCCGCCATGTCCTGGTAGATCTGGAAGCCGACGCCGGCGTCCATCAGTCGCTCGGGATAGGTGGTCCAGAGGTAGCCGCCGTGGTGAAGCGGGTCGGCCTCCAGGGTGTCATAGCCATTGTTGATGGCGGGGCCGCCGGCCCTGGCGAGCGGGTCGTGGGTGCCGGTCCAGATATAGAGACGGTTGGGGTTGGTGCTGGTGTGCAGGGCGCTGTGATAGGCGTCGCACAGGGTGAAGGCCTCGGCGAGGGCGAACTGGAACGGCAGGTCTTCGCGCGCGAAATGGGCCATCGACTGGTTCTGCTTGTGGCGTGGCCATTCGCCCATCCGCCCGTTGTCCCAGGCCGCCTGACTGTCGGCGAAGCCGTGGGGCGTGCCGAGCGGGCGATAGAGGCGGAAGTCAGCATTCGTATCCAAACGGAACGGCGCGACCAGCGCGGGCTCGACTCCCTCTTGCTCATTGGGCTGGACCAGAACGGTACGATCCGGCGCGGTCTGCAACGGGGGAGCAGGAACGGCGAAACGGTCGCCGAAGCCCCGCACGCCGCGCATCGTGCCGAAATAATGGTCGAAGGCGCGGTTCTCCTGCGTCAGGATAACGACGTGCGCGACGTCCATCAACGTGCCGGTGCGTCGATCGGCGGGGATCTCCAGAGCCCGGGCGATCGAAGGCGTAAAGGCGGCTGCCGCCCCCGCTGAGGCCATCATTGCGGCGATGAAGCTGCGGCGATCCTGCATTGGCGTCATGGCTCGTCCTCCGGACGGTGGGGCTGACAAGTCGCTGCCGCCCGCGTCTTCCTAGGTTTTGCCGATTGCGATCGTATGACAGCGACCGATCGGACGACGCGAATTCTCGCACTCCGCACAGAGTGGTCAGCGAAACGTCACGCGGCTGTTACCCCCAACTGCTCTAACAATCTGGTGCAGACCAGTTGGGGGATACAACACATGCTCAAGCAAAACACTGTTCCGACTACGCGCCGGAATTTCAGGAATTTACTGCTCGCTACGGTCTCCGCAGCCGTCGTCGGCGCCGGTTCGACGGTCGCCTATGCGCAGGACGGGGCCAGTGAGCTCGACGAGGTCATCGTCACCGGCTACCGCCGCTCGCTGAGCGACGCCCGCGACATCAAACAGGACTCGGTCATCGCGGTAGACGCCATTGTCGCGGAAGACATGGCCAAATTCCCCGACCTTAACCTGGCGGAGTCGTTGCAGCGTCTTCCGGGCGTGCAGATCACCCGTGAAGCCGGCGAGGGCCGCCGTATTTCGTTGCGCGGACTGGGTGCTGACTTCAGCCGCGTTCAGCTGAACGGGATGGAAGTTCTTGGCAACGTCGACTCGGCCCAGGATAGCCGCGGCCAGCGGTCGCGAGACCGGGCCTTCGACTTCAACATTTTCGCCTCTGAACTGTTCTCGCGCGTCGAGGTCGAGAAGACTTTCCAGGCGTCGCAGAAAGAAGGCGGCATGGCCGGTACGGTCGGCCTGTTCACCGGTCGCCCCTTCGACACCGAGCCTGGCTTCCGCGGCGCCGTGACCTCCAAGGTCGGGACCAACGAATACACCGACGACGCCCAGCCGCGCGTCGCCGCCCTTCTCACCCAGAATTGGGACAATGTTTTCGGTGTCTCCTTCTCGGCGGCTTACAGCCGTCGTCGGACGACCGAGCAGGGGCGCAACACCTATAACTACGAACAGGCCAGCGCCGGCCGTCTGCAGGCGATGGTCAACGCTGGCCTGAACATCTCCCGCTTGTCCGCAGCTGAACAGGCGAAGTTCCTGTCCGGCGACCTGTATTTCGCTGACGGCAACCGCACCTCGTCCTGGAACGCCGAGCAGGAGCGCCTGGGCCTGACGGCAGCGGTCCAATGGCGTCCGACCGGGACCATGGAGCTCACGCTCGACGTGCTTCATGGTCAGTTCACCACTGAGCGGAACGAGCTGCACCTGGCCACGCGCCCGTTGAACTCGTCCGGCTCGATCGCCTTCGACACCGCCGCAGGCGCCCCTTGGCCTTCGATGTTCCGGACGGCGTCGGTCATCAACGACATCGCCTGGGACGCCAACGACTACGTCACCATGACCGACGTCACCGGCACGACCTTCGGCAGCGAGCATCGCCGGTCACGCAACGAGAATGAGTTCAACCAGATCGTGTTGACCGGCACTTGGGACCTGTCCGACCGCCTGAGGATCGACGGTCACATCGGCTACGAGAAGTCGACGTATGGGACGCCCTACGACGACAAACTGTACATGCGCGCCAAGGGCAACCTGATCGCCAACTATGGCGCTGACGGTCGCTCGGCGACCTTCGAATATCCGGGCTTCGACGCCACCAACCCGGCCAACTACGCGATGGACTCGTTCTACTACCGTGGCTTCCACAATGAATCTGAGCTTCACGAGGGCGAGCTGAACGCCCGCTCAGAACTGAACGACACCTGGACCTTCAGCGCCGGCGCCGCCTATCACAAGTTCCGCCAGGAAGGCGTCGACACCTTCTATGACGACAACGTCAACGGCACGCGGGGCAAGACGCGCGGCACTTCGGTCGCCGACATCGCCGACGTCTTCACCAACCAGTTCGGCTCCTGGCTGGTCGGCAACTACGACCGGGCCTTCGCGAAATACCGCGAATATCACCGCTTCGGTCCCAATACCGACGGCACGGGCGGCGCGCTGCAGGACATCGAGAACGTCTTCGAGACCACGGAAGAGACGATCTCCGGCTTCGTCCAGGCCGATTGGGACAGTGAAGTGATGGGGCGTCCCTTCCGCGGCAACATCGGCCTGCGCGGCTACTCGACCGACACCCGCAGCGTCGGCTGGATCCAGGGCGACAGCTATGCCTACCTGGGCACATCCGATGTCGAGGGCAGCTATGAGGGCGTCCTGCCGGCTCTGAACACGGTGCTTGAAGTCGCCCCCGACGTCCTGCTGCGCTTTTCGGCGACCCAGAACCTGAACCGCCCGGGTCTCGGCTCGATGGCGGCCGAAGGCAGCGCCTTCCAGAACGAGGACTCGGGCGAGATCACCGCCTCGCGCGGCAATCCGAATCTGGAGCCCTACAAGGTCAACGCCTACGATCTGGGTCTGGAATACTATTTCGGCGACGTCGGCCTCGTCGCGGTCAGCCTCTTCCAGAAGGACATCACCAACTACATCGGATCGGTGTTGCTGGAGAACGTGCCATTCAGCGAGACAGGTGTTCCGTTCGGCACCATCCCGGGCGCCACGGAAAACACCATCGTCAGCGAGTTCTCGATGCCCATCAACATCGAAGGCACAAACACTCTGACCGGCGTTGAACTGACGGTGCAGGCGCAGCTGACCTTCCTGCCGGCGCCTTTCGATGGCTTCGGCGTGACGGCCAACTACACCAAGGTGGACGCGGACGAGGACCTGACCGGCTTCTCGCCCGAGAGTTATAACGCCACTGTGTATTTCGAGACCACCCAGTGGGGCGCTCGCGCCTCCATGAGCCACCGCGCCACCTGGTTCAGCGGCTACAGCGCCGATCCGATGAGCGCTGGCACGCGGGGCTTCGAGGCTTCGACCTACGTCGACGCTGCCGCCTTCTTCAACATCGCGGATGACCTGCAGCTCACCGTGGACGCCGTCAACCTGACCAACGAGAAGGACACCCAGTTCTGGGGGCGCAACCAGTATCTCTACAATCAGAACCAGAGCGGAACGACCTATATGGCCGGGGTCAGCTACAAGTTCTGACACGATCGCCAGCCTATGACGGGCGTCCCTCCTCACAGAGAGGGGGGGCGCCCCTTTTCGGTATCCGACCCATGATCGTTTCCCATCGCCACCGCTTCATCTTCGCCGCCGTGCCCAAGACCGGCACGCATGCGGTCCGGCAGGCCCTGCGCGAACAAATGGGGGACGAGGATGTCGAGCAGGTGGGGCTTTTCGTCGACAAGCGTTTCCCGTGGTCCGACCTGGCCGCCATCCGGCACGGCCACCTGTCGCTTCAGCAGGTGCGTCCGCACCTCGGCGAGGCGGCGTTCGGCGGCTATCTGAAGTTCGCCTTCGTCCGCAATCCGTTCGACCGCTTCGTCTCCTACTGCGCCTTCATGCTGCGCGGAGGCGACGTCTTCGAGCGCCAGCCGCGCGAGGTGATGCGCAAATTCCTGTTCGACCAGCCGCCTGAGCAGCACATTTTGTTCCAGCCGCAGGCGTCCCTGCTGGTTGACGGGAATGGCGAGACCTTGCTGACGGACGTGGTGGGCCGCGTAGAGGACATGCAGGGCTCGTACGATGCGATCTGTGCGCGGATCGGCATTCCTTCCCGGCCGCTCGAGCGGATCAACGGCACCAGACGCGGGGACTATCGCCGCTATTACGACCCGGAGCTGATCGACGCCGTCGCCGCCCGCTACGCGCAGGACCTGGACCTGTTCGGCTACACCTTCGAAGGTTCGCGGTGAGCCCTGTCGACCTGACCGGTAATCCGCGCAAGACCACGGGCGTTCGCCTGCTGGGGCCGGTCGATATCGTCGCGCTGCAAGCGGCCGTGCGGGCGATTCCCGAAGCCGTCTGGGACGCCGAGAACGTCGACAAGCCCAACAAGCTCGAGGCCCTCGACGCCACGCGCCACATCGTCTTTCGTTTCATCGACAGCGGCCGCGACTGGCGTGCGTCGCACGACCGCCCGGCCTGGCCGGACTGGCGTGCGCTGCTCGAACCGGTGATGGCTGCCGCCGTGCGCGACTACGGCTATGCGCGCGGCGTCTTTCCACGGGTGATGTTGGCGAGGATGCGGCCGGGCGGCGTGATCCATCCGCACGTCGACGCCAATCCGGCCGCGAAGTGGCCGCACAAGATCCACGTGCCGCTCTCGACCAATCCCGGCGTGGAGTGCTTCTTCGGCGGCGAGGAGCATCATTTCCCCACCGGCGCGGCGGTGGAGGTCAACAACCTCGGCCCGCACTGGGTGCGGAACGCCGGAGACACCGACCGCGTCCATCTGATCTTCGAATATTACGACGCCGACCAGCCCGACCCGCCATGGCTGAAGCCCTTCCTGCTGACCGGCGCCGCGCGGTGAACGCCCCCTCCGACATAGACACGCGCGACACCTTGCTGCATCGCGCCCGCGAGTTGCGCGTGGACGCGCGCATGCCCGAAGCCCTGGCCGTACTCGCGGATCTGCACCACCTGCATCCGCGGTTCAGCCGCCTGCATCAGGAGCGCGGACACTGCCATGTGCTGCTGGGGAATGCCGCGGCGGCGGTGGAGGCCTTGGGCCAGGCGGTGCGTCTCAATCCCTCGCTGCCGGCCAGCTGGGACATGCTGGAACAGCTTCATCGCCTGCGCGGAGAGACGGCCGAGGCGGCCTATGCGGCGGAGCGGCTGGCCGTCCTGAATCAGCTGCCTCCGGAGGTGGTCGCGGCCGACAGCCTGTTGGCTGACGGGGACCTGGAGCCGGCCGAAACAATCCTTCGGGACTATCTGCGCCGGGCGGGCGACAATGTGGGGGCCCTGCGGCTGTTGGCGCGCGTCCGCCAGACTCAGGAGGAGCCTGAGGAGGCCGCCACACTGCTCGAAGCGGCGCTCGAACGCGCACCGGACTATCACGCCGCCCGGCTCGACTACGCCATGCTGCTGCTCACGCTGCAGCAGCCTCTGCCGGCGCGGCGAGAGGCGGAACACCTGCTCGCCCAAGACCCTGCCAACCGCGATTACCGCAAACTGTACGGCGCGGCCTGCGTCGCCCTGGGCGACCATGAGCCAGTAATCGACCTGTACGAAACGCTGCTGGCCGATGGACGCGGGTCGAGCGCCGAGGTCGCCGACCTGCGTCTGTGGCGGGCCAACGCCCTCAAGGTGACGGGCCGACAAGGCGAAGCCATCGCGGACTATCGCGCCTCCCTAGCGGCGCGCCCCGACAATGGCGTCGCCTGGTTCAGCCTGGCCAACCTGAAGACCCATGCCTTCACCAAGGATGACGTCGCCCGTATGCAGGCTGCGGAGGCGCGACACGATCTGCAGGAGATGGATCGGGTCTATCTGTGCTTCGCTCTGGGCAAGGCGCTGGAAGACCAGAAGGACCATGCCGCCTCGTGGCGGTTCTACGAACGCGGCAACGCCCTGCGCAGCGCCGCCGGCCGCTGGCGTCCCGAGGTCGCGGAGGCCTGCGCCCGGCGCTTGAAAGCGGTGTTCACGGCCGAGTTCTTTGCTGCGCGGAGCGGCTGGGGCGTTGCTGACGCTGCACCGGTCTTCATCGTCGGCCTTCCACGGTCTGGCTCGACGCTGATCGAGCAGATCCTGGCCTCCCATTCTGCAGTCGAGGGCACCCAGGAACTGACCGTCATCGATCGATACGTCGGAGAACTTTGCGGTCGCGATCCCCATTGCGGCCTGCCGCTGCATCCTGAGGCCATCGCGCGCCTGACGGCAGATCAGGCCCGCGCCCTGGGCCAGCGGTTCCTTACCGACACGGCCGTCCGCCGCCGGCTGGGCCGGCCATTCTTCATCGACAAGATGCCGAACAATGTCTGGCACATCGGCCTGATCCAGCTAATCCTGCCCCGGGCGATCATCATCGACGTCCGGCGCTCGCCGATGGCCTGTGGGTTCAGCAATCTCAAGCAGCTGTTCGGCACGACCCATCACGCCTTCACCTATGGAGCCGAGGCCATCGGCCGCTACTACCGGACCTATCTCGAGCTCATGAGCCACTGGGACGACGTCCTGCCAGGCCGGGCGCTGCGGGTGAACTATGAGGACGTGGTTGACGACCTCGAAGGCGGGGTTCGGCGCATACTGGCGCACTGCGGACTGCCATTCGAACCGGCCTGTCTGGCTTTCCACCAGACCCGGCGCAGCATCCGCACGCCCAGCTCCGAACAGGTGCGCCGTCCCATCGCGCGGGAGGGGCTGGACCAATGGCGGAACTACACGCCCTGGCTGTCGCCTCTGGAAGATGCGCTGGGCGACGCCGTGACCGGCTACAGGGACTGATCAATGCGGCTCGCCAAACCCTTTTTCCAGCTTCCGGTCCTGTTCGATGTCGAGCGTCTGCAGTATGAGGTCGCGGCCCTTCCGGCCGAGGCCTGGGTCTCGCACCCCGACAGCCTGGCCGGCAACAGCGCGGCGCGCCTGATCAGCGCCGGCGGGGCGGAGACGGATTCCGTACATGGCCAGATGCTCGGGACGCGCTGGCTGACGACCATGCCTTACGTACAGCAGGTGCTTGCGGGGTTCGGCGTGGTGTGGAGCCGTTCGCGCCTGATGCGCCTCGCGCCGGGCGCCCGCGTGCCGGAGCATGCCGACATCAACTACCACTGGCACACACGCGTTCGCCTGCACGTCCCGATCCTGACCCGGCCGCAGGTGCGTTTCCATTGCGACGGAGAGACCGTGCATATGGCCGCCGGGGAGGCCTGGATCTTCGATAACTGGCGCAGGCACCATGTCGAGAACGGGTCGAGCGCGGATCGCGTCCACCTGGTCGCGGACACGACCGGAACGGCCGCCTTCTGGCGTTTCGCCTGCGGCCCGACGCCGCCCAAGGCGCAATGGCGGACGATGCCCTGGGATCCGGACGCCATGCCGCGCCTGCTGACAGAGAGCGTCCAGCAGTCGCCGATCATGCCCGCCGCAGAGGTGCAGTGGCTGATCGACGACCTCCGCGCCGAACTGACCATGAACGCCAAAGGCCCCGACTCCGGGGCCCGCGTTACGCGGTTTGGGCTGCTGCTGGAGAGCTTTGTGCAAGATTGGCGCCAGCTCTGCGCCCTGCATGGGGTCAGTGGTCGCGCCCGGCCGGAGTTCGAGCGTCTGGCCTCCGCCGTTCACCAGGCCGCACGGCCGCTCGCTGCAGGACTGGTCATGCGCACCAACAACGCCGGCGCTCTGCTGGTGCTGGAAAAGCGCGTGCTGCAGCACCTGCTCGCCGCCGACGGAACCGGGGCATGAGCCGATCACCGGACAGTCCGCGGCAAGCGACTGCCCAAACTGTCACGCCCGGGCGGTAGTCCGTCCGTTGACGAAGCGCCCTCGCCCCGGCCCAACGCCGTGGTCGGAGATCGATCCCCTTCACGCCTGGAACCGCAAACATGAAACGCGTCCGCTATCCGACCTTCCTGGCCGTCGCCGCCGCGCTCGTACTGACCCCCGCGTCTGTGATGGCGCAGGACAACCCCGCGATCGCTACAGAGGCGACGCAGCCGGCCAGGGCGAGGAACATCATCCTGTTCCTCGCAGATGCGGCCGGCGTGCCGACGATCTCTGCCGCCAGCCTGCATGGCTATGGCGAGCCTCTCCGTCTGAATGTTCAGCAATGGCCGCACCTCGGCCTGAGCGAGACTTCACCGGTCGATGATTTCGTCTCGGACTCGGCGAACGGCATGTCGTCGATCGTAACGGGAGTGAAGACCCGCAACGGCGTCATCAGCCAGGGCCCTGACGCGGTGAGAGGGCAAAGCGACGGCGCCCCGACCAAGACCCTGCTGGAATATGCGGAGGAAAACGGCCTGTGGACCGGCGTCATCACGACCCAGTCCATTGCCGACGCCACGCCGGCGGCCAACTACGCCCATTCGAACGATCGCGGAAACTGGGGCCCGATTTTCGTCCAGGCCTTCACGCCGAGGTTCGGCGACGGCGTCGATGTCATGGTCGGCGCGGGCCGTCAGCAAGTCGGCGAGCAGCTGGCCGCTTTGGGCACGAGCTTCGATGCGCTCAGCCAGACTCACGCCCGACCAATCTATGCGACGCTCGGTGACGTACCGGCCGGGAACATGCGGCCGGTGGTGGTCAGTGACGCGATGGACGTCCACGCCGCCACGCTCCGGGCCCTGGACATCCTGCAACAATCCCCCCGCGGCTATTTCCTGACGGTCGAATGGGACGCCCACACCGACGATGCGCGCGCGGGTCTTCAGAACGTCGTTGATTTCGACCGGCTGATCGCCGAGGTCCAGGCGCGGGTCGATCTCAGCGACACCCTGCTGGTGTTCACCGCGGACCACAGCTTCGGTCTCCAGGTTGATGGGGGTCGCCGGGGTGAACCTCTGCTGGAAGGCTACGATGCCTGGAAGACCTCGGATGACGGGGCCGACCTTGTTCGACTGGAGAATGTGCTGGTGAACCGGACGCATACGGCCGAGGAGGTTCCTGTGCTGGCGATCGGGGTGGGCGCCGAGCGGGTCCGGGGATATTTCCCCAACACCCACCTGTTCCGGGTGATGATGGACGCCTGGGGCTGGTGAACCAACTCGGGATCGACGTCAGCTATGAGACGATCCGCTGCTGGACGGTCAAGTTCGGCACGTTGATCGCGAGGCGATTGAAGAAGCGGCGGGGCCCGCCGTCCCCACGCTGGCAACCTCCTTCAAAACCAGCCGATCGGGCCGCGGACGGTCACGACCGCCAGCCTGGGGTCCTACGGCGCCGCACTGGATCAGTTGGATCTGAGACACGTGCATCGACCGGGCCGACTTCGGGAGAACAATCGGATCGAGAACTCCGACCTGCCTATCCGGCGGCGAGCGCGACAGCAGGAGCGGTTCAAATCTCGAGACTCAGCCCAGAGATCCCTCACCACCCACGCTCCGGCGATTCCGCGCTGAAGCCGATGCCGCTTGGTCGGCCGCCGTTGACTGATCGAGTCCCCGGGTAGGGGCTTCTCAACTGACGGGAGTTTCTCTGGCAGCGCCCTTTCCCGAACGGCCGAGTCCGTCGGCCGCGAGCATTTCGTCGAAGGTGGCGGCCACCTCGGGCGGAGCGCTCTTGCCGAAACGGGCGACCAGAAGTGCGACAAGGCCACTGACGATGAAACCCGGGACGATCTCGTAGATCGCTTGGGACGGAGCGACGCCGCCGATGGTGAAGGGGGCGTAGAGCCACACCAGCACCGTCGCCGCGCCAGCGACGATGCCAGCCAGGGCGGCGCTGGCCGTCATGCGTTTCCAGTGCAGGCTAAGCAGGATGACCGGGCCGAAGGCGGCTCCGAAGCCGGCCCAGGCATTACCGACCAGCGACAGGATGCTGCTGGACCGATCGAGCGCGAGGCCCATGGCGACCACGGCGACCGCCAGCGTGGCTAGCCGTCCGACCAGCACGAGTTCGCTCTGGCTCGCCTCGCGACGGAAGAAGGTCTTGTAGAAATCCTCGGTCAGGGAGCTGGATGACACCAGCAACTGGGAGGAGATCGTGCTCATGATCGCCGCCAGGATAGCGGCCAGCAGGAAGCCCGCGACATAGGGGTGGAACAGGGTCTGAGACAGGACGATGAAGATCGTCTCCGGGTCGTTCAGGGTCAGGCCCGTGCGGGTGACGTAGGCGAGGCCGGCGAAGCCGCACAGCACTGAACCGATCACGGTCACAGCCATCCACGACATGCCGATCCGCCGCATCGTCGGCATGTCGCGGACCGAGCGCACGGCCATGAAGCGGACGATGATGTGCGGCTGGCCGAAATAGCCCAGGCCCCAGGCCAGGCTGGAGATCAGCCCAAGTATAGTGACGCCGGAGAACCACGACAGATAATCCGGATGAGCCGCGACCACGGTCGCCTCGGTTGAGGACCAGCCGCCCAGGGTCGCAATGGTGACGATGGGGACCAGCACCAACGCAGCGAACATGATGCAGCCCTGGACGAAGTCGGTCAGGCTAACCGCCAGGAAGCCACCGAACAGGGTGTAGGCGATCACGACGCCGGCCGTCACGAACAGGCCCAGGGTGTAGTCGAGGCCCAGGGACGCCTCAAACAGCTTGCCGCCCGCGACCAGTCCGGCGGAGGTGTAGAGGGTGAAGAAGATGACGATCACGAGGGAGGCCAGAACGCGGATGCGCCGGGTCTTGTCGTCAAAACGCTTTTCCAGGAAGTCGGGGATGGTGACGGCGTCTCCGGCCAGCTCGGTGTAGACCCGCAACCGGGGCGCCACGAGCAGGTAGTTGGCCCAGGCCCCGATCAACAGACCGACGGCGATCCAGGCGGCGCTGAAGCCAGAGAGATAGATGGCTCCGGGCAGACCCATCAGCATCCAGCCGCTCATATCCGAGGCGCCAGCCGACAGCGCGGCCACAGCCGGCGACAGCTGACGCCCGCCGAGCATGAACTCGGAGACGTTGCTGGTCGACTTGCGCCAGGCATAGACGCCGATGCCGAGCATCAGAGCGAAATAGGCGCCTAGGGACACCAGGGTTTCGAAGTTCATCAAGATCTTTCGGGGCTAGTTCGAGCAGGCTCGGCTTCAAGGCTTGGCGGTTGGCGCGCGATCAGGCGCGGGTCTGGCCGTCGCCGCGCACAAGGTATTTGAAGCTGGTCAGCTGTTCGACGCCGACCGGGCCGCGAGCGTGGATCTTGCCGGTGGCGATGCCGATCTCTGCGCCCATGCCGAACTCGCCGCCGTCCGAGAATTGTGTCGAGGCGTTGTGCATCACGACCGCGCTGTCGATCTCGAGCAGGAAGCGGTTCGCGGCGTCGGCGTCGCGGGTCATGATCGCGTCTGTATGGCCCGAAGAATGTTCCGACACGAAGGCGATGGCAGCATCCAGATCGTCCACGATCCGAACCGAAGCGATGGCATCCAGATATTCGAGATCCCAGTCATTGGCCTGGGCAGGCAGCAGACGCGCATGGATCGCGCAGGCCTCGGGATCACCGCGCAGTTCGCAGTTCGGCATGGCGTCGGCGAGGGCGGGGATGGCCTGTGCCGCGATGGCGCGGTCGATGACGATGCTTTCGGTCGCACCACAGACGCCGGTCCGGCGCAGCTTGGCGTTGGCGATCACGGCGATGGCCTGGGCGACGTCGGCCCCGGCATGGATGTAGCTGTGACAGTTGCCATCCAGATGAAGCAGGGTCGGGACGCGGGCTTCGCGCTGGACCAGTTCGACCAGGCTGCGACCGCCGCGGGGAATAGCCAGATCGACATGATCGATAGCGCGCAGAAGTTCGCCGACGACGGCGCGGTCGGGTGTTCCAACCGTCTGGACACAGGCCTCGGGCAGGCCCGCATCGGCCAGACCGGCCTGCATGCAGGCCACGATAGCGGCCGTGGACCGGCTGCTGTCGGAACCGCCACGCAGGATGATGGCGTTGCCGGACTTTATGCAGATCGCGCTGGCGTCGGCGGCGACGTTGGGGCGAGATTCAAAGATCATCGCGATGACGCCGATCGGCACAGCAACGCGGCGGATATCCAGGCCGTTCGGGCGACGCGTGTGCGCCAGTTCGCGGCCCAGAGGGTCGGGCAGGTCGGCGATCTCGTCCAGAGCCTGGGCCATGGCGGCGACGCGCGCCTCGTCCAGACGCAGCCGATCGATGAAGGCGGCGGGCTTGTGATCGACGACGTCGGCGACATCGCCGGCATTGGCCTTCAGGATCGTGGCCATGGCAGCGCGCAGGCGGGCGGCCGAGGCGCGGATGGCGCGGTCACGGGTTTCGGCCGAGCTTGCGGCCAGGGCGCGCGCGGCCTTGCGAGCGGCGGCGCCCAGGGTGGCGACGTGATCTGCGGGGGAGGCGGGTGTTTCAGTCTTCAGTTCAGTCAGGGTCATAGCAGGATACCTCTAATCGGTTGCAGGGATGCGGCTCAGCGCAGTGCGACAGCGCGCGCGTAGGCCGCAGAAAGTGTTGACCGGAACAGCCGGTCGAGCTCGCCTTCGCCATTGAGCGCGTCCAGGCCGGCGGCGGTGGTCCCGCCCTTGCTGGTGACGCTTTCGCGCAGGTCTTCGAGCGACAGTTGCGATTGCCGCGCCATCTCGATCGTCCCGGCCAGGGTGTCCAGCACCAGCTGTTTGGCGGCGTCAGGGCTGAACCCGAGTTGGGTCGCCGCCTCCGTATAGGTGCGCGCGATCTCGAACACATAGCCCGGCCCTGACCCGGCGATGGCGGTCAGGCGGTCCAGTTGATCCTCATCGTCGACCCACAGGACGGAGCCCACCGCACGCATAAGCGCCTCCACCATACCTCGCTGGGCAGCATCGGTAGTTGGGTCGGCGCAGAGGCCGCTGGCCCCGGCGCCGATTGCGGCCGGGAGGTTCGGCATGATCCGCACGATCGGCGCATTGCCGGTCAGGGACTTCAGCCGGGCGATCGAACTGCCGGCTGCGATCGAGGCGACGAAGCCGCCGGCTGCGAGGCGTTCGGTGTAGAGCGGGGCGACGACGTCCAGAACCTGGGGCTTCACCGCCAGGATCACCAGGTCGAAGGCGCTGTCGGACGCTGGCGGTGGGGCGTTCAGGAACACCGGCGCCCCCTTCGGGCCCTCCTGGCCTTCCGGCGTCGGCTGCGCGGCGGGATCGATCACCACAAATCGGTAGTCAGGGAACGAGCTCGGCGACGCCGCCTGCCACTGGGATAGCAACGCCTCTCCCATTTTTCCGTAACCGACAAGAGCGATCTTCAAACCGCGCCTCCTTTATTGATTTAATGGTGTTCAGAACTAATCAAGACGCAAATTGGGGCGAGAATATCCAAATAACTTCCAGATCAAAAATCTGCATGAGCTATGGAAATATACGAAACGGCATAAACTTGCCATTTCTGCCCACATGGGTATAATGCCACCATAATCTGCAAACGAAAAAACGTCAAGTCGTGTGCAATTTGTGATAATTTTAGATTAAATCTTCCGACATCGAATATCATAGTGGAGAACAATATGAGTAAAAAGAAACGTATAGTTATCAAGGTCGGCTCTAGCCTTCTTGCTGATGAAAAGCGCCTCACGCCCCGTTGGGGATTCATGCAGCGAATCATCGAAGATATCTCTTTGCTTCGCGAAGAGGGATACGAGGTTGTGCTGTGTTCGTCGGGCGCCGTCGCGCTGGGGATGCGGATGATCGACGTCACCCCCGAGACGGCAGGCTTGCGTGACAAGCAGGCGGCGGCCGCCTGTGGCATGCCATTGCTGCTGAACGCCTACACCCATATCGGCCATCAGTATGAGATCAACGTCGCCCAGATTCTGGTCACCTTGGGTGATTTCGAGGATCACCGCCGGTTCCTGAACACCAAGAATACGGTCGATCGTCTGCTTGCGGCCAATGTCCTGCCCATCATCAACGAGAACGATACAGTCACCACCGAGGAGATCCGCGTCGGCGACAACGATCGGCTGGCGGCCAAGGTCGCCCAGATGGTCCAGGCCCAGCATCTCGTCATCCTGACCAGCGTCGACGGCCTCTATGATCGCCACCCCTCCGAACCGGGCGCCACGCTGATCGAGACCGTGACCGACGTCGCGCAATATCTGGATGTAACCCGCTCGGTCAGCGCCTTGGGCACTGGCGGCATGCTGACCAAGATGCAGGCGGCCAACATGGCTCAGAACGCGGGCTGCAACACCTTGATCGCCAATGGCGAGGTCGAAAATCCGGTCTCTTCGGTCATGAAGGGCGAGCGTCCCTGCACAACCTGCGTCGCCCATGCCGAGCCCATGACAAGTTGGGCGGCCTGGCTGACCAATCGCCTCCAGGCGGCGGGGAGTATCGTGATCTCGAACACAGCGGCCGATGCCGTCGAGCGGGGCGAGCGCGGAATCGATCGCCACGACGTCGTCTCGATGACCGGCTCCTATGCCAAGGGCGACGTCGTCCATGTCTATGACGAAATGGGTGTCGAGCGCGCCCGCGGAATGACTGATTTTTCGTCCGAGGAGACCTCCATTCTGGTTCGGAACGCGGCCCTCTCGGTCAAATCCCTGATCGGCCACCACTCGCCGGGCGTACTGATCGAAGCCACGAATCTGATCGTTCTGGATGAGCGTCAGATCCCGTGGGAACATCGGGTTGAAACGGCTTCAGCAGCCTGACGGCGTTGGTCAGTGGCGGGAAGATCTGCCCGCCACGGCGCGTGATGGCTCGCTTGGTCTGAATAGGCCAGGGCTTAGAGGCGGCGGTGCTGTCAGTCTAACGCTAACTTGTCCTTTGTGGACGGCGCTCGATTGGCAAGGGCGTTGAGGTAGGGATTGGTGGGTTACGGTCGGTATTCGGCCTGTTGATGCAGGGCTTGGCCTGCTGGCCCTGATGTCGTCCGCTGACCTGGTCTCCTGATGCCTCCGCCCTCTACGGTCGGAAATGTCGGCAGACATCTGCCCGCTTTGCGTCCAATTCAGTAGGCGACCGTCACCACGATCACGTCGGTGTAGGCACCGTCCAAAACGTTCTGCCCGGGAGGTACGCGGCCGTGTATGCTGAAGGTCTGTTGGTTCGAGAGGAGCCCGGACAGGGTCCCCACCACTCTCTGCGTCCCGCCCGTGCCATTGCCCCAGACCTGGGTGCGCGCCGCAGTGGTGTAAAGGTTGTAGTCGATGCTGGACTGCGCCCTGGTAAGTTTTCTGGTGGCATAGGTTCCCGTCATGCCCGGGCTGAGACTGATGTCATACGTGCCGCTGCCCAATTCCGCGAACGTGCAATTGACGGTGACCGTGCCGGCTGCGTCTTTCGGGATCGGCGACAGTGGATCGTAGTTGCCGAAGCTGACCCCCGTTGCCGAAGCGGTGCACGTGCAGAACGACAGGAATGGGCACGCCGCCTCGGCCCCGTTGGCGAGAGCCATGCCGCCGGTGCTGTCAGTCCAACGCTAAAACGTCTCCACTTATGACGGTCTAAGCCACTGTTGGAGATGATGTTTCGTGAAGCCGATTTCGTTCAAGCGCCACCGGTTCCCGGCGGACGTCATCCGCCATGCCGTCTGGCTCTACTTTCGCTTCAGCCTCAGCTTTCGTGACGTCGAGGAACTCCTGGCGCAACGCGGGATCGACGTCAGCTACGAGACGATCCGCTGCTGGACGATCAAGTTTGGACCGCTGATCGCGAGGCGGCTGAAGCGCCGTCGGCCAGTCCCATCGCCTCGCTGGCATCTGGACGAGATGGTTTGCTGGATCGGCGGCAAGCGAATGTATCTGTGGCGCGCCGTCGATGATGAAGGCGAGGTGCTCGACGTCCTGGTCCAGCGCCGGCGGGACACGGGCGCTGCGTTGAAGCTGCTCAGGCGGCTCCTTCACAACCAGCCGGTCGAGCCCCAGACGATCACGACCGACGGCCTGGCCTCATACGGCGCGGCTCTGGATCAACTGGATTTGAGGCATCTCCATCGACCGGGCCGGCTTCGGGAGAACAATCGGGCGGAGAACTCCCACCTCCCGATCCGACGACGGGAGCGGCAGCAGCAGCGGTTCAAATCCCAAGCCTCAGCCCAGAGATTCCTCACCACCCACGCAGCGATCTACAACACCTTCAACGTCCAACGCCATTTGATCAGCAGACCCACACTTCGCCGCTTCCGCGCCGACGCTGATGCCGCATGGGCGGCTGCGGTTGCCTGAAGGGCGGCGGGGCAGGGGGCTTTCGACTTGGCAAAGTTAACCTGTCATGCCCTCGTCGCTAGGGACGACGCGCGGCGATCGCAGCGCGAGCCCGTGCAAGAGGATCCAGTACATAGCTGAAGTCCGATGGGCGGAAGGCACGAATTAGCAGGATCAGTCCGCTGAGCGCGAGCCAGAGGATACCGGTTCCGACCGTAACGATGAGCGGGTGGTTGAAGTTCTCGCGCTTGGTGTAATCCATGATGTGGATCATCCAGAAGATATCCCAGAGCCGCCAGGTGTCGGTCCGTCGTTCCAGAACCTCGCCGGTCGCCTCGGACAGAAGCAGGGTCGTGCTCTCGGAATCGGCGAACTCCACACGCCAAAGTGGGAGGGGCAGTTTTCGCGTCTCGACGTCGCCTTCGGTGACCCTGCGAACAGAGGCGACAGGGTCGGCGCCGTTGAAGGCGGCCGACGCCAGGCCCGAGGCGCGGCTGGCGTCGATGGTGACGGGCACGCCCGTCACCGCATCGATCAACCGCACGCCGGAAGGCGTCGCCGCCTGATAGACATAGACGGATCCCAGCGGCTTTAGACGAAGGCTGGTTATGGGCTGGCCGATACGTTCAGCCACCTGGGCCAGCGACAGGACAGGGCGGGGCAACACGACGGCGGCCGGTTCGCGCACCGATGTCGCGCCCGAGACCTTGTCGCTGTCCAGCAGCGCCATCATCGCCCCGCTGAAGCTCCAGAGGATGAATTGCAGGCCCAGGATGAGGCCGACCCATTTGTGCAGCGTGCGGATCAGGAACATCGGAGCGGCCTCACGCTTTGGCCGGACGCGCACGGCGCCGACGACGGAAACTGTAGAAAAGGAGCCAGGCGCCGGTCAGGGAGCTGACGAAGGCCATCCAGGTCGTGATGCGCAACAGAATGTTGTTCACATTGTCCCGCGTCTCATAATCCATGACGTGGAGCATCCAGACGAAGTCGAACGTCCGCCACAGGTCGTGACGCTGGGCCATCAGTTCCCCCGTCTGGGGCGAGATGTAGAGGGATGGTTTCCACGCCCCTTCGAACTGGACCCGCCAGAGCGGCGCGGGTCGACCGCGCAGTTCTCCGGGTGCTTCTCTGAGGAGTTCAGCGCTGACGATCCTGCCCTGCTCGGCGAAATGGGCAGTGGCGCGTGCACGAACTGCTGCCTCGCCCAGCGGCGACAGTTGCGCGCCGCTTTGCGCGTCGACCAGGCGCGATCCGCCTGGTCCGCCGACGACATAGACCGGTCGGCCCAACTGGGTCTCCAGCCTGACGGTCTCGGCCCCGCTAGCCGCGACCGCGCCGGGCTCCTTCAGCGACGACAGGTCCAGCGGCGTGGCCGGGATCGACCGCGCGAGCCGATCGCCATGAATGATGTCGATGTGGACGGCGGTCATATAAAGACCGCCCGCCGTCCAGAACACGGCCTGGATGGCCAGCAGAAGGCCGAGCCACTTGTGGGATGTTCTGGCCAGGGCCGGCAATCGCATGGCGGTCTCTCGATAAGCGGGTGCGCGAAGCTCACCCGCCAGGCGGCTCGAAGCCGTCCGGCGGGTGCAGGGCTTAGTTGAAGCGGTAGGTCAGGCGGACGTAGCCACGACGACCGAGGAGATCATAAGTCATGGTGTCGGTGTTGCCGTCGGTCCAGCTCTTGATGAACGGAGCCTTGTTGTCGAAGAGGTTGTCGACGCCGACGGCGATGTCTGCGCTTTCTCCCAGGCGATAGGCGAACTGCGCGTTGTGATAGAAGACGTTGGGCGCGGAGTAGCCGATGTCGGTCGGGGCGGCGTTGAAGTCGGTCGCCTCGCCGATCATTTGCACCGAGTACGCGCCGGTCCAGCGATCATCAGCCACCGCTACGCTGGCGAGGGAACGCCAGTGCGGATAGCCACCGTTGCCGCCGCCGATATGGTCAGCGAACTGGATCGGGGCCCCGTCCTGAAACGGCGTAATCGTGTATTCCTCGAGATACGTCGTGTTCCAGTCCAGGCTGACCTGCCGGTCCCAAAGATCGAAAGCGTAACGCAGACCGATATCGACGCCCGTCATCCGCTCCTGGCCCGCGTTGGAGGGCTGGGCCGACAGATAGTTGACTTCCCCGGTCAGGGTGCTGCGGGTGAAGTTTGTAGGACCACAGAAGGGGTGGCTTAATCCGACCGAGGCGTAGCAGACCGCCAAGCGCGTCGAGCCCGGGATGGAGCGGATCGCATCGGTGATCTTGATGTCGAAATAATCGACGGTCATCGACAGGCCGGACACCTGCGACGGCTGCCAGACCAAGCCGAGCGTCAGGGTTTCCGTGGCTTCCGGCTGGAGAGCGGAATTTCCCCCTACCGTTGTCAGGATCGAGTTGCCCAACTGGACATAGTTCGCCGGGACGCCGGAGGCGCGACAGTTGGCGACCAGGTTGGCGTTGGTGCTGGTGTAATAGCGGCTGCACGGATCGGAGGTCGTCAGATTGCCCTCGGCGACACCACCGAAGAGTTCCGGAACACTCGGGATCCGGAAGCCCGTGCCGAAGGTGGCCCGGAGCCGCAGGTCATTGATGACCGTCCAGTTGAGGCCGAGCTTGTAGGTCGTGTTGTCGCCGAACAAATTGTAGTCCGAGTAGCGGACCGCCGCGTCGAGATCGAGCCGCCGAATGAAGGGCAGGTCCGCGAGCAGCGGGGCCGAGAGCTCCAGATAGGCTTCCTTGGCGGTGACGCTGCCCGCGATAGGCGACTGCTGGTTGGTGTTGGCGATGCCAAGAACCGTCAGGGCGTCCGGGTTCCGATAGCCTTCCTCCTCGCGGTAGACGAGCCCGGCTGCTGCGGCGAGGGGACCGGCGGGGAGTTGAAGGACCGTTCCCGTGACGTCGGCGGTCACGCTCCGCTGTTCATTGCCGCCGGTGTCGCGGGATGTGAACAGGATATAGTTGAGGACCTGGGGACTGACGTCGCCGAAACCGAGGTAGTCGCCGCAGGGAATGGCCGCGCCGGCGGCGGGACTGCAGACCGCCGTGTTGAGGGTGTTGCGGACTCGCTCAAGGTTGGCGATGTTGGTGCTGCCGTCGACACCGGAACTACGTCCCCAATTGGCGGCGACTTCCCAGCTCCAGTCGCGCATGAAGTCGCCCCGTGCGCCGCCCACGAAGCGGTAGGTGTCTGTCTCTTGGAAGAACTGCCGCGGTCCCGGTTCCAGCAGGCGGCGCTGGATCAGGGTGATGTTCTGACCCGTCGGATTGGTCGGGTTGGTTGAGAGGATCGCCAAGTTGCGCAGCGTTCCCGGCGAAGCCACCTGGTTGGACTTGCGATGTGTGAAGAAGGCTTCCCCGAACAGGGTGACGTTGTCGGTCAGACGGTAGTCGGCGAGGAAGGCCGTACTGAAGCGTTCGATCGGCGAGACGGCGTTCAGATAGGGGTTGGAGTTGAAGTTGTGCCGGGCCGCGCTGTAGGGCTCGTAGAAATTTCCGTTCCCTCCCTGCGTCTGGTTGAAGTTGATCTGCTGGCCATTCGGCAGCACGGCGCGCCCGCCGATTGTCGAGGCGCTTGAAACGCACACCAGCTGTCCGCCGACCTCGCCGAGACCGCAGGCGGCGCGGTCGGCCAGATTGACCGCTTCGGTTTGCTGATAAGACAGGCCGGCGACCACGCGACCCCTGTCGCTGTGGATCCCCCAGAGGAGGTCCAGGGTGTAGTCTTGGCCATCGCCTTCATCGGCAATGCCGTATTTGCCGGAGAGCTTGAGGCCTTCGAAGTCGTTGGCTGTGATGATGTTGACCACGCCGGTCACGGCGTCGGCGCCATAGATGGCGGAAGCGCCGTCCTTGAGCACGTCAATGCGCTGGATGATCGCCGTGGGGATCATGTTCAAGTCGGGGGCGCTGTTGGCGCCGGTGCCGCCATTGACCACACGACGACCGTTGATCAGCGTGAGTGTCCGGTTGATGCCTAGACCGCGGAGATTGACCTGGGCGGTGCCGTAGCCATTGCCTGTCCAGTAGGCGTTGGTCTGCCCCCCGGCGTTCCCGGCCGAGGCGGGCAAGCGCTGCAGCAGGTTTTCCAGATTGGTGATCCCGGTGTTGGCGATCTGCTCTTCGGTGATCACCGTGGCGGGACCTACGCCGCTGATGTCCGCGCGTTTGATGCGGGTTCCGGTGACGACGACTTCATCGACGCTGGTCGTCACATCCTGGGCTGAGGCGGTCCCAGCACACAGGGTCGAGGTGATGACCGCACCTGCGAACAAGAGCCTCTTTCTCGTACGGTTCATCGTGGTTCCCCCTGTCGGTTCGGCTCCCGATAGCCGTCCCCGTGCGGAACAAAGTCCGACCCCCACCCTGTCGAGTCAAGACATGTATAGACATATTAAAGGGTCACAAGTTCTTCCCGAAATGCCAAAATGGCGGAAAATTAGCTAACAGTTGTCAGAAGTGGCCGCTCTAAAGCAATAAATTACCACCGTTGAGGACCGTCAGGGTTGGACGTGGCTTTTTCGAGTTCAGTCGAAAAACGTGTGCAAAGGTACTGGCGCGCGCAAAATCCCAAATCACGGCGATGTTGGCGTTGGAACTCGCAATACGCAGAAACCCGCCTATCCCCTCCCAAAAATTTTGCGCTGGGTGTCGATTTCTCAACGGCGCGATTTCACGCGGATTGAGCGCGGACCCATGGGATCTCACCACCCCCATCCGTCCAGCGACAAATTGTCTCCGGAATGCGGATGACCTTAACCCCGATGTTGGACCGGGCTGTGCCGAAACGTAACTGAGTCTCGAGACGATCTTGAGGCTCGAACTTCAGTCCGAAATCCCCCTGAGTTGGGCGGCTCAGCGTCGACTGTTAGAGCCAGTTTGTGCTATCGATGAAGGCGCACTAGGCACGCCGACGTCGCCGGAAAAGTCGTCTCCATCGTGCAGTTCGGCGACCAGAGACTAGTGCTCCGACTGAGCGGGGTGCTGTCATCTTAATGCGAACTTGTCTCCGGTAGGGGCGGCCTAAGCCGCTGATGGGGATGACATTTCGTGACGCCGATTTCGTTCAAGCGCCATCGGTTTCCGGCCGATGTGACGTGATGGTGTGGACGACCTCCGCCTAACCAGCTTTTCTGGAGCAGTCGTCATCAGGGACGTCATGTGTGGACGACCTCCCAGACGCAAGAGTAAAAACGACGTTGGCGCTCGGTCGAGTGCAGTCATGTGTTCGGCCTGTTGGTGCAGCTGCGTGCGCTGCTGGCCTTGATGAAGTCCGCGGACGGGCTCCCTAATCACGTCAACGCGCTCAAGGCGCTCTGACCCCCTGGGTTTCACCTGTCCCCGGCTGCGGCCGGTTCGTCATCACGTCTCATCACTCTTTCGTCTACGGCGCCGATCCTGTGTAGGGACCGGGCCGATCCCTCTATGCCGTCATCGGCCTGTAGTCCTCCTGTCGCGCCATCAGGGTCCAGGCGATGCGAGCGGTCTTGTTGGCCAAGGCCACGGCGGCGACCTTGGGCTTTTTGCGTTCGAGCAGATTGCCCACCCAGTCCCCGCGTCCTCGCTGGCGGGCCATCCGCAAGACGGCGGTGGCGCCGACGACGAGAAGCCGGCGAAGATAGCCGTCGCCCATCTTGCTGATGCCACCTTGGCGGCGCTCCTTGCCGCCGCTGCTGTTTGCTCGAGGTGTGAGACCCAGCCAAGCTGCGAACTGTCTCCCCGAACGGAAGAGCTTCGGATCCGGCGCACTGGCGGCTAGGGCGCTGGCTGTGATCGGCCCGATCCCGGGGATGGTCGCCAATCGCCGGCTCGTCTCGTCCTGTCTGTGCCACTCTAGAATCTGACGCTCCAGTCGGCCTATCTCCGCGCCAAGCTGCTCGAGCTGATCTGCAAGCCCTCCAAGAGCAGAGCGCGCCAGATCCGGCAGACCCTGATCATCGTCGCGCAAAGCCTTGAGGGCCACCTGCACTCCGGCATGCCCTTGAGGCGCGACGATACCGTACTCGCCGAGGTGGCCTCGCAGTGCGTTGATCAGCATCGTCCTCTGGCGGACGAGCAGGTCACGGGTCTTGTGCAGCATAAGAGCCGCCTGCTGGGCCTTCGACTTCACAGCCACAAACCGCATGGTCGGCCGGGTAACAGCCTCGGCGATGGCTTCGGCGTCGGCGGCGTCAGTCTTGCCTCGCTTCACATAGGCCTTCACG
>NZ_JAFCVJ010000008.1:0-118774 GCF_049896985.1 Brevundimonas sp. SL161 | reverse complement strand
AAGCTCAAACACAGCCGACGACTGGCTACCCGATACGACAAGACCGCCGACAGCTTCCTCGGCTTCGTCGTCGTCGCATCCATCCGACTGTGGATCAGACACTTTGTCCACACCACCTAGCATTTGCTCGGCGGTCAGCTGCGTATCCCCGGCAAAGGTGTTGTTGCGGAGCTCGTCGTCGATCATCTCGATGGCGATGCGAGACATCTCGATCTCGTACCCGGCGGCCTCTTCCAATCGCTCGGGATCAAACCCTCGGGGCCTAAGCCTGTCTGCCTCAGCAAGGTGGGCGAAGAAGTTTTGGGCGGCCTGTTCGATGTCTTTTCGCGTCAGCATTTGCATCGCTCTGCACCGGTGCATCTGCATTTCAAACCATACCGTCGCAGCAGCGCATCGTCTTCGTGCAAGTGCGGGATCGGCAGTTTGAAGCGATCTTCGGAACTCCACCATGCGAAGTCGGGCCGCGAGATCGACTGGCAGCCGAAATCTGACGAGGTAGATCGCGCCCCGACGGGCGAGATGGGTTGGTCTGCCACCGGCCATCAGACGGCCTGTGTCGCAGTTGTGTGTCGCACCTGGGCGAAACAGGGGGCGGCGGTTTCAGACCAGCCGTTGATCGGATTGGGTAATCCGAAAAGTTGGCGCACCCGACATGAGCGTGAGCCATGTACGCCGATGTCCCCCAGCGTCCGAGATTGTCCAAAAGTTGTTTAACTTCCGATACTTGTGATTCCGTGATAAGCTGACCACGTTCGTGGACGTACGCTCTAATCCAGCGTCTTTCTTATGAACGGAGTTATGAACGGGGTCGTGAGGTTCGCTTGACACGTACGATGCACCGGCTGTCTGCCAAGGTGGTGACCAGCCAAAGAAAGCCGGGGATCTATGCGGATGGAGCGGGTCTCTATCTGCGCGTTCAGAGCGTGAATGCGAGGTCTTGGGTTTACATTTTTAGTCTGGAAGGAAAGCGGCGCGAGATGGGCTAGGTGCCCCACCAGCCGTCGGTTTGGCCCGCGCGAGGGAGCGGGCACAGGCCGTCAGAGAAAGCCTCGCGGACGGCATCGACCCCGTTGCTAATCGGCGAGCCCGACGTGAGACGCCTACCTTTGGCGTGCTCGCCGATACATTCATCGAGGATCGAAAAGGAACGGTTCGATCAGACAAGTCGATCGCTCGATGGAAGCGCGCGATAGGAGATGGCGGTTACGCGCATGCCTTGCGAGAGTTGCGAGTTGATCGGATCCAAACAGACGATGTGCTTGCCGTTCTTCGGTCCCTTTGGGAAAGCCATCCGTCAAGCGCTGGTGTCCTGCGCGGGTATATCGAAACAGTGCTCAGTATCGCGAAAGTGAGCGGTCACCGATCCGGGGACAATCCGGCCGCATGGACCGGGCACCTGGAGCACATTCTTCCAGCCCGCCAATGTCTCAGCAGGGGCCACCACGCGGCGATGCCTTTTGCTGGTGTGTCCTCATTCTTAGTACAGCTCCAGGATCACACATCCACCGCCGCGAGAGCGCTAGAGTTCACCATCCTCACAGCCGCTCGGACGAGCGAAACGTTGAAGGCCGACTGGGACGAGATCGATCTCGGAAAGGCGACTTGGACGATCCCAGCCGTCAGGATGAAGGCAGGCAAAGAACACAGAGTCCCTCTTTCCAAACCCGCCCTAGCTGTTCTTGCAAGACTCGCCGCTCGGCGCGGCCCGGTCTTTCCAGGCCGTGGCATTGATAAGCCGCTTTCCAACATGGCGATGGACATGATCCTGCGGCGCACAGGGATCGAGGTTACCGTCCACGGATTCCGCAGCAGCTTCAGAGACTGGGCCGGAGAGATCAACAACACGCCGCGCGAAGTTGCCGAAGCTGCGCTTGCTCACACCGTGGGGAACTCAGCCGAGTTGGCATACCGCCGTGGGGATGCGTTCGAGAAGCGCCGCGTTCTGATGGGAGACTGGGGGACCTATTGCAGGCCAAACGCCTGAGGGACTCGTGGATTCGGCCTCGTCTGAGCCTTCGCCATTAAGGTCCAGCCTCAGTCCGCTGGACGGCAAGTGCAGACATTGGCTTTCAGTCGCAAACAAGACATTCGGCGCATCCTCTAGGACGCGGCGTGTGTCGAGTGAACAACGTTCAATATCAGTCGGGAGGCGGCCTCCCGCTCGAACTGCCCAAATTTACTGGTAAGGCCACTAGACCACCCGACCATCGTTGCCTATGAGTCCGCGCGTCACACGCCGAACAACGGCGGGACGAGAAAGCGTCACCATGTCAGTCCGGGCCGAATCGACCGCCAAGTCTTACCGCTGGTACGTGCTGGTCCTGCTCATGCTGGCCTACACGATGAACTTCCTCGACCGGCAGATCATGGGCATCTTGCTGGAGCCGATCCGGCATGAGTTTCATCTCGCCGACTGGCAGCTGGGCATCATCGTCGGGGTCGGGTTCGCCCTGATTTACTGCACCCTCAGCCTGTTTGTCGCGACCGTCACAGAAAACGCCAACCGCGCCCGCGTCGTCGCCATCGCGCTCGGCTTCTGGAGCATCATGACCGCCTGCTGCGGCCTGGCCTGGAATGCTTGGAGCCTGCTGGCGGCGCGGTTCGGCGTCGGTCTGGGCGAGGCCGGCGGCTCTCCGGGATCGCAGTCGTTGCTCTCCGACATCTTCGCCCCGCACGAGCGCGCCCGCGCGCTCAGCTTGTGGGGTCTGGGCGCACCGCTAGGCACCGCGCTCGGCGTCATCGGCGGTGCTTGGATCGCCCAGGAGTTCGGCTGGCGCGTCGCCTTCTACGCCGCCGGCCTGCCGGGCGTGGTCCTGGCCATCGTCATCTTCCTGACCGTCAAGGATCGCCGCGTCGTCGACCGCTCGAAGCCGCGCTTCTCCATGCCCCAGATGTTCCGCCTGATCCGCGGCATCCTCGGCCAGCCGACCCTGCTGGTCGCTAGCATCGGTGTCGGCATGGGGACCATGGTTAGCTACTGCTCGGTCCTCTGGGGCCCGGCCTATTTCATCCGCCAGTACGACCTCTCGCCACTTCAGGTGTCGTGGTTCGCCGCCATCGTGCTCGGCGGCGCGACCGGCGTCGGCACGGCACTGGGCGGCGCCCTCGTCCACCGTTTCGCCCCGCGCTGGCCCTCGGCTTACGTCGACATCCCGGCCATCGGCTATCTGCTGGCCGCGCCGTTGTACTGGCTGGCCCTGTCGATCGATGACGCCATCCTGTCGGCGATGGTCCTGCTGGTCCCAACCATCCTCTACTCGATGTCGTCTGGGCCCATCTTCGCCCTGTTCCAGAACAGGGCGCCGGAGGGTTCCCGCGCCATGGCGACCGCCGTCCTGTTCATGATGATGAACCTGATCGGCCTGGCCATCGGCCCGACGTTGGCCGGCGGTCTCTCCAGCCACTTTCAGGCCGAGTACGGCCTCGCCGGGGGCCTGCACCGCGCGTTGCTGGTGATCATCGCCTTCCTGATTCCGGCCGCCGGTTTGTTGATCCTCTCGTGGCGGCTGGGTCAACGCAAAGCAGGAGCCGCCTGATGCCCGCCCCGAAGACAGAACCCGTCGGCTTCCGCGCCATCCAGACGACGCGCCTCTATCAACAGATCGCCGAGCAGATCAAAGCCTACATCCGCTCCGGCGGGCTGAAGGCCGGCGACCGCCTGCCGTCCGAACGCGACATGGCGACCCTGTTCGCCGTCAGCCGTCCTTCTGTGCGCGAGGCCATGATCGCGCTCGAAGGCGCCGGCCTGATCGAGGTCCGCACCGGTGACGGCACCTTCATCACCGATCCGCCTGCCGGCCGCGTCGCCGTGCTCAAGGGCGACGAACCGGGCGTGCTGGAACAGTTCCAGGCCCGCCACACCCTCGAACCGGCTCTCGCCGCCATGGCCGCGCGTCAGATTAAGCCCGCCGAACTGGCCCTGCTGCGCGACGCCGTCGATCGCTCTGAAAAGGCCTTCAATCGCGGAGAGCTCGCCGACGCCTCGGACTACACCTTCCACGTCCAGCTGGCGGCCTTCTCCGGCAACCGGATCCTGGCCGATCTCGTGAAGGAGCTCTGGGACCTGCGCGCCTCGGAGAGCTGGCGTATTATTCGCGGCCGCGTCGCCACGCGCCAGCATCGGCTGGAGGTCAACGCGCGGCGCCGCGCTGTCCTCGACGCGCTGCGCGATCGCGACGCCGACCTGGCCCGCGCCCTCATGCAATCGCTGCTCGACGCCGCGATGAACCGCTACTTCGGCGACACCCAGGACGACGCTCAATGAAGATCGAAGAGATCGAATTCATCCCGCTGTCGCTGCCGATCCAGGCGCCGATCTTGACCTGTTACGGCTCGCTGGCGAACTACAGCCGCACCCTGATCAAGATCACCACCGAGAGCGGCATCGTCGGCTGGGGCGAGATTGCCAGCCGCTACACCCCGGCCATGCTGGAGCCATGGCGCCAGCTGTTCCGGGGCGTGTCGGTCTGGGAGACCAACTACATCGCCCGGCGCATCAAGCACTGGAACTACTATCCGTTCGTCAAACCCGAACCGATCATGGGCGCGTTCGAGATCGCCTGCCTCGACGCCCAGGGGAAGGCCATCGGCGAGCCGGTCTATCGCCTGCTCGGCGGCAAGTCGCACGCCTCCGTTCCTGTCGCCTCCTACATCTTCTTCCGCCACGCCAATGCGGCCGGCGAAGGCCAGATCGCCAATGCCGACGACGTCGTCGCTTTCGCCAAGGCGCAAGCTTCCGAGTTCGGCTTCGAGAGTTTCAAGTTGAAGGGCGGCTACTATTCGCCCGAGGTCGACATCGAATGTATCGCCGCCCTGCGCGACGCCTTCCCGCACGCGAAACTCCGCATCGACCCCCAGGGCTGCTGGTCGCCGACGACCGCCGTCAGCGCCGGCAAGAAGCTGGAGGCGTTCGACCTCGAGTATCTGGAGGACCCCGTCTGGGGCCAAGCGGCGATGGCGCGCGTCCGCGACCACCTGCGCACCCCGCTCGCCACCAACATGTGTGTGACCCAATTCGAGGAGTTCCACCCCGCCATCGCGGCCAAGGCCATCGACGTCGTCTTGACCGACCTGTGGTACTGGGGTGGGCCGCGCAATACGATCGTGGTCGACAAGATGTGCCACGCCGCCGGCGTCGGCGTAAGCGCCCACTCCTCGGCCGAACTGGGCGTCGGCAACGCGGCCATTATCCACACCGCCGCGGCCATGCCGCACCTGGGCTCGGCCATCGACTGCATGAACATGCACCTAGTCGATGACATCATTGTCGGCGGCAAGATCGTTCCGAAAGACGGGCGTCTGACTCAGCCCGACGGCCCCGGCCTCGGCGTCGAGATCGACGAGGCCAAAGTTGAAAAATACCGCGCCGTCGCCGCCTCGGGCGCCGGAACCGACCGCTTCATGAACCCCGCCCTGGCCGATACCGCCCGCCCCGGCTGGTATCCGTCCATGCCCGCCTGGTGAGACCGATGACCGCTGTTTCCAGCCTCCACGCCAACCTCGACTGGGCCGCCATCGCCGCGCGGTTCGAGGCCCTTTACACTCCCGCCGTCTGCGACGTGCTGGACCACTACGGCTTGCGCCATCAGTTCATGGATCCGGGCCTCGTCGCACTTGATGCGGACACGAAGATCACGGGTCCCGCCTTCACCATCCTCGGCGCGCCGGATGGCAACCTCGACACCTCGACGCGGATGGGTCCGCGCGTGATCGACAGCTTCGAGCCGCACGTCGTCGCCGTCTATGACACCTCGGGCGAGACCCACACCGGCGTCTGGGGCGAGCTGTGGAGCGCGGGCGCCCAGCGCATGGGCTGTGTCGGCGCCATCGTCGACGGCGGCATTCGCGACACCGCCCTGATCAAGGCGATCGGCTTTCCCATCTTCCACCGCTTCCGCAGCCCGGCCGACGCCGTGGGCCGTTTCACCGTCATCGATCACCAGACCCCGATCACCGTCGGCGGCGTCCGCGTCCATCCTGGCGACTACATCTTCGGCGATCAGGACGGCGTCGTGGTCATCCCGCGCGACCTGACGCTGGAGATCCTGGAGAAGGCCGAGACGGTCAAATCCACGGAGGACGACATCCGCGTTGCGATCGGCCAGGGCGGCAAGCTGATCGACCTCTACAAGAAGCACGGGCGCTTCTGATGGCCGCCCCCGGACGCGTGCTTGTCACCGGCTCTTCCGGTCGCCTGGGTCGCTTCGTCGTCGAGGCGCTGCGCGAAGCCGGCTGGCTGACCACCGGCATCGACCTGACCGCCCCCGCCGATCGCGCCGCCGACCGTGTCCTGATCGACGACGCCGGCGATCCCTATGTGCTGGGCGCGGCGCTGGCCGGCCACGACGCCCTTGTGCATCTGGCCGCCATCCCCGACCCGACGCGCGACACCGCCTTCGTCACCTTCGAGGCCAACCTCCAGCTCGCCAATGCCGCGGTCGCGGCGGCCCAGGCCAACGGGGTGAAGCGCATCGTCCTCGCCTCCAGCCAGAGCGCGCTGGGCCTCGCCTGGGCGCCGGTCGTCCGTTCGCCGGTCTGCTTGCCCGTCAACGAGGACCACCCCTGCGCGCCCGAAGAAATCTACGGAGCCTCCAAACAGGCGACCGAGATCCTGTTCGAGATGGCCGCCCGCCGCGACGGCGCCGACATCGCCGCCCTGCGCTTTCCCGTCATCTGGGATCCGTCGGAGTTCGAGACGAACACTCGTCGACGTCTCGACAATCCGAAGCAGGGTGCCAAGAGCCAGTGGGCCTATGTCGATGCGCGCGACGCGGGCCGGAGCGTAGTGATGGCCCTCGCGGCTCCGGTGCGTGGCTTCCGCGTCTTCAACATCGCCGCCGACGACGTCTTCGCCGACGAGGACGCCGGAGCGTTGGTTCGCCAGTGGTATCCCGACCGCGACGCGGCCAACATCTATGGCCGCGCCGCCATCTTCTCCCCCGCCCGCGCCCAGTCCGAACTGGGCTTCGTCAACCGCTATCGATGGACACCGTCAGGCATCGAGGATCGCGGTCAGGCAATCTGATTAGTCAAAGCTCAGCGGGCGCAGCGGCGTAACCTCGGTCGTCGCCCAGACTTCTGTCTTCGTATAGGGCTCGCTCGCCACATGGGCGTCGGCCCCCGCCCGGTCGGCGAACTCGCCGGTCATGGCCGAACCGACCGGGTTGCCCGCCTCGTCCAGCAGCGCGCCGACCTTGACGATCTTGCCAGCTGCGTTTCGGACGTTGAGCCCCTTGATATGCGCCGGCCGCGTCGCTTGCCGACGGGCCGGAGCTTCGGCGTCCGTGCCGTCACGGCCGATGATCAGAAACTGCATTCGCTTCGTCCTCAAAGGTGCATGCCGCCGTCGACCGGAATGTTGGCGCCGGTGATGTAGCGTCCGGCCTGCGAGCACAACAGCAAGACCGCGCCCGCGACGTCCTCCGGTTCTCCGAAGCTCCGCAACGGCACCTGTGCCATGACCCGCTCGGCATAGACGGGGTCCGACAGCACCGGCCGGTTGCGCGCCGTGAGCACGACGCCCGGTGCCACGGTGTTCGCCGTGATTCCGTCCACCGCCAACTGTCGCGCCAGGTTCTCGATCAGGTTCTTCTGCCCGGCCTTTAGCGCGGCATAGGTTAGCAGTTCGGGGTGCGGCTTCACCTGCTGGATGCTGCCGATGTTGACGATCCGGCCCCAGCGTTGCTCCTTCATGTGCGGCAGCACGCCCTGCACCAGTTGCAGCGCCGCGACGAAGTTCGCCGTGAAATGCCGCTCCATCGTCGAAGTATCCATCTGATCCAGCGGCTGACGCACCTGGATCGCGACGTTGGACACCAGGATGTCGATCGGCCCGCCCCGCGCCAGCAACGCCGCCGCCGCACCCGGCTCGACCATGTCGCCTGTAACCAGCTGCGCGCCCGCGTCGATCGCGCTTGCGGCCTCCAGCGCCGCCGTCCCCGTCGGATCGTCCGGCAAACTATGCAGAACCACCGACGCCCCGGCCCGCGCCAATCTCAGCGCGATGGCCAAGCCGATGCCGTCCGTCGATCCGGTGATCAGCGCCCGCCGCCCGGTCAGGTCGAAGTCGGCGAAACTCATTGCCAGGTCATTCCCGTCGCCTGCATCAAACCCTTGATATAACCCACGGTGTAGATCATCCCCTCGGCCTCGTAGCCCGAGCCGGTCCCGCCGCTGAACGCCCCCTCCGCGTCCGACCCGGCCATCGTCGGCGCATGATCGGGCCGCATGTAGCCGTCGAACCCGATCGCCTTATAGGCCGCGAACGCCCCCGCCATGTCGGTCTCGCCCGTCTCGGGAAAGGTCTCGACGAAGTCGTCCCACGTCCCCTTAACGTCGCGGATGTGGACGAAGGCGATCTTCTTCTGCGCCCCGAACCGGTGGATCAGCGCCGTCACGTCCTCGCCCATTGTCCGGTACGAACCCTGACAAAAGGTCAGCATGTTGGAGGGGCTGTCGACCAGGTCCAGCGCCCTCTGCGAGGCCTCGGCGTTGATGAAAACCCGCCCTATCCCGCGCACCACCGGCGCCGGCGGATCGTCCGGATGCAGCCCCATCCTCACCCCCGCATTCTCGGCCGCCGGAATGACCCGGCGCAGGAAATATTCGTAGTTCTCCCAGATCTTCTCGGCCGGCACGACCGTCCCCTCGCCGATGTCGCCCGGGTCGTGGCGATAGCCCGTCACCGTCGCCCCGCCGCGCTCGGGCACGTTCACCCGGTTCCTCAACCACCCCAGCGGCATGAAGTTGTAGCAGAGCAGGCCTATGCCGCACCGGCCCATGTTCTCCAGCATCCGCTTGTAGTTCTCGATGTCGGTGTCGCGTCCATCCAGCCCCAGCTTGATCCGGCTCATGTCGAACTGGTCGCCCTCCAGCCCGCCGATGCGGAACCCCGCCTCGGCATAGCGATCGACCTCGGACTTCAGCGCGTCGTAGTCGTAAGGCGCCGGCTTGCCGGTGAGCTCTGGCGCCAGTTTCGCGATGGCGTGGGTGACCCCCATCTGGCGCGCCAGAGCCCAGCGCCGATCGACGGTCGGCAGTATCATCATCGTCAGCTTGACCACAGAGCTCGCCCTCCCCGCCAGGCGCATTCTTACAACTCGACGCACCGTTCGACAGGCCGAATGCAGGCTGGACGACCTCTGCCGCCAACGTCATAACATATCTGATAACTAGGGAGACGGCGGGACGATGGCAAGCGTTGAAGAGGGTTCGGGGTCCCGGCTGGTCCAGCCCGACAAGTACAAGTGGGAGCTGGTCCTCCTTCTCTGGGGTGCCTTCTTCCTCAACCAGGCGGACCGCCAGGTCTTCAACGTCGTCCTGCCCCTGATCCGCGCCGATCTACATCTGACCGACACGATGCTGGGCCTGATCGCGACGACCTTCACCGTGGTTTTCGGCCTGCTCGTGCCCTTCGCAGGCCTGGCGGGCGACATCGTCGACAGGCGCAGGGTCGTGTTGATCAGCCTGCTGATCTTCTCGACCGGCACCCTCCTGACCGGTTTTGCCTCCAGCTTCCTCTTGCTGCTCCTATTCCGAGGCGTGGCGACGGGCGCGGGCGAGGCCTTCTACGCCCCTGCGGCCGGCTCCCTGATCGGCAGCGCCCATGACAAGACCCGCGCCCGCGCCCTGTCGATCCACCAGACCGCCAACTACACCGGCACCGTCCTCGGCAGCCTCCTAGCAGGCTGGGCCGGTCAGACGTTCGGCTGGCGCTCGGCCTTCCTCATCTACGGCGTGATGGGTCTCGTCTGGGGCGTGGTTTTCTTCCTGCGCAGCCGCCGCTACGCCATCCCCGCTCCAGCCACCCGAGCGCGCGGCGACCAGAAGGATCTGTTCGGAGAGGCGGTGAAACTGATCGCCACCACCCCCGCCCTGATCGGTCAGATGCTGGCCTTCGGCGGCCTGATCTTTGTTTCCGTCGGCTTCCTGACCTGGACCCCGACCCTGCTGTTCGAGCGTTTCGGGCTACAGCTCGCCGACGCAGGTTTCTCGGCCACCTTCTACCATTTCATGGGCGCCTATGTCGGCGTTCTGAGCGCAAGTTGGCTGACCGACCGGCTGATCCCTTCCATCCCACGCATCCGCCTGTGGGTCATGGCTCTGGGCCTCGTCGCCAGCGCTCCATTCATCTGGTGGGCGGCCGAGGCCCAGTCGCTGGCCCACATCTACATCGCCCTGGCCGCCTTCGGTGTCGCGCGCGGGATGTATGACGCCGGCATCTTCGCGGCCATCTTCGACGTGGTCGAGGATCGCCTGCGAGCCACCGTCATGGGCATTGTCCTGGCCTCGGGTTTCCTGATTGGCGCGGCCTCGCCCGTCATCATGGGCTCGATGAAGGCTCAGTACGGCCTCGAGGGCGGGATGCAGATGCTGGCCGCCGCCGCCCTCATCGCCGGCGTCGTCTTGTTCGCCGCCACCATGGTCCGCCCGCTGCGTCCCCGGACCTGACAAGCAACAGGGGCGGACCGGTTTCCCGATCCGCCCCGAATGCCGACATTGCGGTGAATGTCAGAAATCTGCTGTAGCGACCCTTGTCGACCCCGCCAGATTCAGCAGGAATTCGCTAGCCGAAGTCACCTCAGAAGTAGCCGCCTTTACCGGTGATGTCGGAGATCGAGTCTCCCTGCTCGACCCAGGAGAAGATCTTCAGCTCGCCCGCGTGCATCTCTTCCGCCCGGATCAACACCTCGACGCAGATGTCGCGCGGCACCACCACCACCCCGTCGCCGTCGCCGACGATCAGGTCGCCCGGCTTCACGGTCACGTCGCCGATCTTGATCGGGATCTGGTAGTGGGTGATCAGGCAGCGGCCCAGCGAACCGTTCGGACTGCGGTAGCGATAGAAGACCGGGAACTCGGCCGGGATGATCTGGGCCGTGTCGCGGATGCCGCCGTCGATGCAGGCGCCCTTGACTCCCATCTTCTTGGCTGTCGCGGTCATGACCCCGCCCCACATCGTACCCTTCTCGTCGCCCGAGGAATCCCACATCACGAAGTGATCCTGGCCAAGCGTCTCCAACATGGTAGCGCGGAAGCTCATCTCGCCGGTGATCTTGACGTTCGGCGCGCTCTTCACGGTGAAGGCGAACCCGGCCACGACGGGCCCCGGACGCAGCGCTTGGATCGACCCGGGCATGGCCTGGTCCAGCAGGGCGAACTCGCGCATCACGTCCGACACCAGGCCGGTGTAGAGCTTCTCGTAGCGGGCGATCAGCTCCTTTTCGTGGATCGACAGTACCGCGTCGCTGACGGTCTCGCGCGCGGCGATCAGCTTTTCTAGCTTCATCATGCCGACTTCGGCACGCAGTTGATCGGCGGACATTCTGGACTCCTGAAGGCATTCGGCGCCGGCGAACCGGACGTCATGGGAAAGAAAACGGGGCTCCGGAAAAGACCCGGCCCGACCGCGAGAGCGATCGAGCCGGAAGGCCGCTTCAGGAGGTGGAGAGACGCACGGCTAGAAGGTCATCTTCAGGCCGACCGTCATGCGTCGGTCCGTCTTGATGACCTGGTTCACCGTGGAGCGGTCGTCGACGTAGAGGACCGACTGCTGGTCGGTCAGGTTGATCCCCTCGACCACCACGCGGATGTCGTCGTTGATCTGGTAGCTGAACGACGCGTCCAGGAAACCTTGCGGGATCAGGTACTGATACAGGCCAATCGGCTTGCCGTCCGCAGCGATGCCGGACCCCAGGCTGTTGGAGTTGATGTTCAGCCCCACGGTTTGGGCCGACTCCGAACGGTAGTTGTAGGCCAGCCGCGCGTTGATCGGGCCGTTCTCATAGTAGGCGATGACGTTGAACGTGTTCTGCGACAGACCTTCGTATGGTGCGCCCGTCGTCGTCTCGGCGTCCGAGTAAGTGTAGTTCAGCACCGTGCCGAACCCTTCGATCGGCAGGAAGGTGAACGGCTGCTGGTAGCTCAGCTCGATCCCCTGAATCGTCGCGCCCGATCCGTTGATGCGCTGGGTGATGAAGAACTGGTTGCCTAGCGGATCGCCCGGTGGACGGTTCAGCGGCACATAGCCGGGAATCTCGGCCAGGGTCGTCTGCGAGATCAGGAAGTTGGTCACGTCCTTGTAGAAGATCGTGCCCGAGATCAGGCCGTCCTCCGAGAAGTACCACTCCAGCGCGGCGTCGTAGTTGGTGGCCTCGTAAGGCAGCAGGTTCGGGTTGCCGATTGAGGCCGTGCCGCCGCCTGGGATGACGTTGAAGCTGGTCGTCAGGTCGGCCAGGTCCGCGCGCTGCAGAATCTTGGCGGCCGCGAACCGCAGCACCAGATCCTCGCTGAGGTCGAAGCGGATGTTACCAGCCGGCAGGGTGTCGGTGTAGGAGTTGGAGACCGAGATCGGCCGTGACTGGGCGTCGAACCCGCTTGAGGTCAAATCGGTCTTGACCACCCGCACCCCGACGTTGGCCCGCATGCGCATGCCGAACACCTCGGTGTCGATATCCGTCGTGGCCCACAGGCCCTGGGTCTCCTCCTCGACCCGCGCCACGCTCAACGGCAGCAGCGCGCGCCGGCCGTTGAAGTTCAGCAGGTTGCGCCAGTTGCGCGATCCGTTCTCGACGTTCTGACCCGTGTAGACGGTGGTCAACCACTCGCGCGGGAAACTCCCGCCCTCGCCGGAGAAGAAGCCGCCTTCGGACGGGAAGTTGCGCGTCACGATCCCGTTGAACGGGCTCTGCGAGGCGTTCAGCCGCACGCCGTTGCGGTAGAAGGCCGGGTTGGTCGTGTCGTTGAACTCGTTGCCGATATTGGCTTCCGAGGCCGTGAACAGGAAGTCGCTAGACCGGACCCCGAACTTCACATTGTCGAAGATGCCGTCGGCGAACTGATACTGGCCATCCAGGGTGATGATGTTGTTCCGCTGGCGAGCCTTCGTCAGACGATCGAACGTCAGGTTCGGAACGAACTGGGTCTCGTCGAAGAAGTTGTAGGGCTGTCCCGCCGCCGTCAGAATCTCGATGTTGTAGGGCGAGGTGTCGCCCGTCGGCCGCACGTTCACCGTCGCCAGCGGACCGCCGAAGCGCAGGATCTGTGCGACCTCCTGGTAGTCGCCGGCCGAGGTTGCCGCATCCAGGGTGAAGGTCCAGGACCCCGGCGTCCACTGGCCGTTGAACCCGATCGTGTGGGTGTTGAGGGCCTCCGGCGTATAGCGACCGTCGACGTTGACTGCCGAGTTGCGATAGGTGCCGCTCTGCAGGAAACCGTTGGAATTCAGCACGATGTTTGATGCGTTCGCCGTGCCGAAGCCGTTAGCCACGCTCATGAAGGCCGCGGTCGTATCGTTGATCAGGCGCGCCGCCGTGCCGTCCAGCCGCAGCAGCATGTCCTCGTGTGGCCGCCATTGCAGGGTCAGGTCCCCGCCGATCCGCTCCCGCTCCGTCAGAAGGCTGCTGAATCGATAGTCATTCGGCCGGATGTAGTCGTTACGGACGCCGTCCCGATTGAAGTCGAACCCGGTCGTGGTCGGCGCGATGCCAATCTGCATGCCGCCTTGGTTGAAAGCGGCATCCTGGCGGATGGAACGACGGCTGTAGGACACCCCGAAGGACGCGCCGAACGTGTCGGTGATTCGGTCCGCGATGAAGAAGGTCCCGCGCGGATCCCACTCTTCGCTGTAGTCGGAATAGGTCGCTTCCAGCCCCGCCGAGATGGTGCGGTCCGAGAAGCTCAGCGGCTTCCTGGTCACTAGATTTATGGAACCGCCCAGCGTGCCTTCCGGCTGCGACGCCAGCACCGATTTGGACACCTCGACAGCCTCAAAGAAGTCGGCGGTCAGGTTGCGTAGGTCGAAGTCGCGGGTCCGGCCCGGCGACGCCGCCGAGCGGCCGTTGATGTAGGTAGTGGCGGCTAGGCCGCGAATGTTGGCGCTACGGCCTTCGCCGCCCTCGCGCGAAATCTGCACGCCCGTCACGCGCTGCAGCGAGTCGGCGACGTTCTCGTCCGGCAGCTTGCCAATGTCGGTCGCGGTGATGACCTCGACGATATTGTCCGCGTCGCGCTTCTGCTCGATTGAGGCGCGCAGGCTGCCCCGAATGCCGGTGACGATGATCTCGTCCACCTGATCGGCGTCCTGCGGATCGGCGACCTGGCTGCCGTCGGCGGTTTGAGCCAACGCGGCTGGCGCCACGAATAAGACTGCGGCAATCGCTGAACCCATCAGCGCGCGCGACTTCAACGACCCGACACTCATTGCTTCTCCCCATAGCGACATGGCCGATTTTCAGCCTTATGCTTAGCTCGCCTACATATGAGGTTAGAACATATCTGATCAGTTGCGCAATAGGGCGTGAATGTGGGATTGACTGTCTGTCGTTTGCCGACGCGCGACGGTTGATGGAGACTGCGATTGACGACGCGTGAGCTTGAGGACCCGCTGGCGATGGACGAGATGAATCCGATCGGAAACGATCGGCCCCTGCTGTCTGACACGGTGGCTCAGTCCCTGACCCAGCAGATCATCGGCCGCGCCATGATGCCCGGCGATTCGCTGCCGTCCGAAAGCGACATCGGCAAACGATTAGGCGTGTCCAAGCCTGTTGTGCGCGAGGCGATCCGCAAGCTCTCGGCTCTCGGCATCGTCGACATCAAACAGGGCAAGCAAACCACCGTCGGCCGCCTGGCCCCCGAGCCGGTGCGCCAGATGCTGCGCTTCGCCTTGCATATCAATCCGGAGGGTCTGCGCGACGCGGTCGAACTGCGACGCGCGCTGGAGACCTACGCAGTTCGCCGCGCAGCCGAACTGGCGACCGACGACGACATCGCCCGCCTTCGCGACGCCATGGCCACGCTCGAGGCCGACTTCGCGGATCAGGACAAGTGCGTCGTCGCCGACATCGCCTTCCACCGGCTGATCGCCCACATGTCGCGTAACTCCCTCGTCGCTTTCCTTATCGACGCCCTGTCCGATTCCATGGCCGAGACGATCTCAGTCCTGCGAGCGAAAACGCAAGGCCGCGACGAAAACACCCTTCCCCGTCACCGCATGCTGGTCGAAGCCATCGCCGCGCGAGACCCGGAGGCCGCCGTCGCCGCCATGCACCTGCATTTCCGCGCCGCCATGCCGACCGTCGACGCGGTTCTGGCGGAACGTCGGGGACGTTAGTTCAGGATTTTGTTTTTACCCTCGTGTTGTCGGGGGGACGAACGGACACCAAGTCCTCAGCCGGTCTTTGACATGTCATACTCATGTCCTCGGACGCTTCGGACGGTGTTTGTTTGTCCGTATCAGCCGCCCTGCGTCACGCAGGATCGTTCAAGCATCTCGGCCATCCGCTGATAGCCATCGGGGTTCGGATGCAGCCCGTCGTCGGTGAACGCCTGTTGCATCAGGCCGTCTTCCCCCGCCAACGCCGAGAAATAGTCCAAATAGCCGAACTGGCGCTCTCTCGCGAAAGCCTCCAGCCAAAGATTCATTTCCCGTATTTTCCCCGGGTCTCGGTGCAGTGTTTGCGGCGCATCCGGCTTGTCGCACACCGGCGTCATCGACCCGATCGTCATGGTGATCCCGTGCGCCCGCGCGATGTCCGTCATGGAGGCGATGTTGCGGCCGATTCGCACCCGCGCCGCCTCCCCCGCAGACGCCGCGTCTCCGACGAAGGCCCGGACGTCGTTGGCCCCGGCGGTCAGAACCATCGCGTCGGGCTCCAGGCCGATCACATCCTCCTGGATGCGCAGTAGCATCTGCACCGTCCTTTGCCCGAAGATCCCGCGGTTGATAAGCTGAGGGCCATCCGGCGAGAGCACCTGCAGATCGCCCCAGAACTCGGTGATGGAGTCACCTAGTAAGACGATCCGTCTGGCCGGCCTCGGCAACGCCCGCAGCCGCTCGTTGTAGGCGGCGTATCGCCCGATCTCGGCCACGTCGGCGACCTGCATGACCCAGCGGGTTGCGAACTCCGCCAGGGTGACCTCCGCCACGCTGCGCTGGCCCAGCGGGTGGACGCTCGCGCGATCCACTCCCGTCCGGTCGCCGGTCTCGCTCATGATTGCTCCTTCACATCGGCCAACCGTTAGCATATCCGATAAGTCGGATTAACGGAGTCGCCATGCCGACCGCGATCGACATCGAGCCCATCCTCCTCGCCGACGGCCTCGTCTTCCCCGAGGGGCCAGCCTTCGCTTCCGACGGTGCCCTGTGGGGCGTGGAGATGAACGCCGGCGGCCTGTTCCGCTGGGCCGATGGCGAACTGACCCGGCTCAACGTCGGGGGCAAGCCCAACGGCCTGGCCATCCATGACGGTTCCGTCTTATTCTGCGACGCCGCTCAGGACGCCGTCTTCCGGCTCGCCTCGGACTGGCGCGAAGACGTCCGCATCGAACCGGTCGCCGAGACTGTTCTGGGCCGCGCCCTGACCGCCCCCAACGACCTGATCTTCGATCCCTCCGGCGCGATGATCTTCACCTGCCCCGGCGACTCAAAGGCCGGCCCCATGGGAACGGTCTGGGTCCGATCTCCCGATGGCGACGTCGCCCTCGTCGCCGAGGCCCTGCACTTCCCCAACGGCCTGACCCTGACGCCCGACGGCCGTGATTTGATTGTCGCGGAGACCCTGGGTCAGCGCCTGTGGCGAGGCGGCTGGAATGGCGAAACGCGCGCCTGGGCCGACCCCCGCCCGTGGGTCGAGGTCGGCGGTGCCCCCCTCGGCCCTGACGGCATGGCTTACGCCCCGGACGGCCTTCTCTACGTTGCCCTCTACGGTTCCGGCCTCGTCCAGGCCATCGACGACACGGGTCGGATCGTCCGCACCTTTCCCGTCCCCGGCGACAAGCCGACCAACCTCGCCTTCGACCCCTCGGGCGAGCTCGGCATGGTCGTCACCGAGGCCACTAACGGCCTCCTCCTCAGTTACCCCGGCGTCGGCGCGGCGTGAGCGAAGCCCCCGCCCTGATCCGGCTGACCTCACCCGACGGCCGGCTCGTCGCCTGGATCGCTCCGGACCAGGGCGCCGAGCTGTGCGGCCTCGCCTGGGACGGACAAGAACTCCTCTACCGAGGCCTGGACTTCTCCCCGACCTTCGGCTGGACCGGCCGCGCCCCGATCCTGTGGCCCGCCATTGGCCGCACCTTCGCCCCCGGTCCCGAACCGACCGCCGAGACCTTCAAACAGGCGCCTCTCGGCTGGACCGCCGATGGCGTCGACTATCCGATGCCGATGCATGGCTTCGCCAGATCACTGGCCTGGCGGGTGGAAGATCAGACAGAATCCACCCTCCGCCTTTGCCTGGCCGGCAGCGATCACACGCGGACCTACTACCCTTTTGGCTTTCGGCACACGCTCGACTACCTCCTGAGCGACGGGCTTCTGACCCTCCGCCATCAGGTGGAGGCGGACGTGGGCAACACCTGCCCCATGCCCTTCGTTCTGGGCAATCACGCCACCTTCGATCTGCCTCAAGCCGATGGGGCACCCGCAGGAGCTACCCTTGTCTCCAACGCTACCCATCGGATATTGCTCGACGCAGCGGGGCGACCGACCGGAAAAAGGATCCCGTTCACGCGTTTCGCCTCTCCCGCAGCTGTCAGCGACATCGAGACCTTTGACGTCATTCCCCTGGCGGCGGCTCACGAACCGCCGTGGGCGCAGCTCATCGATCCCTCGGGCCTTTCGGTGACCGTCAGCCATCACGCGCTCGATCGAGCCTTCTCGCCGCTGGAGTCCCTTACCCTATGGGGCAACCCAGGCGGCGGATATCTGTCCTTGGAGGCCTGGCTGGGCACGCCCAATGCGCTCGCGACGGGAGACGGCATCTTTCTTCTTCCCGGATCTAACCTGCAGTGGACTATGTCAATTGTCGTCACGTCGCAGTGGTGAGTGATGCGGTCCAGGAGCGCTGTCGTCATCTTGGGATCGCCGAACACGGTCGGCCATTCGCCGAAGGCGAGGTTGGTCGTGACGGTCACCGAGGTGCGCTCGTAGAGCTTGCTGATCAGGTGGAACAGCAGCTGACCGCCCGAGCGTGCGAACGGCAGGTAGCCCAACTCGTCGAGGACGACGACGTCGAGGCGGCAGAGCTGAGCGGCCAGCGCACCGGCCTTGCCCAGACGGGTTTCCTCCTCGAGCCGGTTCACGAGGTCGACGGTGTTGAAGTAGCGCCCCCGTGCGCCAGCGCGCACGACGTTGGCGATGATGGCGCTGGCCAGGCGCGTCTTGCCTGTGCCGGTCCCGCCGACCAGCACGACGTTGCGACGGTTCGCCAGGAAGGAGCCGTTGTGCAGGGAGCGCACCAGCCCCTCGTCGATTGGGGTGTCGTCGAACACGAAGGCGTCCAGGTCCTTCACGGCAGGTAGCTTGGCCGCCGCCATCCTGTAGCGGATGGAGGCCGCATGCGCCTGAGCGACCGTCAGGTCCTTCTGCTCGGGATGTTGGCGTAGCTCGCCCCAGCGACGGCATTCCGCCTCCAGCCAGCCGTTCAGCTCCTCCAGACTGGTGAAGCGCAGGCGGGGCTGGAAGAACCGCCCCCGCACCGTCTGAACCTGGTGCTCGACCTGGCCCTTCTCCCAGCCCGCCGCCGGCGAGCAGGCTGTCGGCTCGACCATGTAGTGGCTCGCCATGACCAGGAAGCGCCGGTTGAACTCCGCATCCGGCTCCCGGATCGCCTTGCGCACCACCTTGCGCGACAATCGAAGGTCTCGCGCGACCGCCTTGATCGCCTTCCCGGACGCAAACTCGCGCCGGATCCTCAACACCGTCTCCAACACCAACATCCCGAGCCCGCCGCCTGACATCCGCCAAGCCGGCACCGTTAGACATCAGGAATGAGGGGGCCTTATTCGACGCCGATCACCCCGCTAACGGGGTCCCTTTTCCACGCCGATCCACAATTGAGAACGAACATCAACGAGCGCCGCCGACGCCTAACTCTAGGCGGAATCCACGATGTCTGCTGTTGGAGCAGACACACCAAGGGTCGCGAGCGGCGTGATCGAAATCAGCGTCGCTCGATGGTCGCCCCGCTGATTTCGATCCTAGAGAACCGGGCGCGGGCCGCTGCGTCGCCCAGAGCCTCCGCCCGAATAAAAGTGGTAGTCAGGTCAACCACTGCGGAAAACGTCGCATCGTCGGCGCTGACAACAAGGTTGTGGTCGGCCTCCGGAACGATCACGAGCGCGCTGCCTGGCACCGAACTGTGATCGTACAGGGCGCGGTGACTGCGCCACTCCGTAACAAATCCCGGAACGACATCATGGTCGCCCGTCACCACCAGCACCGGTGCGCTGAGGTTACGATAGGTATCCGGGGTCATGAGCCCCGGAATGATGCCGGGGCTCGAAAAGGCGACAAGCGCCTTTACGCCGGGGTCGCTTTGGGCGCCGACAGGCGTCGACGCGCCAATGGCCAGTGAGGACATCAGGCTGCCGAACGAATGGCCCATCACGACAAGCGGCAGTCCGGAATGGGTCGCCCCGGCATAGCCGCGGGCGATCGCAAGGTCCTCCAGCCGGGATATGAAGCTCGCCGGCCCGCCTGAACCGGAGATATCACCACGCGCGAGGGCGTCATCATGAACCGGTGCGATGACCGTGAATCCTTCTTGGGCCAATGCTCGCATCATGCGCTCGTACGCGGCAGGCTGACCGCCGCCCCCTGCACTGAAGACGACGACGACGGTCGGGTTGCTGGCAGCCCAGACCCTGACTTCTAGTTCGCGGCCGGCGGAGGCTGGAAGACGCACGACCTGTTCGGCCGCGACGACTTCGGCCAGACCTTGCGCCGACGCGGGTGCGCAGCCCACCAACAGCAGAGCTGCTACCGTTCCGATCAGGTTTAGACGAATATTCATGTGTTCTCTCTTCGCTTCGTTCTGTCTATCCTCAGGCCTCCGTCGCCCTGTGCAGCCCGATTTGCGCCACTGGCCATTCGCCATGCGTGAATGAACACGCCGCCTTCTGTCACATCGAAATTCGTGGCCAAGGGGGCTCTCCTAGAATGTCGTCATGCCCTTTTTACCCGTTCAACGTCATCGAACCTTTCTGCGCGGTCTTGTTGTGGCCGTGCTCGGCGGGGCCTTTCTCGCCACGGCCGAAGCCTTCGGCGGCGCAAGCACGCCCTATCCGCAGCGGCTGCTTTTCTGGGTCACGCTAATGATCTCGGGCGGTCTCTTGGGCCATCTCTGCAGCTCGGTGGTCCGACAGTTCGTTGATGTGGATGATCGGCCTTGGCTGGCCGTTGCCCTCCTGACCTTTGCTATCACCGGGCCTGTGGCCGTCGTCGTCTGGGGCGCGACCGGCCTGTTTTCTGACCAGACCCTTTTACCCATCTCAAGCCTGACCGGGCTGCTCTGGCCTGTAGCCTTGGTGACCGCCGGAGCGCTGCGACGGGCAGCCTTGTGAGGGGCTCTGTCAGGCTGGTTAGTTTCGCTAGGCTCAGGACCCATTGATGTGATGCGCTCGATCTGATTCAGCCTCTGCAAGGAGACCGGATATGAGCGACCTTTATTGGCTGACGGACGAGCAGATGGAGCGGCTCAGGCCGCACTTTCCCAAGAGCCACGGCAGGCCGAGGGTGGATGATCGTCGGGTACTGAGCGGGATCATCTTCGTGAATCGCAACGGGCTGCGCTGGCGTGACGCGCCGCCGGTCTATGGGCCACACAAGACGTTGTACAATCGCTGGAAGCGGTGGAGTGAAGCGGGCGTCTTCATCCAGATGATGCAGGGCCTGTCCGGCGGCAAGGCCGAGCGCCGCACGGTGATGATCGACGCGACCTATCTCAAAGCGCACCGCACGGCTTCGAGCCTGAGTGTAAAAAAGGGGGTCTCGGGCGGCTGATCGGATGCACCAAGGGCGGCATGAACACCAAGCTGCACGCTGTGACCGACGCCAACGGACGTCCGATCAGCCTCTTTATGACGGCAGACCAGGTTAGCGATTACATCGGCGCCGCCGCCCTGTTGGAGAGCCTGCCGAGGGCGCAATGGTTGCTGGGCGACCGGGGCTATGACGCGGACTGGTTCAGGGAGGCCTTGCAGGCCAAGGGCATCACACCCTGCATTCCCGGCAGGAAGTCCCGCACCGAACCCGTCAAATACGACAAGCGCCGGTACAAAAGCCGAAACCGCATCGAGATCATGTTCGGCAGGCTAAAGGACTGGCGGCGCGTGGCCACCCGATACGATCGATGCCCGACCGTCTTCCTGTCCGCCATCGCCCTCGCCGCTGCCGTGCTCTTCTGGCTATGAGTCCTGAGCCTAGCATAGCCAGGGCACCCCGGGTCGGCGATACCCGCAACTAAATTCAGAGTTATGAAGTGCAATATGAAGCGTGGATGGGGTCTGATAAAATCTTAATCAAAACAGTGATTTGACAGAAGAAGTGGCGCACCCGACAGGATTCGAACCTGTGACCCCTGCCTTCGGAGGGCAGTACTCTATCCAGCTGAGCTACGGGTGCATCCGCCGGGCCTCGCGGCCGGACGAAGGGCCTTACAGCAGGTCGCGGCCGGCCTCAATCCCGGAAAGGCTGGACCCGGAACGGCTTGGCGAAGGGCGCGGCCCCGCCTAGCGTGCCGGGGTCTTTGCGGAGTCCGTCCATGCGTCGCCTGTTCCTTGCCGCCCTCGCCCTGCCCCTTCTGCTGGTCGCGGCCTGCGCCACCGCCCCTTCGCCCGATCCGTCCGGCGACAGTCTGGATGCCGTGGCGCGGGACTATGTCGCCCTGATCCTGGAGATCGGCGAGCGCGAGCCCGGCTATGTCGACGCCTACTACGGCCCGCCGGAATGGGCCGCGGCGGCGAAAGCCAACCCGCGCGAGGTCCCGGCCCTGATCCAGGGCGCAGCCTCCCTTGCCGGGCGACTGAACGCCCTGTCGACGCGGGGCGCGGAGCCCGCCGTGGTGCAGCGAAAGGCCTATCTGCTGGCTCATGTCTCGGCGGCATCGGCCCGTCTGCACATGATCGGCGGGGAGCGGATGAGCTTCGCCGACGAGGCCTATGCCCTGTTCGGCGTCCGGCCCGAGCTGAAACCGCTGACCGCCTATGATCCGATCCTGGCGCGGATCGACGGTCTGGTTCCGGGAGCCGGCCCCCTGGCCGACCGGGTCTCGGCCTTCCGTAACGGCTTCGTCATTCCGACCGACCGGCTGCAGGTCGTGATGGACGCGGCCATCGCCGAGTGCCGCGCCCGGACGATCCGCCATATTCCCCTGCCGGCCAACGAGCGGTTCACCCTAGCCTTCGTCACCGACAAGCCATGGTCAGGCTACAACTATTTCCAAGGCGACGCGGCCTCGAAGATCGAGATCAACACCGACCAGCCGATCTTCACCGACCGGGCGATCGACCTGGGCTGCCATGAGGGTTACCCCGGTCACCACGTCTACAACGCCCTGCTGGAACGGACCTTCGTCGCCGAGCGCGGCTGGGTCGAGATGAGCGTCTATCCGCTGTATTCGCCGATGTCGTTCGTGGCCGAGGGCAGCGCCAACTACGGCATCGATCTGGCCTTCCCCGGCGACGAGGCGGCGACGTTCGAGCGCGACGTCCTGCTGCCTCTGGCGGGACTGACCGGCGCCCCGGTCGAGGAAAAGGCCGAGCTGAACGCCCTGGTCCGCCAGCTGGCGCGGGCCGAATACACCATCGCCGACGACTATCTGGCCGGCCGCGTCGGTCGCGAGGCGACCATCGCCAAACTGTCAAAATACATGCTGACGACAACCGAGCGGGCGACCCAGCGGCTGCGCTTCATCGAGACCTACCGCAGCTACATCATCAACTACGGCCTCGGACGCGACACGGTGCAGGCCTGGGTCGAACGCCAGGGTCCCGACCCCTGGGACGGCATGGAGACATTGCTGTCCAGCCAGATCCTGCCGGCGGATATCATCTGAGGCGGAGCCGACTGAGCGCGACTCCAAAAAGCGAGTCGACAGAGTCGACAGAGTCGCGCCGGCCAGGGCAGTCGGGATGGCGATGTCAAAGACCGGGAGACAGTGTCTCACGGTTTTCAGGGGCGCCTGGGATAAAGCTCTAAATCGTGGCCGGGCGTTGATCCGATTGAGGAAATCGGACGATCCGTTGACGGGTGTGGTGCGCTTTCCCTCTCCCGGCGGGAGAGGGCTTGAGCGTCCAGGAGCGTCAGCGATTGGAAACGCGAAAGGGTGAGGCGGAACGGCTATTGAGCCGTCATGCCGCCGTCGATCTTGAACTCGGCGCCGGTGACGAATTTGGCTTCGTCGGAGGCGAGGTAGAGGACGCAATAGGCCACGTCGTTCGGTTCGCCGATCCGCTTGAGCGGGATGCCGCGCGCCAGCCGTTCGTGAGCCTTGGCCTCGTCACCGCCGGCCATGGCGATGAAGGGATCGAGGATGCCGGTCTTGATGAAGACCGGGTGGACCGAGTTGACGCGGACGTTCCACTCCATCTTCGCGGCCTCAAGGGCGACGGTCTTGGTGTACATCCAGACGCCCGCCTTGGTGGCGTTGTAGGCGCCCATGCCCGGCCCTGCGGCCAGGCCTGCGATCGACGAGATGTTGACAATGGAGGCCGAGCCAGACGCCCGCAGATGCGGCATGGCGTGTTTGCAGCCGAACATGACCGAGCGCAGGTTGATCTCGTACTGGCGCTGCCAGTTTTCGGCCGTGTCCTGCTCGCAGAAGAGCAGGACGTCGCCAACGCCGGCGTTGTTCACCAGGACCGACAGGCTGCCCATGTCGGCCGCGGCCCGTGCGACGACATCGATCCAATGGGCTTCCGAGGCCACGTCGTGGGCATAGGCGAAGGCGGCGCCCGGGATCTCGGCGTTGATCCGTTTGGCCAGGTCTTTCGCGCCCGCGCCGTTGATGTCGGTGATCGCGACCTTCGACCCTTCGCGCGCCAGCATCCAGGCGATGGCCTCGCCCAGTCCCTGGGCCCCGCCCGTGATCAGTGCGGCCTTGCCCGCGACGCGTCCTGCCGTGCTCATTGTCATTCCCCTCCCAGGGATTTCGCGGCGGCGTCGATGAAGCGCGCCATCGTCGTGTCGAGTTCGGTGACGCCGCCGGCGTCGTGGGTCGTCAGCAGCACCGTGACCCGGTTGTAGACGTTCGACCATTCCGGATGATGGTCCATGGTCTCGGCCTTCAAGGCCACGCGCATCATGAAAGCAAAGGCGGTGTTGAAGTCGGCGAACTTCAGCGTCCGCTCGATCGCGGGGCGGTCGCCGTCGTGGACGGACCAGCCGGTCAGGCCCTGGATGGCGGCTGCGGGATCGAGGGTCGGTCTGGCCATGAATGTCTCCTGATCGTCGGGGGTAGCGGCAGCGCCGCGCCCCCGCAAGGCGCCGCTACGTCAGCCGGCCGGCCGGCACTGGAACAGACGAAGACGCTGAGGCGTTGGGAAGCGTCGCCTTACGGAACGGAGCTACATCGTGGACAATCTCTGGATCGCCTCGCTGGACGACGCCGACCGCAAACGGCTGGAGCCGCACCTGGCCGAACGGGCTTTCACCCAGGGGCAGATGCTGTACGACGCGGGCGAGGCTGTGGACCAGGTCTGGTTCCCGCTGAACGGGGTCGTCTCCCTGATGACCGTCCTGCCCGAGGACAGGATGGTCGAGACCGCCGCCATCGGTCGAGAAGGCCTGATCGGCGTGACCTGCGGCCCGATGAACGCCCGCGCCTCGAGCCGCGCCATCGCCCAGATCGAGGGCTCCGCCGCCTGCTGCTCCGCAGACATCTTCTCCGATGCCCTGGCAGAGAGCCCCGGCATGCGCACCGCCCTGTCCAAATTCACCGAAAGCCTGTTCGCCCAGGTGCAGCAGACTGCCGCCTGCAACGCACAGCACCGGCTGGACGAGCGGCTGGCCCGCTGGCTGCTGACCCTGCACGACCGCGCCCAGTCAAACCGGTTCCACCTGACCCAAGCGGACATCGCCGTCATGCTGGGTGTTCGTCGCGCGACCGTTTCCGAAGCCGGGGCCGAGCTCGAGGGCAAACACCTGATCCGGCGCGGCCGGGGCTGGGTCGAGGTGCTGGACCGCAAGGCGCTCGAGGAGGCCGCCTGCGGCTGTTACGGCGCCATGCGCGGGGTGATGAAGGATCTCGGCGTGCCGCGGCCCAGGGCGCCGCACGCCTGAGTCGATGGCCCGCGAAGGCGAGGCCCGGTGACGCAGGCTTCACAGCGCGCTAGACCGCAAAGATGAGCGCTTCTCCAGATTCCTCTCAGCCTCGGGGCCCGCACTCGTCAGGCGGCACCTCCTCCTTCGGTTTCCGCGATGTGGACGCCCGCGAGAAGGTGCGGATGGTGCGGGGCGTGTTCGACAGCGTGGCCTCCAGCTACGACCTGATGAACGACCTTATGAGCGGGGGCGTGCACCGGCTGTGGAAGGACGCGGCCGCCGCCAGGCTGAACCCCCGACCGGGCGAGACCATCCTGGACGTCGCGGGCGGCACCGGCGACATGGCGCGGCGCTATTCGAAGATGGCGCGGCGGGCGCAGGAGCGGCGCGGCGGCGAGGATGCCTCCGTCATCGTGCTCGACTACAATGCCGAGATGATCCTGGCCGGCGTCGAAAAGGGCGGCGAGCCGGAGATGATCTGGACCGTCGGCGACGCCATGGCCCTGCCGATCCCCGACGCCTCGGTCGACGCCTATTCGATCAGTTTCGGCATCCGCAATGTGTCGGACATCGCCGTGGCCCTGAAGGAGGCGCGGCGGGTGTTGAAGCCCGGCGGGCGGTTCCTGTGCCTGGAGTTCTCGCGGCCCACGGCCGAGGCGGTGCGCAAGGCCTATGACGCCTGGTCCTTCCACGCCATTCCGCGCATCGGCGGCTGGGTGGCCAAGGATCGCGACAGCTACCAGTATCTGGTCGAGAGCATCCGCCGCTTCCCCGACCAGTCGACCTTCAAGGCCATGATCGAGCAAGCCGGGTTCTCCCGCGTCGCCGTGACCAACCTGTCGGGCGGCGTCGCCGCGATCCACTTCGGGTGGGCGGTCTGAGCTTTCCGGCCGCATATCGGGTCGCGCCCGCCGCCCCGCCGACCGTGGCCGTGCGCGATCCCGTCGGCGCGACCTGGCGGCTGATCCGCTGGGGCGCCGCCCTGGCCAGGCACGACGCCCTGCTCCCGCGCGAGATCACCGGCCTGCTGCCCGCCTGGGTCAGGGTTCTCGCGGGGTTCATCCACCTGTTCGCCGGGCGCGAGGGTCGCGACGGACGGCCGGGCCAGCGTCTGGGTCGGGCGTTCGAAACCCTGGGGCCGGTGGCGATCAAGCTCGGTCAGGTCATGGCCACGCGGGCCGACATCTTCGGCATCGAGTTTGCGCGCGACCTGGGCCGGCTGAAGGACAAGCTGCCGCCCTTCCCGACCGACGAGGCGCGCCGCGAGATCGAGCGCTCCCTCGGTCGGCCGGTCGAGAGCCTGTTCATCGATTTCGGCGATCCGATCGGGGCGGCCTCCCTGGCCCAGGCACACCCCGCCTGGCTGGCCGATGGGCGCAAGGTGGCGGTCAAGGTGCTGCGCCCCGGCGTGGAACGTCGCGTGGTCAAGGGGCTGGACGCCATGCGTCTGGCGGCCGGACTGGTGCACAGGCTGGTCCCTGCGGCGCGGCGACTGGAGCCCGAAGCCTTCGTCGAGACTGTGGCCCGGTCGATGTATCTGGAGCTCGACATGCGGCTGGAGGCGGCGGCGGCCTCCGAATTACACGACATCATGGAGAAGGCCCGGGCCGACGGCGCCCATATGACCGCGCCCAAGGTGGTCTGGGACGGGGTCGGCAAGCGGGTGCTGACCCTGGAGTGGGCCGTGGGCCTGCCAATGACCGACCCGGCCGCGATCGAACAGCCGGGCATGGACATCAACGCCCTTGCCGACAATGTCGTCCGCGCCTTCCTTGTCCAGGCGCTGGACTACGGGACCTTCCACGCCGACCTGCACGAGGGAAATCTGTTCGCCTCGGCCCCGGCCGAGCTGAGCGCCGTCGATTTCGGCATCATCGGCCGGCTGAACCCCGGCGAGCGGCGCTACCTCGCCGAGATCCTGTGGGGCTTCCTGACGCGCGACTACCCGCGCATCGCCCGGGTCCATTTCGAGGCCGGCTACGTGCCGCCGCACCATTCGGTCGAGGCCTTCGCCCAGGCCTTGCGCGCCGTTGGAGAGCCGGTAATAGGCCGTGCCGCGTCCCAGGTCTCGATGGGCCGGTTGCTGGGCCAGCTGTTCGAGATCACCGCCCTGTTCGACATGCATTTGCGGCCCGAACTGATCCTGCTGCAGAAGACCATGGTCTCGGTCGAGGGTGTGGCGCGACGCCTGAACCCGGACCATGATCTGTGGGCCGCGGCCCAGCCGGTGGTGGAGCGCTGGATCACCCGCGAGCTCGGTCCCAGGGCCCAGGTGCGGGACGGCCTGCGCGAGATCCTCTCGGGCGCCCGGGCCCTGTCGCGACTGGTGCAGGAGCCGCCCACCAGCCAGACGGTCATCGTCGAGCGGGTGAAGACCCCGACCTGGCTGGCCGTCTGCGTCGTCGTCGCGACCGGCCTCTCGGCCGCCGCCCTCATTGTGTCGCTTTGGCCCCGGATTGTGGGATGACACAGTCGGAGTCCGCATGACCGTCTCGATCAAGATCCCCCTTCTCGTCCTCGCCCTGGCCGCCCTGGCCGGGCCCGTGCTCGCCCAGGCGACGCCCCCGGCGCAGCTGGCCCCCCGCGGAGGCGCCGCTGCCACCCTGCCCAACACCTTCGACAACCCGACCGCTCCGGCCGCGCCCGCCGTGCGCGCGCCCGCCGCCCCGGGCGGTCAGGTCTCGGATGCCCAGATGGCCGAGGCCGCGCTGCGCGCCGTCATCGAACAGCTCAAGGCCGGCGACATCCAGGAGGCGATGTTCACGCCGGACCTCGGGCGTCGCCTGAACAGCCAGATGACCACCTTCTCGCCCCTGGTCCAGGGCTTCGGCGACCTGCAGACGATCGAGCCGTCCGGCGTCGACGATGGCGTGGCCCAGTATCTGGTCACCTTCGACAATGCCGCGACCCAGTGGCTGATCGGGCTGGAAGAGGGCGGGCTGATCGCCGCCCTGCTGTTCCGCCCGGCGCCGCCTGAATCGTCCGACCCGCCGTCGCCCGACGCCTGATCCCCTCCGCCCCTCCTTTCGGGAACCCTCCATGAAGCGTCTCGCCCCCATCGTCCTCGGCGTGGCCGTCCTGGGTCTCGTCCCCGGCGGCTGCGCGTCCGGCCCGGGTGGCCCGATGGGGGGCCCCGGCGGTGCGCAGGGACCGGGTCCCGGCCTGTTCGTCAGTCCCTTCGGCGAGCTGTTCTTCGCCGAACCGGGCGAGCCCTGGCCGGTCGCCGGCTGGTTCTCGGGCGCCGATGCCGACAACGACGGCCGGGTGACGCAGGAAGAATTCACCGCCGACGGGATCCGCCAGTTCCGCGCACTGGACGTGCGCCGCGACGACCGGCTGACCCCCGACGAGATCGCGGCCTACGAAGCGGATCTGGCTGAGGCCCGCGCCCGTCTGCCGGGCATGGCGGGCGGGCCCCGTGAGCCCGGGCGCCGTCTGCAAGGCTTCAGCGGCGGCATGGCCCTGGGCCTGGCCGAACCCGCCCAGCAACAGGGCAGCCGCAGCGCCCCCCGCCAGCGCGCGCCGACCGGCCCGCTGGCCTACGGACCGATCGCCGCGGCCGGGTTCTTCAACTATCCGCAACCGGTCAAGGCCGCCGACCTCGACATCAACCAGACCGTGACGGCCCAGGAGTGGGCGCAGGCGACGGACCGCTGGTTCATCGCCCTGGACACCGATCAGGACGGCGCCCTGACCCTGGCGACCCTGCCGCGCACGCCGCTGCAGCAGATGATGGATCGCGGTCCGCGCTAATCCAGCGCCGGCTTGCCGCGTCCGCTCTTGATCGTGGCGCGGCCCGACTTGGCCTGGAGGCGGCGTTCCTTCGACGCCCGCGTCGGCCGGGTCGGGACGCGGTAGGTCGGGGCCACCGAGGCCTTGTCGACCAGGTCCTGAAGCCGTTCGATGGCGTCGGCGCGGTTGCGCTCCTGGGTCCGGTGACGAACGGCGGTGATCAGGATCACGCCCTCCAGGGTCAACCGGCTGCCGGCCAGTTTCATCAGCCGCTCGCGCACGGGCTCCCTCAGCGAGGGCGAGTTCCTGGCGTCGAACCGCATCTGCACGGCGGTCGAGACCTTGTTGACGTTTTGCCCGCCCGGTCCGCCAGCACGGTAGAAGTGAAACTCCAGCTCGCTCTCGGGGATGGTGGTCATCGCGGCGCCCGCTTCGCCATGATCACTGCGCGGTCCAGCGCCTGAAGAAAGGCCGAACGGTCCCTGGGCCCGAACGGCGGCGGGCCGGAGGTGGCGACCCCCATCGACCGCAGATGCTCGCCCACCATCCGCCCTGCGAGGGCCGAGCCGATCGAGTCCGGCGTGAAGGGATGGCCGTTCGATTTCAGCGCCTGTGCCCCGGATTTCAGGCAGCGGTCGGCCAGCGGGATGTCGGCGGTGATGACGATATCGCCCGGTCCAGCGCGTTCGGCGATCCAGTCGTCGGCGATGTCGGGACCGGCATCGACGACAATCTGTTCGATCCACGTTTCGCGTGGCGTGTTGATCCAGCTGTTCGAGACCACAAACACCTGCAGGCCGTAGCGGGCCGCCACGCGATAGACCTCGTCCTTTACCGGACAGGCGTCGGCGTCGATGAAGAGGCGGGGGGCGGCGGACATTCGCTCCCTATACCTCTCCCTCCCCCTGCGGGGGAGGGGCGTCGCGAAGCGACGGGGTGGGAGCGGCGAGGTGATCCAGACACAGACCCCGTCCCTGTTTCGCCTTGCCGCCCCCACCCGGCTTCGCTGGGCTCAGCCACCCTCCCCCCGAGGGGGAGGGAGAAGGCCTCGATTTACCGCCCGTAGGCGACCGGCATCCCTCCGGCCTGACGCCCGCCGTTGAGATAGCGGTCGCGCAGGAGGATCTGGCGGCTGGTCAGGGACTGTTCCTGGCCGTTGATGAACTCCGCCGTCACCGACGACAGAGGCTCCAGCGGATCGCCGGACCAGACGACCACATCGGCCGCTGCGCCCGCGCGCAGCTCGCCGAACTGGCCCGCCATGCCGAAGATACGCGCCGGATTGACCGTCAGGGCCGCGATGGCCGCCTCGAACGGCAGTCCGTGGGAGACGGCGTTCCCGGCGTTGTAGCGGGCCTCGCGCGCCCTGTGGACCGAGCCCTCGTTGCCCTTGATGGCGATGACGACCCCGGCGGCGTTCAGGGCCGCGGCATTCTCCATCCGCGCCGCCCGGGTCTCGAGATCGCCCGGCAGGTTGGAGATGGGGTTGAGCAGCACCGGCACGTCGGCGGCGGCTATGTCGGCGGCGACCAGCCAGCCTTCCTCGGCGCCGTCCAGGATCAGCTTGACCCCTTCCTCGCGGCCGAGACGCAGGACCTGCTGGATGTCGGCCGCCCGGTGGACGGTGACGATCAGCGGCAGGGTCCCGTTGGCGACCGGGATCAGAGCCTCGAGATCGGCGCGAGAGATCGACAGGTCGCGCAGGGCCGCGCGGTCATAGGCGGCCTTGTTGCGGGCATAGAGGCGGACCTCAGCCAGGGTTTCCTTGAACAGGGTGAATTCGGCGCCGCGCGCGCCGCCGGCGACACCCGCTCCGGCCTCGCCGAACGGAGCAACCATGGCCACGCGAGGCTGGACCAGGATGTCGGTCCCGGCCGCCAGGTGGATCACCGAGGCCGTGCCTGCGAACAGGCCCGGCGTCTGGAACCCGCCCGAACCGGCGCCGGCGAAATCCGAGTCATCCTGATGCTGGTGACCGCCCGAGCCGCCCGGATGGTTGGGGACAACGATGGCGCGGGTGATGCCGCCCAGACGCGCGACCGGAATGGCGATCGACCAGGGGTCGAGGCCGTAGCTGACGTCGAACGAGGCCGAGATGGTGTTGGCGCCGTTGGACTGATCCTCCGACCCCTGGACGGATGAAATCTCGGTCAGGCCGAGGCCGGAATCGACGGCGACGAAACCGGGGGTGACCACCTTGCCACGCGCGTCGATGACGCGGGCTCCGGCCGGAGCGGCCCCGGTCCCGACCGAGACGATACGGCCGCCGGAGATGACGACCGTGCCGTTCTCGATCACCGACGTACCCGTGAGGACGCGCCCCCCGGTGATGGCGGTCACTTGCGCCAGTGCGGGCATGGCCGACAGCGCCAGAGCGGTCAGGGAGATGAGGGCGAAACGGCGCATCAGCGGGCTCCCGGAACGATGTTGGCGGCTGCGATGCCGAAGCCGGGCTGGCCCAGCTCGAAGTCCGAGACAGGCTGATAGCGCGGGTCGAAGCGGTCGAACGTGAGAGCGCCGTCAATGAAGACCTGGTCGGCGCGAGCGTAGACCGAGAACGGATTGGCGCTCCAGATCACAACGTCGCCGCGCAGGCCCGGCGTCAGCGCTCCGGTCTCGTCGCCGATGCCGATCGAGCGGGCGGCGTTGGAGGTGATCCAGCCGATCGCGTGTTCCTCACTGATGTTCAGACCGGCGCGGCGACCCGCGGCGAGCGCGGCGGCGGCTTCCTGGTTCAGGCGCTGAGTCAGCTGGGCGTCGTCGGAATGGATGACGGCGCAACCGCCCTCGGCGGCATCGACCAGGGCGGCATTCTCCTCAACCGCGTCGAGCGCCTCCATCTTGAAGCCCCACCAGCCGGTCCACATGTCGGCGCAGACGCCGGCGGCGGCCAGTTGCGGCGCGATCTTGTAGGCCTCGACAGCGTGGTGGAAGGCCGTGACGCGATAGCCGAACTCATTGGCGATATCGAGCATCACCATCATCTCGTCGGCGCGGTAGCAGTGGTTCTGGACCAGGATAGACCCGTCCAGCACCCCGGCCAGAGTCTCGTTCTGCAGGTTGCGGGTCGGGGGCGAGCCCTCGCCGTCCTCGCGCCACTTGTCCCATTTGGCCTTGTATTCGCGGGCGGCGATGAAGGCGGCGCGATAGCCGGCGACATTGCCCATGCCGGTGGCCGGCGACTGGTTGCGGCCGCCGTAGACGCGCGACGGGTTCTCGCCGCAGGCCATCTTCACGCCATAGGGAGCGCCGGGGAACTTCATCCCCTGCATGCTGATCGACGGAATGTTGCGCACCGTCACCGAGCGGCCGCCGAACAGGTTGGCCGAGCCAGGCAGGATCTGGAGGGTGGTGACTCCGCCGGCGCGGGCGGTGTTGAACCCAGGGTCCTGGGGCCAGATCGAATGTTCGGCCCAGACCTGGGCCGTGTTGGGGCTGGTCGCCTCGTTGCCGTCGCTCATGCCGCTCACGCCGGGCGAGGGATAGACGCCGAGGTGGGAGTGGACGTCGATGACCCCCGGGGTCACGAAGCGACCGCGTGCGTCGACGACGCGGTAGCCGGCGGGGACAGGCATCGAGGCCGGACCCACGGCCTCGACCTTGCCGTCCGACATCAGGACGACGCCGTTCTCGATGCGCTGGTCCGTGCCGGTCAGGACCGTGCCGCCGACGATGGCGACGTTGTCACGCGGCAGCGGCTGGTAGGTCGAGGGATAGGGATCGAGGTTGGTCGAGGCGTCCAGACCGCGCGCCATGGTGCGATCCGTGGAGGCGCCGCCGCTGCTCGATCCGTCGGCCGCGGGCGGGGCGTCAGTGTCCGTTGTGGCGCAGGCCGATAGCGCCAGAGCGCAGGCGATTACGGCGAGGCTGGAGCCCCGCAAGGCGTGACGGATCATTAAACGCTCCCCTTCGCGCCGACGGCGCGGAACGGGGCGGATTACAAGAGCGTCTCAAGCCGTCCGTCAAAGGCGGAAACATTACATTCCTGTAAGGCGGTCGCGACGCTCCGCATCATCAAGGCCTTCGACCTCGATCATCTTCAGCCGGGACTGTCCGCCGCGCGCCAGGGACACTGCCGAACGGGCCACGCCCAGAGATTTCGCGAGCAGCAGGATCAGGGCGGCGTTGGCCCCGCCTTCGACCGGTCGGGCGCGCACGCGGACCTTGAGGACCGGCCGCCCTTCGGGGTCGACGTCCCAGCCGTCGATGCGATCAGAGGCCGCGCCGGGGGTCAGTTTGATGGCGATCCGGGCCATGGCATCATCCCGATCAGGCCGCCTTCGCCCGGTTCCGCAGCGACAGGCAGTAGATGAAGGTCACCGCCATCCCGAGGATCACCGCGCCGCATCCGACCACGACCGCCGTCATGATGGTCGGCGCGAAGACGAACGCTCCAGCGTAGACGAGGCCGCTGAGCACCATGGACCAGGCGGTGACGCGCTGGGCCTTTCGGGCGCAGTAGCTGGGGGCGAAGGTCTTGGGTATGCGATTGCCGAACGAGGCGATCATCAGGCCGGTGGCGCCCAGAACGATCCGGATCGTCGTCTCCTGGTCGATGTAGCCGAGCTTGCGGGCGAGGCTTGCAGCCAGCGCCAGCACGAGAATGCCGCCGCCCCAGGCGAGGCTGTTGATCAGGTCCTTGTTCATTTCGCCGGCTCCTCTGAAGGCGTCGGCGCATCCGCGCCGAGGCCGAATGAATGGACGAAGCCCAGCAGGGCCTCTTCGAGCACCGAGAGCTTCAGGTGATAGATGACGGACTTTCCGACCTTCTCGGCGTGGACCAGATCAGCCTCTTTCAGCACCGCGAAATGCGCCGACATGGTCGGTTTGGAGACCTCGAACCGGGCGCTGAGTTCGCCGGCGCTCATCGGCCCCTGACGCAGGAACTGAAGCACCCGCCGGCGGGTCGGATCGGAAAGGGCCCTGAAGACACTGCTCATAATGCGACAATTAGCTAATCATCGAAATGAGTCAAGATGTCTGATCTCCGGGCATGAAAAAGGGCGCGGGCCTCTCGGCGCCGCGCCCCCGTTCGAAGCCTCAGAAAGCCTTAGCCCAGAGCGGCCATCAGCTCCGGCACGACCGTCTTGTAGTCGCCGACGATGCCGAAATCCGCGACCTGGAAGATCGGGGCGTCGGCGTCCTTGTTGATGGCGACGATGATCTTGGAGTCCTTCATCCCCGCCAGGTGCTGGATAGCGCCTGAGATGCCGATAGCGATGTAGAGGCCCGGAGCGACGACCTTGCCGGTCTGGCCGACCTGGTAGTCGTTGGGGGCGTAGCCGGCGTCCACAGCTGCGCGAGACGCGCCGACGGCGGCGCCCAGTTTGTCGGCCAGGGGATCCATGACGGCATGGAACTCCTCGGCCGAGCCCAGGGCGCGACCGCCGGAGACGACGATCTTGGCGGCGCCCAGTTCGGGACGGTCCGACTTGACCATCTCCTCGCCGACGAAGGCCGCCTTGCCGGCGTCCGAACCAGCCACGGTCTCGACCGGGGCCGAGCCGCCGTCCGCCGCAGGGACGAAGGCGGTCGGACGCACGGTGATGACCTTTTTCGCGTCCGACGACTGAATCGTCTCCAGGGCGTTGCCGGCATAGATCGGCCGCACGAAGGTGTCTGCGGCGACGACCTCGACGATCTCGGAGATCGGGGCGACGTCCAGCTTGGCCGCAATCCGCGGCATGAAATTCTTGCCGTCCATCGAGGCGGGAGACAGGAACGCGTCGTAGCCGGCGGCAAGGGCCACGACCGTGGCGGTCACGGCCTCGGCCAGCTGGTGGCCCAGCTCGCCGCTCTCGGCCAGCAGCACCTTGCGCACGCCGGTGATCCTGGCGGCGGCATCGGCGGCTGCCTTGGCGCCCGAGCCGACGACCAGAATGTCCACGTCGGAGGACAGGGCGAGAGCCGCGGTCACGGTCTTGTTCGTGCTGTCACGGACGGCCGAACCGTCGTGGTCGGCGATGACGAGGACGGCCATCTACAGGGCTCCCGCAGTCTTGAGTTTGGACACCAGTTCAGCCGCATCGGCGACCTTGATCCCGGCCGAGCGGGTCGGCGGGGCCGTCACCTTGACCACCGTCAAACGGTTGGCCGTATCGACACCGTAGTCGGCGACCGCCTTCATCGCGATCTCCTTTTTCTTGGCCTTCATGATGTTGGGCAGGGAGGCGTAGCGCGGTGTGTTGAGACGCAGGTCCACCGTGATCACGGCCGGCAGGGTCGCCGACAGGGTCTGGTTGCCGCCGTCAACTTCGCGCGTGACCCTGGCCGCGCCGCCGGCGATGTCGATCTTCGCCGCGAACGTGGCCTGGGGCCAGTCGAGCAGGGCGGCCAGCATCTGGCCGACCGCATTGTTGTCGCCGTCGATGGACTGCTTGCCCATCAGGACCAGGTCCGGCTTCTCTTCGGCCACAACGGCGGCCAGCAGCTTGGCGACGGCCAGGGGCTCGAGGTCGGCGTCGGACTGGATCAGGATGCCGCGATCGGCGCCCATGGCCAGGGCGGTGCGGATGGTTTCCTGTGCCTGGGTCACGCCGATCGAGACGACGACTATCTCGGTCACCGTGCCGGCGGCGTGGTGCTCCTTGCCCTCTTTCAGACGAACCGCCTCTTCGACAGCGATCTCGTCGAAGGGATTCATGCTCATCTTGACGTTGGCGAGATCGACGCCGGTCTGGTCCGCCTTGACGCGAGCCTTGACGTTATAGTCGATCACCCGTTTGACGGGGACGAGAACCTTCATGTTTGACTGTCCATAGGATCGCCGGAATGTTGCGGCAGGGAATGGAACGGGCGAAGGAGCCTGTCAACGTAACGCGACGTGAACTTGAAGCGTCGCCGGGAATGAGATTTCGATGAACCGCTTCCTGACCATGCGACGCCTGTCGATCCTGTTCTTCGGACTGTTCGCCGTCTGCGTCGCCGGAGCCTTCGCCTTCCAGCGCTTCTATGTCGCACCCGCCGACGCCTGCGCGCAGAGCGGCCGCTGGTGGTATGAGGAGGGGCGCGAGTGCGTCCAGCCGATCTACCTGCCCGACATCACCGGCCGGCCGGCCGGCGTGACGCGCGCCGAGGCTTCGAACGAGCAGAACCGCCAACTGCTGGCGATCGAGGACCGGCTGGCTGCCGAGCGTGTCGCCCGGGCCGCGGCGACGGAGCGCGACCGCGCCGACTACGCCGCCAAGACCGGCAAATGATCTAGACAGCGGCGTCGAACAGGGCGTCGCGGGCGATATCGGGGCGCAGCATCGGGAAGAAATGCGTGCCGCCGGCCACCGTCTCGACCGAGACCAGCGGCAGGCCGCGCGGCGCGGCCTCGACCGCGCAGCTCGAGTGGATCTCCGCCTTCAGGATGCGGATCGGCCGGCCGCAGTCGCGCATCGCCTTCCAGGGATCGTGCCCCTGGGCGCAATAGTTCGAGGCCTCCCACGCCGGGGGACAGGTCAGGACGAATCCGTCGCCGTCCTCGGTCAGGCCGGCGCCGAGATAGTCGATCACCATGATGTCGGACCAACCCTTGAAGGCGCCACGGCCGCGGTAGGCCGCCAGAGCCTGTTCCCGGCTGTCGAACCGCGCACGACGTCTGAGCGCGCCCTTCACCAGCGGGATATGGCCGGGCAGACGGTTCAGCAGCGGCAGTTGCAGCGCCGCCACCATCCAGCGCTTCCAGACGACCGGATCGAGGGCGACGATCTGGGAGACCTTCCCGGGCCGTTCGGCAGTGGCGAGGATGGCGCTGGTCGCGCCCATGGAATGGCCGGCCATGACCACCGGCGGTCCGTCCAGGCTGTCGAGCAGTGACACGAGGTCGTCGCGGTGATCCTGCCAGCCCTTCCGGCCGGTCGGGAGCGGCAGGGTGGTTGCCCCATGCCCCCTCAGATCGGGCGCGAGGATGCGCAGGGACGACGTCAGCGGCGCCAGAATCGAGCGATAGGTCGCGGCGTTGAACCCGTTCGCGTGGCAGAAGATCAGATCGACCGGCCGCCTCGGGTCGCCGAAGTCGAGGACCGACATGTCTCCGTCGCCCCATCGATTGGCGATGGGCACGGTCATGCGGCGGGGCGGGGAGAGCCGGGCAGCGTCCATGTCGGAAACCTAGGGAGCCGGAGACCCCGACGCCAGCATCTATCCGCCTATGCGGCGACGCGGCTTCCCGGTCATGCCGCTACACGGCAGGCGGGACAGCGGCCGTGGCCCTCGATCGTGGTGCGCTCCAGCGCATAGCCGGCGGCGGTCGCGGCCTGTTGCAGGGCTTCGCCTTCCGGCGGGGTGACCTCCTCGGTCGCGCCGCAACAGTCGCAGATCAAAAAGGCGGCGGCGTGGGCCCGATCGCCCACCGAACAGGCCACATAGGCGCTGATGGAGGCGATTCGGTGGGCCAGCCCCGTCTTCTCGAGAAACTCCAGCGCGCGATAAACGGTCGGCGGCTTGGCGGCGACGCCGTCCAGGCCGTAGCGGGCGATCAGGTCATAGGCCTTCACCGCCTCGCCGGCCTGCAGCAGCAACTCCAGCACGCGGCGGCGCGGCGCAGTCATCCGCTCGCCCTGCTGCACGCAGCGCGTCTCGGCAGAGGCCAGGGCGCGGCCAATTTCTCCGGCGTCGAGGCCGGTTTCGTCGTGCGCGTGATCGCAGTGGGAACCCATGGCCCAGAGCTAAGCCGCGCGACGCCCCATCGCAACCATCGCGGCTTGACTACCCGTGATGTTATCTCATAACACTTCAACCTCTTCCTCCCGAGAGATTGCCATGCGTTCTGCTTACCTGTCCCGTTCCGCCCTTCTCGTGGCCGTCGCCTCGAGCGCCCTGGCCGGCGCCGCCTCCGCCCAGACCGCCCCACCCGCGCAACAGGCCGATGCGGTCGAGGACGTCATCGTCACGGGACGTCCCTTCGGCGTCAGCGACAACGCCAGCTTGATCGCCGTCGACGTGCTGGACGAACAGGCCCTGGCTGTCGCCCCGGTCCAGACCCTGGGGGACCTGGTCGCGAGCCTGCCGGGCGTGCGCTCGTCCAGCTTCGCGCCGGGCGCCAGCCGCCCCGTCATTCGCGGCCTGTCCGGTCCCCGGGTCCAGGTCCTGACCAACGGCCTCGGCATGATCGACGCCTCGGCCGTCTCGCCGGACCACCAGGTCGCCGTGGATCCCGCCGAGGCCAGCCGGATCGAGGTCGTGCGCGGCCCCTCGACCCTGACTTTCGGCGGTTCGGCCATCGGCGGAGTGGTCAACATCCTCGATGAACGCATCCCGACCCATGCGGTCGAGGGCGGCGTCGACGGCCATATCTCGACCCAGTATTCCAGCGTCGACGACGGCTATGGCCTGGGCGCACGCCTGGCGGCCAACGCGGGCCCGTTCGTGTTCACGGTCGACGGCTTCCGGCGCGACAGCGGTGACTACGACATCCCCGGCTCGGCCATCTCACAGCGGCTTGCGGATGCAGAGAGCGTGGCCCGCGATGACGCCGGTACCGTGGTCAACTCCTTCGCCAAGATCGAACAGGTCGGCGCCGGCGTTTCATATGTCGACGACCGCGGCTTCGTCGGCGTCTCGATCAAGAACACCCGGTCCAACTACGGCACCGTGGCCGAGCCCGATGTCTCGATCGACCTGGAACAGACGCGCTACGACTTCCGCGCCGAGCGGGAGCTGGATACCGCCTGGTTCCAGTCGTTCAACCTCTCGGCCGGCTATGCCGACTACGCGCACACCGAGTTCGAGGGCCCCAAGGTGGGAACCGTCTTCCAGTCCTCGGGCTATGAGGGCCGAGCCGAACTGATCCAGCGCCAGCGCGACGGCTGGCAGGGCGTGGTCGGGGCCCAGGTGCTGGACCGCGAATTCGACGCCATCGGCGACGAGGCCTTCGTCCCCGCAACCTCGATTCAGGAAACCGGCCTCTACACCGTCCAGAGGCTGGATCTCGGCGCCTACGGCTTCGAGGGCGGCGTCCGCTACGACCGCCGCGAGCTGTCCGCCACCCCGATCGGCGGGACGTCGAAGATCAATCGCCAGTTCGATAACTGGTCCGCCTCGGGCTCCGTCTTCGTCAAGCCGGCCCAGGGCCTGTTCCTCGGCCTCAGCCTGTCGTCAAGCGAGCGAGCACCGAGCGAGGTCGAACTGTTTTCCGACGGCGTCCACGTCGCCACGGCGGCCTATGAGCTCGGCGATCCGACGCTCAATTCCGAGAAGGTCCTGACCCTCGAGGGGACGGTCCACCTGTCGCGCGGCCCGCTGGACGGCGATCTGCACGTCTATCGGGCGAAATACGACGGCTTCATCGACCAGCGCCCGACCGGCGCCGCTTTCGACTTCGACGGCCAGCCCTTCCCGATCTTCGCCTATGTCCAGACCGACGCGACCTTCACCGGTTTCGAGATCGAGGGCGACTATGCGCTGTGGGAATCGGGCGAACGTAGCCTGAAGCTCGGCGGCTCGGCCGACTATGTGAAGGCCGATACCGACCTGGGTCCGGCCGCGCGCATTCCGCCATACTCGGTCACCAGCCGCCTGATCTGGACCGACGCCCGATGGGACACCCAGCTTGAGGTCCGCCACGTCGGCGAACAGGACAAGACCGCCGCGTTCGAACTGCCGACCGACAGCTACACCATGGTCAATCTGTCCGGCTCAATCCGACCGTTCGCAGACCGCAACGTCACCGTCTTCGCCGAGGCGCACAACCTGACGAACGAGGAGGCGCGCGAACACGCCTCCTTCCTGAAGGACATCGCGCCCCAGCCCGGACGGAACCTGCGGGTCGGCGTCACCTATCGCTTTTAAGCGCGACAGGCGCACCGGTTTGCGGCGGCGGGCCGGTTCCGCTAGAAGGCCCGCCTTTCCGTCATTCCCAGAGCTCTCGAGTCCATGACCGACACCACAGCCTCCAACGACTCCGGCCTCGACGGCAACGTCCTGTTCTACGCCAAGCCCGAGCCGCTCTCGAGCGACCTGCACGGCAAGCTGGGCGTCAACCCCATCGACAAGCCCTACGCCTTCGTCGCCGCTTCGCACGTCGTGCCGCTGACGGTGACCGAGTTCGCCCCGGCTGCCCTGTCCTACCCGGTCGTCTTCCTCGGCGATTCCAAACAGCCGGTCGCGGTCATGGGCCTGCGCCAGAGCGAAAACCTCTATGTCAGCGCCAAGGGCGAGTTCCGCCCCGAGGCCTACATCCCCGCCTACGTCCGCCGCTATCCGTTCGTCTTCGCCAACGACCCGCAGGGCCAGCGCCTGATCCTGTGCATCGACCGCGATGCGCCGTTCATCGTCGAGGGCGGCCAGGCGCCGCTGTTCGAGGACGGCAAGCCCTCCGAATACGTCAACCAGGCCATGGAATTCTGCAACAACTTCGAGCAGGAGCGCCAGCGCACCGACAGTTTCATCAAGCTGCTGACGGACCTGGACCTGTTCGACGTCCGCGAAGCCGTCTTCACGCCGCGCAACGAGCGCGGCGAGCCGGGTGAACCCCAGAAGCTGGCCGACTATTTCGCCGTCTCGGAAGAGAAGCTGAAGCTCCTTCCGGCCGAGAAGCTGGCGGAACTGCGCGACAACGGCGCCCTGGGCCAGATCTACGCCCACCTGGTGTCGCTGCTCGGCTGGGACCGCCTGATCGCCCTGGCCTTCCAGCGCGCGAACGACAACGGCGAGATCGCCGGCAACGCTTAAGAGACACGGCCTTCTCCCTCCCCCTCGGGGGAGGGCAGATCGCGCAGCGATCGGGTGGAAGCGGCAAGGCAAGGCCGAACAAGCCTGTGTCTGGACCGCCTGGCCCTTCCCACCCCGTCGATGCTCCGCATCGACAACCCTCCCCCAAGGGGGAGGGAGAGACGTTCAGCTACCGCCTGACGAATACGCCCCGGGTCAGGCAAGAGAAGACCAGACGGCCGCCCTCGTCGAGCAGGTCGTGCTGGGCGATGACGATGCCCTTGTCGTCACCCACGGGGTCCTTGCCCATCACCGTCATCCGACCGCGCAGCAGTTCACCCGCCGGCGGATTGCGCATGAAGCGAAGGCCGTCGACCGCCAGCAGTTTCGACTGGGCCCATCCGGCGGCCTTGTCGGCCGCCAGACGGCTCCACAGCGCATAGACGAGCGCATCCGGCGCGCCATAGGCCGGATCCCAGCCTGGCGCGAAATGCGCGACGAACAGCTCGATCGCCGCCTCGTCCACGGCGCAGGCGCCGAGCTGAAGCACCTGGCCGTTCTCGATGTCCTCGAAATGAACATGCAGCGGATCGCTCATGGTGTCCCCTTGTTCGATCAGGCCGGTTCTTCGGAGACGCGTACCAGAAGCTTGCCGTCATGGTCGCCGGTGAACAGCCGATTGAGGGATGTCACGGCGCCTTCCAGGCCGTTGTCGACGTGGACCTTCCACTGGACCTTGCCCGACGCCAGCCACGGGCCGACCTCGGCGATGAACTCCCTGGCGCGTGGCGAATAGTCCATGACGAGGAAGCCCCGCATCGTCATCCGGTGGGTAATCAGGCGGCTGAGATCCGGCGACGGCGGCCGCTTGGTGGCGTTATAGGCCGAGACCATGCCGCAAACGGCCATCCGGGCGTGGATGTTCAGCCGGTTCCAAACCGCGACCATGATGTCGCCGCCGACATTTTCGAAGTTGAGATCGACGCCGTTCGGGGCCAGCCGGTCGAGCGCCTCGCCCACGTCCTCGTTCTTGTAGTCGATGGCGGCATCGAACCCGAGCTCCTCGGTCAGCCAGCGGCATTTCTCGGGTCCGCCGGCGATGCCGATGACATGGGCGCCCTTCTGTTTGGCGATCTGGCCGGCGACCGAGCCAACCGCCCCGGCTGCCGCCGAGATGACCATGACCTGTCCCGGCTCGGGCCTCAGCACGTCGGTGACGCCGGCCCAGGCGGTCAGACCCGTCATGCCCAGGACCGACATGTTCGCCGTCAGCGGCATGCCCGGGGCGCGATGCACCCGGCTCACGCCGCTGTCCGGCACCACGCCATAGTCACTCCAGCCGCCCATGGCCGTGGTGACGATGTCGCCTTCCTTGAATTTTTCGGACCTCGACTGCTCGATCACGCCGAGCGTCAGGCCGCGCATCACGTCGCCCAGGCCCACCGGCGGCAGATAGCCGACGGCGTCGTTCATCCAGGTCCGGTTCGTCGGGTCCAGCGACAGATAGACGGTGCGGACCAGGACCTCGCCGTCCTTCAGATCGCGAACCGGGCTCTCGACCAGTTCCAGGTCGCCGTCCTTGATCAGACCCTGCGGCCGCTGGCGCAGCACCCACTGGCGGTTGGTCAGAGCCATGGTCGTCATCTCCGGGTTGGTTTCTTTTGCAGACCCATCATGGGCACAGGCCGCGGGCAGAGCAAAGAAAAAGGCGACCCCTGGGGGATCGCCTTAAAGTGGCATTATCGAGAATGAGGCGCGGAGGCGACAGGGCCAGCTGAGGCCGGTCCGGTAGGGGGGGCGTCGCCGCCTCCGCAGATTGAGAACGACGTCATTCCATAAGCGTTCCCCTGTTCAGCGAAGTTTTTTCGCCGCTTGCGAGACAGGCCGACCGCACGGAACGGCCACGCTCGCCTAAGCGTTGTCTGACCTGGACGTTCACCTTCGGAAAGCAGCCTCATGACCCATCACGATCCCCATTCCGAAGCAGCCGACGCTGTCCACGAAGGCCGCCCCGTCGATGCCCAGTATGTGCGAGGCGCCAGACCCGGCAAACGCATGCTGGTGCTGCTGATCGTTTCGGCGGGTGCGGCGGCCATCCTCCTGCTGGGGATGTGGTTCGTGTCCAACGGCGGCTTCGCCTCCCAGAACCCCAACACCGGCGCCCAGGCGGTGGATGCCGCCGCCTTCGACAATTCCGGCCCGCCCACGCCCGATGCGCCCACCACCGCCACGGGCGAACCGACCTCGCCGGCGGCCGGGACCGCCCCGAACGTCAATCAACCCGCCAACTGATCCCTGCTCACGAAGAAGCCCCGCCGGAACGATCCGGCGGGGCTTTTCATTGCCGGGAAGGCGCCTGGGATCAGGCGACTTCCTTCTGGCGGCTCGGGTGGAAGAAGAGGGCCTGGCTGATCGCCGCCTTCACCGTTTCCGGCTGGAAGGGCTTGGTGATCAGGAACGTCGGTTCCGGCCGCTCTCCAGTCAGCAGACGCTCGGGGAAGGCGGTGATGAAGATCACCGGCACGTCGAACTTCTTGAGGATATCCTTGACCGCGTCGATGCCCGACGAACCGTCTGCCAGCTGGATGTCGGCCAGGACGAGGCCTGGACGATGGCGGGCGACCGCATCGACGGCCTCGTCATGCGTCGTGGCCGTGCCGGTGACATTGTGACCCAGTTCGCGAACCAGGCTCTCGATGTCGGCGGCGATGATGGCCTCGTCCTCGATGATCAGGACGTCAGTGGCCAGTTCAGCGTCGATCTCGGCCTGGGCGTCGCCGATCAGCCGCTCGACCGAATGGGCGTCGGCCGACAGGATCTGCGCCGCTTCGGACGGGGTGAAGCCTTCGAGCGCGGTCAGCAGGAAGGCCTGACGCGAACGCGGAGCGATCCGCATCAGTCGGCTGGACGCATCGGTCAGCCCTTCAATGCCGCTGGTGTCTTCCAGCTGGGCGCCGGTCGTGGACCAGATGGTGTGGAACACATGATACAGAGCCACGCGCGGCGCCATGTCGGGCGAAAGCTGGCGCTCGCCGGCGGCGAGGGCTTCCAGCGCCACGCGCACATAGTTGTCGCCCGTCGCCTGATCCCCGGTGAGGGCCCGCGCGTAACGACGGACGTAGGGCAGGTGCGGCGCAAGTCTGGCCAGAAGGCTCATTTAAGTATTCCCCGACAAATCGACGATGCGCCCGTTAAAAGCGGCACGCGTGGCGAACGGAACGTATCACTACCGTCACGGTTCCAACGGGTCTGATTTAGCTTCACCATAAAATGCGCGGCCAACGGAACTGGCGTGCGCGAGCGACGTTGACGGCCTGATCAAGAAGCCCGGCGCGCGGAGCCGGCGCATACTCGCGGATGAGTTTCAACGATTGGCGGCGCAGACATACATGATCGATTCATCGGACTCCGGGCGAAAACCCGCCAATGCCCGGCCTGCAGGCGGCGAGCCGCCGCTTGAGGAAGCGCGACTGCGTCAGCAGGCCATCGGCGTGAAGCTGCGCCACCTGTTCGACGAGGTCGTCAACGAGCCTGTCCCCGACGAATTCCTGGAAATCCTGCGCCGCGCCGACCAGCGCGCTTCCGACGAGAACAAGGCGTGAGCGTCTCAGGCCGTTCGACCGCGCCCAAGCCTCCCTCCGCCGACGACGAGGGGTTCAAGCGCGAACTGGTCCAGCTGATCCCGCACCTGCGCGCCTTCGCCCGCACCCTGACGGGCGACCCGACCGCCGCCGACGACCTGGCGCAGGACGCCATGATGAAGGCCTGGGACGCCCGCGCCTCCTATCAGATGGGCACCAATATGAAGGCCTGGACCTTCATGATCCTGCGCAACCAGTTCTATTCGGAGAAGCGTCGCTCGTGGCGTTCGTCCCAACTGGATCAGGAAGCCGCCGAACGGACCCTGGTCGCTGTCGATGATCCCGAAGCGCCGGTCGCCCTGGACGAACTGCGTCAGGCCCTGAACACCCTGCCGGAGGAACAGCGCGAAGCCCTGATTCTCGTCGGCGCGGGCGGCTTCGCCTATGAAGAGGCGGCCGAGATCTGCCAGTGCGCCGTCGGCACGGTGAAGAGCCGTGTCAGCCGCGCCCGCAAGGCTCTGGCGGCGACCCTGGAGCGCGGCGGCTATGGCCGTGACGGCCGTGCGGCCGGCGACGCCATGCGCTCCATTCTTGCCGACGCCGACCGTCTGAGCGGCGCGCGGCAGGGCTGATCGTGGATTCTCCCAGGCCCGCGCGGGGTCGTATCGCCCGGCGCATGGCCTCTTCCTTCAGTCGGTTCTGGGCGCAACGCGCGGGCGCGTCCGGAGGCCGGAGGATTCACGTCCAGGGCATCCGCTTCCGACTGGGCCTGGCCATGGCCATCGCCCTCATGCCCATCCTCCTGCTGGGCGCCTTCCAGGCCCAGGTCGAGTTCCGTCGACAGGCCGAGGATCGCCGCGGCGACCTGCAGTTCGCCGCCGAACGGACCGCCCAGGCCGCCAAGTCCCGGCTGGATTCGGCGAGCGTCCTCCTGAGCGCCCTGGCCCCGGAGGCGAGCGGACCGGACTGCGGCCCGCGTCTTGCGGCGCTGGTCCAGCGGCTCGACGGTTACGACGCCCTCCATCGCATCGGCATGGGCGGACAACCGGTCTGCGACTCCAGGCCGACGCCCATCGTCGGCGAGGAGGTTTCCTTCACCGACGGCCCCTGGTTCCAGCGGCTGCGGCAGGGCGAGGAAGTGACTCTGGCTCGCGCCTCGTCGGACCTTAGCAGTACACCGGCGCTGGTGGTCGGGGTGCGTTGGGAACGACCGCGCGGCGTCTTCGCCGGAGCCATGGCTGCGGTCCTGCCCCTGTCGGTGTTGCAGCCCGACATTGCCGACCCGTCCCTGCCGGACGACGCCCAGGCCGCCCTGACCGACGCCGAGGGCCGCGTCCTGGTCTCTACCGACATCCGCGCCTTCACCTTCAATGAGGGCCCCGGCCTGCTCGGCTGGGTCGAACGCGCCCGCGAAGACCAGTCCGCGGTGTTCGAAGCCGACGACGCCACCGGGGAGCATCGCGACTATGCCGGGGCGGCCCTGGCCGGCCGCGATGTCTATGTGGTCATCTCCGCCCCCTCGCCGGGTCTCCTGTCCTGGGCCCGACTGAACCCGATCGGCGTGCTGATCCTGCCGCTCGCCGCCTGGGTCACGGCCTTCGGGGCCGTCATGCTGGTGTCCGAGCGGATCGTGGTGCGCTGGCTGAACTATCTGGAGCGGATCGCCGCCCTCTATGCGCGAGGCCGCTATTCCGTCCGTCCGGTCCAGGCGGCCCAGGCGCCCGCCGAGATCCGCCGGCTGGCCCAGACGCTCGACGAACTGGCCGAGGCCATCGCCACCCGCGACCGCTCCCTGCACGAAAGCCTGTCGGAGAAGGACGCGCTGATGCGGGAGATCCATCACCGGGTGAAGAACAACCTGCAGATCATCTCGTCCCTGCTGTCGATGCAGCAGCGGGCCCTGAAGGACGAACCGGCCAGGGCGGCGCTGGGCGACACCCGCCAGCGCATCTCGGCCCTCGCCCTGATCTATCGCACCCTCTACCAGTCCGACGACATCCGCCACGCCGACGCGCGCGAGTTCATGACCGAACTGGTGGGTCAGCTTGTGGCCTCGGAGTCCGGACGCGGCCACACCGTCACCAGTTCGATCGACGCCGACAGTCTGGTGGTCGATCCCGACAAGCTCGCGCCGCTGGCCCTGTGGCTGGTCGAGGCCATCACCAATGCCCAGAAGCACGCCTTCGCCGGTCGCGGCGGGGCGCTTCAGGTCCGCTTCCGCGTCCTTGGCGACACCAGTACGCTGGAGGTTCAGGACGACGGTCCCGGCTCTGCCAGCGAGGCGGGCCGCGGCGGGGTTGGTCGCACCCTGATGGGCGCCTTCGCCAAACAGCTGCGCGGCGAGGCCGAGCTTCTGCCCGCCCCCGGCGGCGGCACGATCGCGCGTATGGTCTTCGCCACACCCGAGGCTGTGGGCCCCACCAACCCCGACGACCTCAAGCCCAGCGACGCCACGGTCACGCCCGGAACCCTCAGCCGCACCTCGCGTTGAGATCTCACACGGCAAGATCCCTCTCCGCCTCGAATTTTCAGGAGTTCCTCATGCGCAAGCTTTTCGTACTGATCGCCGCCGCCGCCGCCCTGACCACCGCCGCCTGCAACACCATCTCGGGTGTCGGCCGCGACACCTCGGCCGCCGGCCAGGCTGTCACCGGCGCCGCGGAAGAAGCCAAGAACTGACCTCTTTCGGGACGCTGTCTCTCGAGACGCGGCCTGGATGAAGAAGGCCCGCCGGTCCCCCGTCCGGCGGGCCTTCGCTTGTCCGCTTGGCCCCCGGGAGAGACGCCGCTAGGCTGATCGCGAGGCGTCCGGCAGACGACGCCCGGGCTCACAGGCGGGGAAAGCGATGACCGATACGACCACCGAACAGGACACGGGCGAACCGGGTCTGAAAACCGTCGTGACGGCCTCGGCCGCGGGCACGGCGTTCGAGTGGTACGACTTCTTCATCTTCGGCTCGCTGACGACCATCATCGCGCGCCATTTCTACGCCGACGTCGGCGAGGCGACCTCCTACATCCTGGCCCTGCTGACGTTCGGCGTGGGCTTCGTCGTGCGACCGCTGGGCGCGCTGGTGTTCGGCTGGTTCGGCGACAAGACGGGGCGCAAAACCACCTTCCTCGTGACCATCTCCCTGATGGGCGTGGCCACTGTCGCCATCGGCCTGTTGCCTGACTACGGCCAGATCGGCATCGCCGCGCCGATCCTGTTACTGTTCATGAGGGTCCTTCAGGGCTTCGCCCTCGGCGGCGAATACGGCGGCGCCGCCATCTATGTCGCCGAACACGCCCCGCCGAAGAAGCGCGGCTTCCTCACAGGCTGGATCCAGACCACGGCCGCGATCGGCCTGATCATGGCGCTGAGCGTCATCCTGATCACCCGCTGGATCCTGGGGACCGAGGCCTTCGACGCCTGGGGCTGGCGCATCCCCTTCCTGCTGTCCTTCTTCCTTCTCGTGATCAGCCTGTGGATCCGGTTGAAGCTGAACGAAAGCCCCGCCTTCAAGCGCATGGTGGCCGAGAGCACCGAACGACAGGCGCCCTTCCGCGAAAGCTTCGGGACCTGGAAGGTCGGCAAGTTCGTGCTGATCGCCCTGGCCGGCATCATGTTCGCGCAAGGGGCCGTCTGGTACGCGGGCTATTTCTACACCCGGTTCTTCATGGAGCGGGTGCTGAAGGTCGAGGTCGCCACGGTCGACATGATGATCCTGGCCATCACGGTGGCCTCAGCCTTCCTCTATGTCTTCTTCGGCTGGCTGTCGGACCGGGTGGGACGCAAGCCTGTGATGATCGGCGGCATGGCCCTGTTCCTGATCGCCATCTTCCCCGGCTTCCACGCTCTGACGCAGGCGGCCAACCCCGCCCTGGCCATGGCCCAGTCCTCGGCCCCGGTCACTGTCATCGCCGACCCGGCGACCTGCGCCGTCCAATTCGATCCGGTCGGCAAGACCGCCTTCGCCTCATCCTGCGACCTGGCCAAGACCGTGCTGTCCAATGCAGGGGTCAGCTACGACAATCTCGCCGCCGAGCCCGGTTCGCTCGCCGCCGTCCGTGTCGGCACGGTCGAGATCGCCTCGATCGAGGGCGCAGGCCTCGACGCCGCCGCCCTGAAGTCCGCCCGCACCGATGTCGAGACCCGCGTCAAGGCGGCCCTGACCGAGGCCGGCTATCCAGCCAGGGCCGATCCGGCGGGCATAAACCTGATCGCCGTCTTCGCCATCCTGATGGTCTTCATGGTGGCGGCCACCGCCGTCTACGGCCCCCAGGCCGCAGCCCTGGTCGAGCTGTTCCCGACGCGGGTCCGCTATACGGCGATGAGCCTGCCCTACAACATCGGCACCGGCTGGGTCGGAGGCCTCCTGCCCGCCGCCAGCTTCGCGCTCGTGGCCTGGTCGGGGAACATCTATTTCGGCCTCTGGTATTCGGTCGGCTTCACGGCGGTCGCGGCGGTCGTGGCCCTGCTGTTCCTGCCGGAGACGAAGGGCCGCGACCTGCATACGATTGGCGATTGAGGCGTTAGATCAGATAGCGGCGTCTCCCTCCCCCTCGGGGAGGGTGGCTGAACCGAAGGCGAAGTCGGGTGGGGACGGCAAGGCAACGCCGCACCCATGCGTCGGATCGCGTTGCCTTGCCCTCCCCACCCGGTCGCTTCGCGACCACCCTCCCCCGCGGGGGAGGGAGACGTTCGAGGATTAATTTCATGAACACCGCCGCCCGCAATGCCGGCCTCAAGCTCCTGCGCGAGCACGCCTTCATCGCCGGCGAGGCGATCCCCGCAGGCGCCAACGGCATCGCCGTCGACGATCCCGCGACCGGTGAAATCATCGGCCATATCCCCGACCTCGGAATCGCCGGGACGGAGCGCGCCGTCCAGGCGGCGCACGACGCCTTCCCCGACTGGTCGCGCTCGGATCCGCACAAACGCGCCGCCTTCCTGCGCGAATGGGCGCGGCTGATCGAAGAGAACACCGAGGGACTCGGCGCCCTGATGGCCATTGAAAATGGCAAGCCGTTCGAGGAGGCCAAAGGCGAGGTGACCTACGCCAACGGCTTCATCAAATGGTTCGCGGGCGAGGCCGAGCGTCTCCTTGGCGAGACCCAGGACAGTCCGCTGGGCCACGTCATCCTGACCTTCCGCGAGGCCGTCGGCCCCTGCGCCCTGATCACGCCTTGGAACTTCCCGGCCGCCATGCTGACGCGCAAGCTCGCCCCCGCCTTCGCCGCCGGCTGCACCGCCGTGGTCAAGCCGGCGTCCCAGACCCCCTTCACGGCGATCGCCCTGGCCGAACTCGCCTACAGGGCAGGCCTGCCCAAGGGCGCGCTCAGCGTCATCACCGGGGACGCGGCGACCATCGGCGGCGTCCTGACCGCCTCGCCCCTGATCCGCAAACTGTCCTTCACCGGCTCGACGCCCGTCGGTCGCAAGCTGGCCGAGCAGTGCGCCCCGACTCTCAAGCGGGTGTCGATGGAGCTGGGCGGCGCCGCCCCCCTGATCGTGTTCGAGGACGCCGATCTCGATCTCGCCGTGGCCGAGACGATCAAGGGCAAGTTCAGGAACTCGGGGCAGACCTGCGTCTGCCCCAACCGCGTCTATGTCCAGGCCTCGGTCGCCGAGGTCTATGCGACGAAACTCGCCGAGGCGGTTTCGAAGATCCCCGTCGGCCCGGCCTTCGAGGACGGGGTCAAGGTCGGCCCCCTGATCGAGGATAAGGCCATCGCCAAGGTCGAGGATCACCTGAAGCGGGTTCAGGCCTCGGGCGGCAAGGTCCTGACCGGCGGCGCGCGCCACGAACTTGGCGGCCGCTTCTTCCAGCCGACGGTGACCCTCGGCGGCGACGACGAACTGTTCCGCCACGAGGAGACCTTCGGCCCCCTGATCCCTGTCTTCCCCTTCGACACGGAAGAGGAAGCTCTGGGCAAGGCCAACGACTCCGAGTTCGGCCTCGCCTCCTACCTGTTCACCCGCGACCTCGACCGCGCCATGCGCATCGGCCGCCGCATCGAGGCAGGCATGATCGGGATCAACACCGGCCTGATCTCCACCGCCGTCGCCCCGTTCGGCGGGGTCAAACAGTCGGGCTACGGCCGCGAAGGCTCGACCCACGGCATCGAGGAATACGTCGACATCAAACAGGTCACCCTGGCGCTGAAATGAAATTCAGCCGTCGCCTGAAGCCCATGATGTGGCCCGTCGCGCTCCTGATCGCGGCCGGGCTGACGGCGCTAGCGGCCGATGCGACGACGCGGTCGGTGGAGACGGTGACACTCTACGGGCTGATCAAGCTGGCCAGCGATCTGGTGCTGGTGATTGCGCTGGCATGGCTGGTCGTCGCCTTGTTCCGGGTATTCAGACCGGCAGCGCCCCGCGCTTGACCACCGTCCGCATCGCCACGCTGGAGGACACCCGCGTCACCCCGGGTATGGTGGTCAGGGCCTTGGCGTGGACCCGCTCCAGATCGTCGACGTCGCGCACCACCAGCCGCAGCAGATAGTCTGATCCGCCGGTCATCAGATAGCATTCCACCACCTCCGGCACGCCCGTGATCGCGGTCTCGAACGCGGTCAGGGCGCTCTCGGCCTGGGACGACAGGGTCACGGTGACAAAGACGCTGATCGGAAAGCCCACGGCGCGCTCATTGATGATGGCGGCGTAGCGACTGATCACTCCCGCCCCCTCCAGAGCGCGCAGTCGACGGAGGCAGGCGCTCTCGGACAGGGCCACCGCCTTGGCCAGATCCGTGTTGGTCATCCGCCCGTCCGCTTGCAGCGCACGGAGCATCTTTCTGTCGGTCGCATCAAGCGCGACAGCGGAAATGGCCTTCATGTCTACCCTCTGCGCAAGTTTCTGCGGCTTTACGCTGATCACTTGCCGAAAAGAACAGGAACCTGCACGGCGCGGGTCGCTAGAAGATGGAGCCATCGCCCCACCGGCCCCCGGCCTCGCGGGCCCCGTCTGAACCGGAGAGATCTGATGCGCGTCGGCGTTCCCAAGGAAATCAAGAAGAACGAACACCGGGTCGGCCTGACCCCCACGGCCGTTCGGGAATACATCGCCCACGGCCATACGGTCACGGTCCAGACGGGCGCAGGCCTCGGCGCCGGCTTCCCCGACGACGCCTTCGTCAAGGCCGGTGCGACCCTGGTCCCTGACGCGGCCACGATTTTCGCGACCTCGGACATGATCGTGAAGGTCAAGGAGCCGCAGAAGGTCGAGTGGGAGATGCTGCGCGAGGACCAGATCCTCTACACCTACCTGCACCTCGCCCCCGATCCGGAACAGACCAGGGGCCTGCTGGCCTCGAAATGCGCGGCCATCGCCTATGAGACCGTCACCGACGCGCGCGGCGGCCTGCCGCTGCTGGCGCCGATGTCCGAGGTCGCCGGCCGCATCGCCGTCTTCTCGGCCGCGGAGACCCTGCTCAAGCACAACGGCGGCATGGGCCTGCTGTTCTGCGGCGTGCCGGGCGTGGCTCCGGCCCGCGTGCTGGTCCTGGGCGGCGGGGTCGTCGGCCTCAACGCCGCGCGCATGGCCATGGGCCTGGGCGCCGAGGTCGTGGTGCTGGAACGCTCGATCCCGCGCATGGCCTATATCGACGAGGTCACCAACGGCCGCGTCATCACCCGCTACTCCTCGATCGGCGCGATCGACGAAGAAGTGGTCAAGGCCGATGTCGTCATCGGCGCCGTCCTGGTGCCGGGCGCCGAGGCTCCCAAGCTGATCAAGAAGGCGCACCTCAAGTCGATGAAGCCGGGCAGCGTCCTCGTCGACGTCGCCATCGACCAGGGTGGCTGTTTCGAGACCAGCCACGCCACGACCCACGAGGATCCGACCTACGTCGTCGACGGCGTCGTTCACTACTGTGTCGCCAACATGCCGGGCGCCGCCCCGCGCACCTCTTCGGAAGCCCTGAACAACGCCACGCTTCCGTTCGGCCTGGCCCTGGCCAACCACGGCCTGGAAGCGCTGAAGAAGGACCCGCATCTGGCGCGCGGCCTCAACGTCCTCAAGGGCGAGATTACCTATCCGGCGGTCGCGGAAGCCATGGGCCTGAGCTGGTCCGATCCGTTCGGCGTCTGGGCCAAAGGCTGACTGCTACTCCCTCTCCCCTTGCGGGACCCTTGCGGGAGAGGGATCAGCTCGCGGTCGCCAGCCGCACCAGCTTGCCGTCTTCCTCGTCGGTGATGACCCAGACCGCGCCGTCCGGCCCCACGGCGACGTCGCGGATACGCTCGCCGAGGCCGGTCAGCAGCCGCTCCTCGCCGACCACGCGGTCGCCGTCCAGCACCAGCCGGGTGAGCGACTTGCCGCCCAGACCGGCGATCAGCAGGTTCCCGTCCCAGCCCGGAAACATGGCGCCGGAATAGAAGGCCTGGCCGCCCGGCGCGATCACCGGATCCCAGCGATAGACCGGCTGCTCAAGACCGGCCCGCGCCGTGATCCCCTCGTTGATCGGGGCGCCGCGGTATTCGACGCCATAGGCGATGATGGGCCAGCCGTAGTTCCTGCCGGCCTGCGGCCGGTTCAGTTCGTCGCCGCCGCGCGTGCCGTGTTCGATGGTCCAGACCGCGCCCGTGCCCGGCTGGACCGCGACGCCCTGCACGTTCCGGTGCCCCAGCGACCAGATCTCCGGCAGGGCGCCGGCCTGACCGACGAAAGGATTGTCCTGCGGGACCGACCCGTCCGCATTGATGCGGATGACCTTGCCCATATGACTGTCGAGCTGCTGGGCCTGGGGCCGCATCGGCGCGTCGGACCGCTCGCCCAGGGTGATGAAGAGATGGCCCGCCGGGTCGCAGGCCAGCGAGGAGCCGAAATGCTTGTCCCCGTCATAGGTCGGCAGGGCGCGGAAGATGACCTGAACATTTCCGACGGAAACGCCGTCTTCCGTCAGCACGCCGCGCGCGACCGAGGTGGCGTTGCCGCCCTCGCGCGGTTCGGCATAGCTCCAGAAGATCGTCCGGTCGGTGGCGAAGCCAGGCGACAGGATCACGTCGAGCAGCCCGCCCTGACCGCGCGCGTCGACAGCGGGCAGACCCGTGATCGGCGCCCCGACCTGGCCCTGGGCGCTGACAATCCGCAGGCGGCCCGGACGCTCGGTCACCAGCCAGTCTCCGTCGGGCAGCAGGGCCATGCCCCAGGGGTGCACGAGGCCAGACGCCACCACGGCGTGCCTCAGCGTCCCCTGCGTCTGGACGCCCGGCGCGCGGGTCTGGCCGGCGAAGGCGGGGGTCTGGTCGGCGCCATTGGCCGGGCGGGTCTCGACGGGCGCTCCGGGCGCGGCGGCCGGTCCAGTCTGGCCGTTGGCCCCGCAGGCGGCGCCCAGCATGAGTAGAGACGAGGCGGCAGCGAGGACGATCGGGCGCATGGGAACTCTGGGTCTGACAGGGGCGCGACCGCCCTGAAACGGCGCACAGGCTCCGCCGTTCCTGCCCCGGCTTCCACGTTACAGCAAGTCGCAGAACACACCGGCTGTTCAACTCACTTGAACCGGAGGGGCCGCGACGATATACGCACGCCTCTCGCGTCGTCCGGCCCCGGCCTGAGGACGACCGATGCGCTGGGCTGGGTAGCTCAGATGGTTAGAGCGGTGGATTCATAACCCACAGGTCGGCGGTTCGATCCCGCCTCCAGCCACCAGCGCATTTCCCCTATCTGCGGACCCTCAGGTCGGTCGGCGCCGCACGGATGCCGATGGGTCTGGCGCTCTCGATCAGGCCGTCCAGACGCTGGACCAGCTCGACCCCGGCCTCGGTCAGATAGAGGTGGCGCGACACCGCCTCGCGCCCGTTCGACGCCATCAGCAGCCAGCCGCGACCCGGTGCCCGCGCGCCGGGTTCGCCGGCGTCCAGCAAGGATCGCGACGCGCGGGACGCCGTCGCCTCGGTCGTCTCCATCAGGGCGGCCAGTTCCTTGACCCGTACCCCTGGATTCTCGGCCACATAGAGGAAGGCGAGAATCTCCGACTGAGTGATGTCGGGCGCCAGTTTCTTCAGCAAGACCAGTCCGGCCAGCAGCGTGTTTCTTCGCCGGCCGCCGGTCTCAGTCATCGGCATAGGGCGCGACCACCAGAGCCGGCGCCGGTGGGCGACGACCGGAGCGGGGTTTCCGACGCTGGAAGGCGAGGGCCGCAGTCGGGTGGACGCGCTTAACCATCTCGAACTGGCCGCGAACGGCCTCCGACTGGCGTTCTGCGTCTTCGGCGTCATGGGCGTCGATGTCGATCGTGATCGTCGCGCGAAGGCGCATTGTCTGCGCCGACGTCCGGGCGGCAGGGGTGTTCGAGATCGCAGCAGGCGGCGCGACCGACCTGGCGGCGCGGGCCGCCAGCACGGCCCAGCCGATACTGGCCTGGATCCATTCCAGCAGTTCCGCTCGCACAGGATTGATCATGCCGGATCCCATCTTTCCGTGTTCGGCCACGGCGGCAGAACAGGTCGAAATCGTGTTCCCACAATGTCGGAAATCATACTTCGTTGTAAGGTTTGGGCGCCGCCGTCAGGTTCCGTCAGGGCTTGACTATCTGCAGTGGCATCCCGCTCAAAGCCCCTGCCCGCGGAACGGGAGCGCCAATCGGCCAAGCCCGGCGTCTGCCCTTGCGCCGAAGAGCCGCAGCCCCTGGCGCCGCCTGCGCCAGCGTCAGCCCATCGGCTGACCGACCAGAAGCCCGGCCATGGCGAAGATCACCAGGGCGCGCGAAATCAACATGAACGCCGGCCCCGGTCCGCATGGCCGTAACCGCGCCGCTGGGTCTGCGCCGCACCACCGCCGCAACCGATCATGGCGACCGACGTTCACGGCAAAGGTTCAACGCTGTCCGAAGGCTCCCCCATGACCATTCGCATTCCGTCGCTTCTGGCTGTCTCCGCCATTGCCGCACTGTCGCTGGGCGTCGTCGCCTGCACCGAGGCTGAACAGGAGAAAACCGAAGCCAAGGCGGAGGTCGCCGCGGACAACGCCGGGGTCACGGCCTCGGAGGCCGCCGACAGGGCTGGCGTCGTCGCCGCCCAGGCCGGTGAAGTGATCGAGTCCGGTGCGATGAAGGCGGCCCAGGCCGTGGAGACCGGCGCCGGCAATGTCGCCGATCGTCTGGAAGCCAATCAGGCCGAGGCCGCCGCCGAGGGCCGCCCGGGCGCAGTCAACCCGGCGACGGATCAGCGCGTCCCGGCCCCGGCGCAGTAAACGGTCAGCAACGGGCGACAGAGACCTAGGAAGACAGCGGCTCCGCCAGCACCGCGTCGATCAAGGCCTTAGCCTCAGAGCTGTTCCAGTCAGCTTCTCCGGCGAAGGCGGCGCGGATCCGCCCCTGACGGTCCAGCAGGATCGTCTGGGGCATCTTGCCCTTGCCCGGAAACTCGAACGGCAATTGAAATTTCGGATCGCTGTAGAAGGGCAGCGGCAAGTGCACGTCGATGAAGCTCTTCGCGTCGGCCACCGGGTCCGCGCCCGTGTCGACATTGATCGGCAGCACCACCAGATCTCCGTCCGGATAGGCTGAGGCCAGGGCCGCGATCGTCGGCATCTCGGTGCGGCACGGGGCACACCACATGGCCCACAGATTGACCAGAACCACCTTTCCCCGGAAATCGGCAAAACGAACGTCGGCGCCGTCGCGGGTTTTGAAGACATAGTCGGGCGCAGCGTCCAGGGCGGCGGGCGTGTCCAGAGCGGCTAGCGAGCCGACCGCGAACCGGGCCAGTTCGCTCTTTTCGGCCAACGCGGGCGCCTCGGCTTTGAAAGGACCGGCGTGCATGGCGTATAGGGTGCCGACCGCTCCGCCGGCGACGACCGCCAGCGCCGACGCTCCCACGATCCAGACGCCCCTTTTCGAGCCGCTCATGCCTAACTCCAAAGACCCGGCCCACAGTACGGCCCCGGCCGGGCAGACCCTATGGGGCGGACGCTTTTCCGCCAAGCCCGCCGACATCATGCAGGCGATCAACGTCTCCATCGGCGTCGACCAACGCCTGTGGGCACAGGATCTGCGCGGCTCGCGGGCGCATTGCCGCATGCTGATCGACCAGGGCATCGTGACGGCGCAGGACGGTGCGGCCATCCTCGGCGGGCTCGACACGATCCAGGCCGAGATCGAGGCCGGGACCTTCCCCTTCCGCGACGAATACGAGGACATCCACCTGAACGTGGAGGCACGGCTGTCGGAGTTGATCGGCGAGCCGTCGGGCCGTCTGCACACGGCCCGCAGCCGCAACGATCAGGTCGCCGTCGACTTCCGCCTGTGGGTTCGGGACGCCTGCGACCGGTCGGTGGAACATCTTCAGGCCCTGCAGCGCGCCCTGCTGGCCCGCGCCGAACAGCATGCCGGCGACCTGATGCCCGGCTTCACCCATCTGCAGACGGCCCAGCCGGTCACGCTCGGCCACCACCTGATGGCCTATGTCGAGATGGCCGGTCGCGACGCGGGCCGGTTCTCCGACGCCCGCGCGCGCATGAACGAGAGCCCGCTCGGCGCCGCCGCCCTGGCCGGCTCGCCCTTCCCAATCGACCGCCATGCGACGGCGGCCGCGCTCGGCTTCGACCGGCCGATGGGCAATTCGCTGGACGCCGTCTCGGACCGTGATTTCGCGCTGGAGACCCTGGCCGCCGCCTCGATCACCGCGGGCCACCTGTCGCGCCTGGCCGAGGAGATCGTGATCTGGATGACGCCAATGTTCGGTTTCGTCTCCTTGCCCGACGACCTGACCACCGGCTCGTCGATCATGCCGCAGAAGCGCAACCCCGACGCCGCCGAATTGGTCCGCGCCAAGACCGGCCGGATCATGGGATCGTTCGTCGCCCTGTCGACCGTCATGAAGGGCCTGCCGCTCGCCTATTCCAAGGACATGCAGGAGGACAAGCCGCCGGTGTTCGAGGCCATGGACGCCCTGGACCTGGCCCTGACCGCCATGACGGCCATGGTTTCCGCCTTCCGTCCGAATACGGAACGGATGGCTGAGGCCGCCGGATGGGGCTTCTCCACCGCCACCGATCTGGCCGACTGGCTCGTGCGCGAGGCTGACCTGCCGTTCCGCCAGGCGCACCATGTTACAGGCGCGGCGGTGAAGCGGGCGGAACAGCTGGGCGTGGGTCTGGCGCAACTGCCGCTCGCCGAATTGCAGAGCCTGCATCCCGGCGTCACCGAAGCCGTTTACAAGGTGCTCACGCCTGAAGCTTCCTGCGCCAGCCGCCAGAGTTTCGGGGGAACCGCGCCGGAACAGGTCCGCGCGCGCATCGCCGATTGGAAAGTCCGACTGTCATGACCAAGGTCCTCACCCTCGGCGCCCTCGCCATTCTCGCTGTCGCCGCCGCCGGCTGCGGCCGGATGGCCGACCTGGAGAGTCCGGCGCCGCGCCAGACCGAGCGCGCGCCGCGCGACGCCCGCGCCCCGGCCCTGCCCGACCCGGCGACGATCAACCGTGCGTCCAGCCAGCAGCCGATCGACGGCGGCCCCTCCAACCCCATCGGCGGCACCGCCGCCGGTCGCGAGCCTCAATAGATCTTGGATCACTTTGAACTCAGGGACGGCACCCTCCACGCCGAGGGCGTCGACCTGACCATTCTGGCGACCGAGGTCGGCACCCCGGTCTACGTCTATTCGAGCGCCACACTGACGCGGCATTACCGGGTGTTGCGCGAGGCGCTGGACGCCCATCCGTCGGTGCTGGGCGACAGTCTGATCGCCTTCGCGGTCAAGTCGAATTCCAACCTGTCAGTACTGGCGACCCTGGCCCGTCTCGGCTGCGGCGCCGACACGGTGTCGGAGGGAGAGATCCGGCGCGCGCTCAAGGCGGGCATCCCGGGCGACCGCATCATCTTCTCGGGCGTGGGCAAGACCGACGCCGAACTGGCCTTCGCCCTCGAGGTCGGGGTGCGCCAGATCAATGTCGAGAGCGTGCCCGAACTGGACCGCCTCATCGCCATCGCCGAGGCGAAGGGCGCCAAGCCCGACGTCGCCATCCGGGTGAACCCGAAGATCGGCGCCGGCGGTCATGCCAAGATCACCACGGGCGGAGAGGGCGACAAGTTCGGTGTCCCGGCCGACGAGGCGATGGCCCTCTACGCCCGCGCCGCCGCCAGCCCGCACCTGAACCCGGTGGCGCTGGCCTGCCATATCGGCAGCCAGATCACCGACCTGGCGCCGCTGGAGGCCGCCTTCAGCCTGTTGCGCAAACTGACCGAGACCCTGCGTCAGCAGGGGCTGCCGGTGACCCGCATCGACCTCGGCGGCGGCCTTGGCGTGCCCTACACCGGCGGAGCGACAACCGCCTCGCCCGCCGACTATGCCGCCATGGTCGCCCGCGTGCTGGACGGCCTGGACGTCGAGGCGGCGTTCGAGCCCGGCCGCCTGCTGGCCGCCAATGCCGGGGTCCTGCTGACCCGGGTCATCCAGGTCACCGAACGGGCAGACGGCCGAAAATTCCTGGTGCTGGACGCGGCCATGAACGACCTGATGCGCCCGGCCATGTATGACGCCTTCCACGAGGTGAAGCCCGTGGTCCCGCGCGAGGGCGCCGAAGTCGTCTATGACATCGTCGGTCCCGTCTGTGAGACCGGCGACACCTTCGCTCGCGGCCGTTCGCTCGCCCCGCTGCAGGCCGGCGATCTCGTCGTCTTCACCGGCGCCGGCGCCTACGGGGCGGTGATGTCGAGCGAATACAACTCCCGCCCGCTGGTCCCCGAGGTGCTAGTCGACGGCGACCGCTGGGCCGTAGTGAGGGCGCGGCCGTCGTATGAAGAAATGCTGGCGCGCGAGACGACGGCGGAGTGGCTAGCCTAGAAACCGCGTCACCGCCGCCAGGAACCGCGTCGGCTGGTCGATCATGACCATGTGTTCGGCGCCCTCGATCCGTTCGAACCGGGCGGGCGCTCGCAGGTTGCGGTAGCCGGCGGCGAACAGGGCATCCAGATGGGCGCGCGGCGAGTTCCCGTCTGCGCTCCAGCCATAGACGACGGTCACCGGCGCCGCGATGTCCGGCAAACGACTGCGCAGGTCCGTGGTCATGACCTCGTAGAGGCCCTGGGCCAGAACCTGACGGTCGCCGCCCTGCCAGCCGAGCGTCCCGAACACGCTGTCGGCCGCACCGCCGAGCTGTTCGCCCAGCAGTATTCCCTGCGTCCGCAAGGCCTCGTCGCCGAGAAACAGCAGGGCCTGATAGGCGATCTGGGCCAGGGGTTCGACATCTCCGACCGTCGCGCCCGGGCTGATCAGGGAGGGGAAAAAGGGCGTCGCATCGACCACCATGACCCGGCCGACCTGGCCGCCGCGCCGGTCCCGCCCCGCGTCGGCGGCGGCCCTCAGCGCCACCAGCCCGCCCATCGAATGACCGATGACCGCAGGCCGTCGCAGGCCCTGCGAGGCGATGTAGCGCCGCAGCTCCGCCGCCACCGGCGCCACCAGCGCCCCGTCCACGTTCGCCCCGGCCGGGACGTTGCCGAAGCCCCGGATGGAGACGAGGTGAACCCGGTAGCGGTCGTCCAGCCGGTTCGCTGTCCGCGCCCAGACGTCGCTGGTCGAGGCCAGGCCGGGGATCAGGATCACATCGGGTCCCTCGCCCCGGACCGTGACGACCAGCCGGTCGGATCGGAACGCCCCGCTCGACTGCGCCTGGGCGACAGTCGGGAGGATGAACAGGGCGATTGAGATGATCAGGGCGCGCAACATGTCAGGACCCTGAACGGGGAAGTGGGCAAAGGGTTGACCGGTCGACCCTTGATCTTCGCCTCGCAACGGCGCGAAATATGGCAGACAAGTGTCCGTCTGGGGAGGCGACTATGACTATCCGGAAATATGCGATCGCGACCGCCATGGTAATTTTCTGGGCCGCTGCGGCGCAGGCCCAGACGGCTCCGCCTCAGGAAAAGGTGCTGGGCGGCGCCCCCGCGCCGGTTCAGGAAGCCACCGGGCCCGAGTGGTGGGCCTTCTCTCGCGCAGAGGCGAAACACTATCTGATCGACGTCAACAGCGTCGTCCGGACCGGCGACGAGCTGACGGTCATGGTCGCCCGCGTGCCCATGGACACGACCGCCAGAGACTATTCCCATACGGTCGACCAGTTCGGCATCCGCTGCAACGGCCGTCAGTCGCATGTCGCCACCACGAGCGACGCCTTCGCGGATGGCGTGCCCGAGGAACCCTACGACACCGAGGAGCCGTGGGAATCGATCGCCCCCGACAGCTTCGACGACGCCATCCGCGAGATCAGCTGCGAGGACATGCGCCCCTCGCCGCCGTCCTATGCGAGCGTGAAGGCCTATATCGACGCGGGCCGGCCCTGAGACTGATCCTGGCTGTCGCCGTCAGACGTCGACGGCGGCGTCCAGGGCGTTTTCCTGGATGAACTCGCGGCGCGGCTCGACCACGTCGCCCATCAGCTTGGCGAACAGATCGTCGGCGTCATCGGCGTGGTCGACCTGGACGCGCAGCAGGGTGCGGGCGTTGACGTCCAGGGTCGTCTCCCACAGCTGCTCCGGGTTCATCTCGCCCAGACCCTTGTAGCGCTGGATCGACAGGCCCTTCTTGCCGGCGTCGAGCACGGCATTGAGCAGGTCGAGCGGACCCCGGATCGTTGTCGACTTGTCCTTGCGGCGATAGGTGGCGGGCGCCGCGAACACGCCCTCGAACGCACTCGCCCGTTCGGCCAGGCGACGCGCGTCCAGCGAGCGGATCAGCGCCTCTTCCAGCACGATGGTCTCCTGCACCGCGCGGCGTGATCGGGTGAAGACCACGGCGCCCTGCTCTCCGGGCTCGCCTGTCCACGCCCCGTCGCCTTCCTCCGCATAGAGGTTCAGCCGCGCGGCCGCAGCGGCGGACACCCCGGCCATGTCGGCCTCATCGGCGAACAGACCGGCCAGCGCCGCCTGTTCGATGGCGAAGGCCGGAGCGCGCTGGCTCAAACGGTCGACGCTGGCGCTATAGGCCTTGGCGTCACGCACCAGGGACTGCAGATCAAGACCCATCCGGCGTTCACCGTTCGACAGGTCCAGCTCGGCCTCCGATGACCCTTCCTCGATCAGGTAGGAGTCCATCTCGGACTGGTCCTTGAGATACCGGCTCTGCTTGCCCTTAGCGACTTTGTAGAGCGGCGGCTGGGCGATATAGACGTGGCCGCGTGTGATCAGCTCCGGCATCTGACGATAGAAGAAAGTCAGGAGCAGGGTCCGGATGTGGGCGCCGTCGACGTCGGCGTCGGCCATCAGGATGATCTTGTGGTAGCGCAGCTTGTCGGCGTTGAAGTCGTCACGCCCGATGCCGGTGCCGAGCGCAAGGATCAGGGTTCCGATCAGTTCGGACGACAGCATCCGGTCGAACCGGGCGCGCTCGACGTTGAGGATCTTGCCACGCAGCGGCAGGACGGCCTGGTTCTCGCGGTTGCGGGCCTGTTTGGCCGAGCCGCCGGCGGAATCGCCCTCGACGATGAACAGCTCGGACTTGGCCGGATCGCGCTCCTGACAGTCGGCCAGCTTGCCGGGCAGGCTGGAGATTTCCAGCGCCGACTTGCGCCGGGTCAGGTCGCGCGCCTTGCGGGCCGCCTCACGCGCCGAGGCCGCCTCGATGATCTTGCCGACGACCTGTTTGGCCTCCAGCGGATGTTCCTCGAACCATTGCGCCAGCCCTTCGGAGCAGAGCCCCTCGACCGCCGGCCGCACCTCGGACGAGACCAGCTTGTCCTTGGTCTGGGAGCTGAATTTGGGATCCGGCACCTTGACCGACAGGACGCAGGTCAGACCTTCGCGCGCGTCTTCGCCAGTGACGGAGACCTTCTCCTTCTTGCCGGCGCCGGAGCTCTCGATATAGGCGCCCATGACGCGGGTCAGGCTGGTGCGGAAGGCTGAGAGGTGGGTGCCTCCATCCCGCTGCGGGATGTTGTTGGTGAAGCACAACATGGTCTCGTGGTAGGAGTCGTTCCACCACAGGGCCAGGTCGATCTCGATATTGTCCTTCTTGCCGCGAATGACGATGACGTCCTTCAGGATCGGCGTCTTGGACTTGTCCAGGTGGCGCACGAAGGCCTCCACGCCACCCTCGTAATGCAGCAGGATATCGACGGCTTCGGCATGGCGATGGTCTTGCAGCTTGATGACAACGCCCGAGTTCAGGAAGGCCAGCTCCCGCAGGCGATGCTCCAGCGTCTTCAGGTCGAAGTCGATGTGGGCGAAGGTCGTGATCGAGGGATAGAAGGTCACCTGGGTGCCGCTCAGAACCTTGCCGTTCTCGCGTATCGGGGCCTCGCCCGTCACCCGCAGGCTCTCGACCGTGTCGCCCCGCTCGAACTTCATCTCGTGGCGCTGGCCGTTACGGAAGATGACCAGCTTCAGCCAGTCCGAAAGGGCGTTGACCACCGACACGCCCACGCCGTGCAGACCGCCGGAGACCTTGTACGAGTTCTGGTCGAATTTCCCGCCAGCGTGCAGCTGGGTCATGATGACCTCTGCGGCCGACACGCCTTCCCCGGCGTGGATATCGACCGGGATGCCGCGCCCATTATCGGTCACCGTGACCGAGCCGTCGGCGTTCAGGATCACCTCGACGAGATCGGCGTGACCGGCCAGGGCCTCGTCGATGGCGTTGTCGACGACTTCGTACACCATGTGATGCAGGCCGGACCCGTCGTCGGTATCACCGATATACATTCCAGGGCGTTTGCGCACCGCGTCCAGGCCCTTGAGAACCTTGATGGATTCCGCGCCATAGGCGGCCTCTTCGGCCGTGTCTTCGGTGCGTGCGCTCAGGGGTTCGTCGGTCATTCAATCGTCCGGAGACGCGGGTGTCGCGGACCGCGCCCTGCGCCGTCCAACCCGCTGAGAAATGGCATTTGCCTGGCGACCGATTCAGGCCGCCCGGATGCGTCGTTTATATAGGAATTCGCAGGCGAAAAGCGAGCGATCAGGACGTTTTGCGGCCTTGTCCCTCGCCGGTTGAGACCCAATATCTGGCGTTCACCCATCAAGAGACACACCAGCCCTATCCAGGAGCGCCGATGCCGCATGCCGACAGCCTGATTTCCACCCTGGTCGCGGGCTTCGTGCTGGCTTTCGTGTTCGGCATGATCGCCAATCGGCTGAAGCTGTCGCCCCTGGTTGGCTATCTGGTGGCGGGCATCGCGGTAGGTCCCCACACCATCGGTTTCGTGGCTGACACCACCCTGGCGCCCCAACTGGCGGAAATCGGCGTCATCCTGCTGATGTTCGGCGTGGGCCTGCATTTCTCGCCCGCCGACCTGATGAAGGTCAGGAAGGTCGCCATTCCGGGGGCTCTGGTGCAGATCGCTTCCGCGACGGTGCTGGGCTGGGCGCTGGGCCGGTTCGCCATGGGCATGTCGGACATGGAGGGATTGCTCATGGGGTTCGCCCTGTCGGTCGCCTCCACCGTCGTCCTGATGCGGGCGCTGGAGGAGCGCCGCCAGAACAAGGGCGAGGTCGGCCGCATCGCGGTCGGCTGGCTGATCGTCGAAGACCTGGTCATCGTCATCGCCCTTGTCATGTTGCCGATGATCATCCTGACCAACGGCCAGGTCGTCGATCCGGCCGCCCTGGCCCTGAACGTCAGCTGGACCCTGCTGAAGGTCGCAGGTTTCGTGGTCGCCATGCTGTTCGTCGGCGGCAAGGTCCTGCCCTGGATCCTGGTGCGGATCGCCCATACCCGGTCGCGCGAACTGTTCACCCTAGGCGTCCTGGCCATCGCCCTCGGCATCGCCTGGATCGCCTACTATTTGTTCCATTCCTTTGCGCTCGGCGCCTTCCTGGCCGGTCTCGTGCTGAACGGCACGCCGCTCGGCCACAACGCGGCGGAGCGATCACTGCCGTTACGCGACGCCTTCGCAGTCCTGTTTTTCGTCTCGGTCGGCATGCTTTTCGACCCCATGATCCTCATCGAGCGCCCCCTGTCGGTGCTGGGCGTCCTCGGCATCGTCATCGTCGGCAAGACTCTCGCCGCACTGGCCATCACCCACAGTTTCGGTCTGGACCGGGCCACCGGTCTGACCGTCGCCGCCAGCCTGGCCCAGGTCGGGGAATTCTCCTTCATCCTGGCCGCGCTCGGAGTCTCGCTGGGGGCGTTGCGACAGGAGACCCACGACCTCATCCTGGCCGCCGCCCTGCTATCGATCTCGCTCAACCCCTTGGTTTTCCTGGTCATGGACAGTCTCGGGGGCAAGCCGCCCAACCCGCGCGTCGAAGGTGAAGCCAACCCGGCGACGGCATAGAGAAAATATTCCTTTTCCCCCTTGATCGTGCGCGCGGGCGAACCCACTTCACAAACAGGTTTTTGAAATCCTGAATACGGCGGCGTTCGTCCGTTTTGTCCGTTTCGTCAGCGTGTTTTCGACGGACGAAACGGACGCGTCATCCCGGCGTCAGCGCCCCACCCTCAACCCGCACGAAGGTCGCCCGCCCGACCAGCGGCTCGAACAGCTCGGCCTCGGTCCCGGTCATGAAGGCCTGCAGGCCCAGGGCCGTGATCTCGTCGAACAGGGCCGCCCGCCGATGGGAATCCAGATGCGCCGGCGCCTCGTCCAGCAGCAGGACCGGCGCGGCCCCGCCTCCCGACAGCCGCCCGACCTGGGCCAGGATCAGGTTGAGGACCAGGGCCTTCTGCTCGCCCGATGACCCCTCCGCTGCGGGTCGGTTCTTCTCCCGGTGCAGCGCGGTCAGGTCGGCCCGATGCGGCCCGAACAGCGACCGGCCCGCCGCCCCGTCCCGGCTCCGCGCCCGCGCCATCCCCTCGCGGATCGAACCCGCCAGGGCCTCCTCCTCAGCGCCGCACTCAGCCAGTCGCTCCGTTTCCCCGACCAGAGCCAGATCCGCCTGCGGGAAGGGCCGTTCCGAGCGAGCGTCGATCGCCGCCTGCAGCACCGCCAGCGCCCGCGCCCGCGCCGTCGCCGCCCGCGCCCCGGTCTCGCCCAGCCGCGCTTCCAGCGCATCGAGCCACAGCGGATCGGCTTCCCGCCCCTCGGCCCCGTCGATCAGCAGCCGCAGCCGCTCGCGCAGCGCCTTCTCGTATCCCGCGACCGCCGCCGCATGTCGGGGGTCGGCGGCGAACACCAGCCGGTCGAAGAACTTCAGCCGCTCGGCCCGCGCATCGGAGAACAGCCGGTCCTGCTCCGGCGTCGCCCAGACGGGCCTCAGATAGTCCAGCAACCGCCCGGGCTGGGCCGTCTCCCCGTCGATCCGCACCATCCGCCGCCCGGCCCCGGCGACCTGCACGCCCGTGCCCAGACGGACTTCGTCGCCATCAGCGCCGTCCAGCGTCAGCGCCACGGCCCAGGCTCGCCCCCCCGGCTCACCCGGCTCCCGCCGCCCCATCTCCTGCGCCGTCGCGGACCTCAGCCCCCTGCCCGGCGTGAACAGGCTCAGCGCCTCCAGCAGATTGGTCTTCCCCGCCCCGTTCGGCCCATGCAGCACCACCGGCCCCGCCGGAATGGGCAGGGCCGCAGAGGCATAGGACCGGAAATCGGTGAGGGTGAGGGAGGTAATCACGAGGGGCGAACCCGCCGCCTCGGGCTTAAACCCGCAGCGGCATCAGCACGTACTGGACGCCCGGATCACCCGGATCCAGCACCAGGGTGGGCGAGGCCGGGTCGGCGAACATGAAGGTGGCGTTCTCACCCGTGATCTGGCCGGCGACGTCGAGCAGGTAGCGGGCATTGAAGCCGATCTCGAACGGGGCTTCGGAATAGCCGATCTCGACCTCCTCGACGCCCTGGCCGGCCTCCATGTTGCGCACGGTCAGCGTGACGCGATCCAGCTCGAAAGCCAGTTTCACCGAGCGGCTCTTCTCGGCCGAGATGGTGGCGACGCGGTCGACGGCGGAGGCGAAGACGGCGTTGTCGATGTCGGCCTGTTTGTCGTTCCCCTTGGGGATGACGCGCATATAGTCCGGGAAGGCGCCGTCGATGACCTTGGACGTCAGGGACGCCTGGCCGAACTCGAAACGAATCTTCTGCGGCGAGACCTGGATCTCGACCGGGCCCGAGCCGTCGTCGAGCAGGCGACGGACTTGATCGATGGTCTTGCGCGGCACGATCACGCCGGGACCGCCGGCTGCGCCTTCCGGCGCCGGGGTCTCGGCCAGGGCCAAGCGGTGGCCGTCGGTCGCCACCGCGCGCAGCAGGGGGATCCCGCCCTCCGACACGGTGTGGAGATAGAGGCCGTTGAGATAGTAGCGTGTCTCTTCGGTCGAGACAGCGAAGCGGGTCTTGTCGATCAGACGCGCCAGATCTTCCTTCATCAGGGTGAAGCGTGTGCCCGAGGTCTCGGTCGACATGACCGGGAAGTCGCCGGCCGGCAGGACCGGCAGGTTGAACTTGGACCGGCCCGCCTGGACCGTCAGTCGCGGATCGTCGCCGTTGTAGATCAGGGCGACCTCGGCCCCGTCCGGGAGCTTGCGGACGATCTCGTAGAGGGTGTGGGCCGGCGCGGTGATCTGGCCCTCGACCTGGACGGTCGCATCGGCCTCGTCGACCATCTCCATGTCCAGATCGGTGGCGGCGAAGCTCAGCTTGTCGCGCCCCGCCGACAGCAGGACGTTGGACAGGATCGGAATTGTGTTCCGGCGCTCGACCACGCTCTGAACGTGGCCAAGGGCCTTCAGGAGCGCGGAACGTTCGATGGTCAGTTGCATGTCGTCTCAGGGCCCGGGGCGAGCTGAATCAGCGGTCGCCGATAGTCGTGGTCCCGGACACTAAAGGATTGGCGGCCGGGAGCAACCGTAGGGTCAGGCTTCCTCGTCCCCAGCCAGCCCCATCATGTGGAAGCCCGCGTCAACGTGGATGACTTCGCCCGTGGTGGAGAAGCCGAGGTCCGAGCACAGCCACAGGGCGGCGCCGGCGACGCCCTCCATTGAGGTGTCCTCCTTCATCGCCGACATGGCGCGGCCCTGGGCGATCATGCCCCGACCGCCGGAGATGCCGGCCAGAGACAGGGTGCGCATGGCGCCGGCCGAGATGGCGTTGACGCGGATGCCGCGCGGACCCAGATCGCGGGCAATGTAGCGGGTCGCCGCCTCCAGCGCCGCCTTGGCCACGCCCATGGTGTTGTAGTTCGGAATGGCCCGCTCCGAGCCGAGGTATGTCATGGTGATCATAGACCCGCCGTTCGGCATGATCTTCGACGCCCGCCGGGCCACATCGACAAAGCTGAAGCAGGAGATGTTCATGGCCAGCAGGAAGCTGTCGCGCGAGGTGTTGTCGACGAACGAGCCCTTGAGCTCGTCCTTGTTGGCGAAGGCGACGGAGTGGACGACGAAATCGATCGTGCCGAACTCGGCCTCGAGCTGTTCAAAGGCGGAGTCCATCGAGGCGTCGTCGGTGACGTCGGCCTGGATCAGCAGTCTGGCGCCGACGCTTTCGGCCAGCGGGCGCACGCGGCGCTCCAGCCCCTCGCCCATATAGGTGAAGGCCAGTTCGGCCCCCTGCGCGGCCAACTGGGAGGCGATGCCCCAGGCGATGGAGTTCGAGTTCGCGACCCCCATGACCAGGCCCTTCTTGCCCTTCATGAGTTCGCCTGCGGGCATGTTCCAGCCGCTCTCGCTCGCCATGGTCGTCTCTCCTTCAGGCCCGGCGGTCAGCCGAGTCGTTCGTCACGCGGAGGGTTAGCAGGGGCGGCTCTCCCCTGCAAAGACCGGCCGCCCAGTCGCTCCAGCAGTGCCATCAGAGGCGTCGCCGTGATCCCGTGGACGATGATCGACACCAGGATGATGAAGCCTGTGATCGCCCAGAGACGCTCCGAGTCTCCGAAATCCCCGTGGCTGAGGCCGTAGGCGAGGTAATAGACCGAACCCAGACCCCGGATGCCCAGCCAGGCGAGCATGACGCGATCACGCTTCAGCAGAGGCGATCCGATCAGCGACACGTAACCCACGACCGGCCGGACGATAAACAGAACCGCCAGGCCGATCAGGGCGTCGGTCCAGGTGAGGGCGTCCAGCAGGCCGTTGGCCAGGGCTCCCCCGAACAGAACCAGCACGAGCATCATCAGAAGCCGTTCGATCTGTTCGGCGAAGTCGTGCATCTCCTCGTGGAAATCGTCCTCACGCTCCGAGGCCCGGATCGTCAGGGCGCAGACGAAGACCGCGAGAAATCCGTAGCCGTGAACGATTTCGGTCGCCGCATAGGCGATGAAGGTGGCCCCTATCGCCACCAGTCCGTCGGCGTGGCGCGAGATGCCATTATTGTGGGCCTGGAAGATCAGCCAGCCCATCGCCTTGCCGACGGCCCAGCCCATGGCCGCCCCCGCGACCAGCTTCCAGGCGACATCGACTGCGGCCCATTGCGCCAGCCCCTGGCCTGTCCAGACCGCCGCCGCTGACAGCGAGACGAGAATGGCCAGATTTACGAACGGGAAGGCCAGGGCGTCGTTCAGCCCGGCCTCGGCGGTCAGGTTGAATCGGACCTCGTTCTCCTCGCCCGATTTCGGCGGTCCGGTCTGAACGTCGGACGCCAGGACGGGATCGGTCGGCGCCATCGCCGCCCCCAGCAGCAGCGACATCGCCAGGCTGAACCCCAGACCTGCGACCCCAAGCCAGGCCGTGGCCGCGATGGTCAGCGGCATGGCGATGGCGAGCAGCCGCCAGGTAGGTCCCCAGCCCTTCAGGCTGACCGGTCGATCCAGCTTCAAGCCCGCTCCCATCAGAGAGATGATGACGACCAGCTCCGTCAGCCGTTCGGTCAGGGTGTCCCACGTGCGCGGATCCGGATCGAAGGACATCACGTCCAGACTGAAGATCGCAACGCCCAGCCCGACGCAGATCATCGCCAGCGAGATGGGGAATCGGCTGAGCCCCTTTGGAGCCCAGGAGACGAGCAGAACCACCGCGCCAAGGCCCAGCAAAAAAAGGATATAGGGGTTGGGTTCCAGGGTTTCGTCTCCAGCGGTCCCGGGGGAATGCCGGCGCGTCCCGGTCGCGTCAGACCTTCGAGAAGATCAGCGTCCCGTTGGTGCCGCCGAAGCCGAAGCTGTTCGACATGACGTGCTTCAGCTCGCCGTCCTGGCGTTTGCGCAGGATCGGCATGCCCTCGAACTCAGGGTCGAGGTTTTCGATATGGGCGCTCTCGGCGGCGAAGCCGTGCTTCATCATCAGCAGGCAGTAGATGGCTTCCTGCGCACCTGCCGCGCCGAGCGAATGACCCGTCAGCGACTTGGTCGAGGAGATCATGGGCATCTGGTCGCCGAAGACATTGCGGACCGCCCCCATCTCCTTGGAGTCGCCCACCGGGGTCGAGGTGCCGTGCGGGTTGAGGTAGTCGATCTTCGGATTGCCGGCCATGTCGAGGGCGATCTTCATGCAGCGCTCCGCGCCCTCTCCCGACGGGGCGACCATGTCGTAGCCGTCGGAATTGGCGCCGTAGCCGGTGACCTCGGCATAGATGGTCGCGCCGCGGGCCACGGCCCGCTCATATTCTTCCAGCACGACGATGCCGGCCCCGCCGGCGATGACGAAGCCGTCGCGGTCCTTGTCATAGGCGCGGCTGGCGCGGCCCGGCGTTTCGTTGAAGTCGGACGACATGGCGCCCATGGCGTCGAACATGTTGGACATGGACCAGTCGATGTCCTCGACCCCGCCGGCGAAGACCACGTCCTGCTTGCCCCAGGCGATCTGTTCAGCGCCCGCGCCGATGCAGTGGGCGCTGGTCGCGCAGGCCGATGAGATCGAATAGTTGATCCCCTTCAGCTGGAACCAGGTGGCCAGGACGGCCGAGGGACCGGAAGCCATGGCCTTGGGCACGGCGAACGGGCCGATGCGCTTGGGCGCGCCCTTCTCGATCGTCGTCTGGGCCGCCTGCAGGATGACCTGGGTCGAGGGGCCGCCCTCGCCGACGATCAGGCCGATGCGCTCGGACTTGATCTCTTCCGGGGTCATGCCGGAATCCTTCAGCGCCTCCTCAAAGGCGATATGACCCCAGGCCGTGCCATTGGCCAGGAAGCGCGCCGCGCGACGGTCGACCAGCGGGGACCAGTCCTCGGCCGTCACGCCCAGCGACGGGGGCGCCCAGACCTGCGAGCGGAAGCCGTACTTGATGTGATCGGGGGCCGAGACCACGCCCGACCGGGCATTGCGCAGAGAGGCCGTGACCTCCTCCTGGCCCGTGCCGATGGAGGAGACGATGCCCAGACCCGTAACGACGACACGCCGCATAATGTTTCCTTTTGCCTTGTCCACGTTGGTCGCGGATTATGTCGATTAGCCGACTTCGGACGAGCCGCCGACCGGTTCGGAGGCGGTCTGACCCGCCCCGAACAGGCCCACGCGCATGTCCTTGGCCGTATAGATAGGCACACCGTCGGCTTCCATCACCCCATCGGCGATTCCCATCACCAGACGACGATTGATGACCCGCTTCAGGGTGATCTTGTAGGTGACCTTCTTCACGTCCGGCTGGACCTGGCCGGTGAACTTGACCTCACCGACGCCGAGCGCCCGACCCCGGCCGGGGCCGCCGATCCAACCCAGGTAGAAGCCGACCAACTGCCACATGGCGTCCAGACCGAGGCAGCCGGGCATGACCGGATCGCCGATGAAGTGGCACTGGAAGAACCACAGGTCCGGATGGATATCGAGTTCGGCCTCGATATAGCCCTTGCCATGCTCGCCGCCGTCGCCGCTGATCTCGGTGATCCGGTCGAACATCAGCATCGGCGGAGCCGGAAGCTGGGCGTTGCCCGGCCCGAAGAGCTCGCCCCGGCCAGAGGCCAGCAGGGCGGCGTGGTCGAACGACGAGGGGTATTTCGAGGCGGTCAAGGCGATTGCGACTCCGTGGTGTTGCGCCGAGGTTACACGAGGGGAGCGAAGGGCTCAACTGGTGACGGGGGCAAGCTTGGCTATTGGGCGAGGCTCTCCCTTCCCCTCGGGGAGGGTCGTCGCGCAGCGACGGGGTGGGGCGGCAGGGCGATGCGGATGCTGGGTTGCGGGGCTTTGCCTTGCCGCCCCCACCCGGTCTCCGCCTTCGGCTCCGACCACCCTCCCCCGAGGGGGAGGGAGAAGACTGGACGTGATTCATCGCTCTTCCGCTGTGAACGGGTCGGGGAAGCCGACGGAGCCCGGGCGGTCGCCCGGAACCGATATGGCCCCCTGCTTTCGCGTTACGGGGACCGGATGAGAATTTTCGGCTCGCGCCGGGGCTCCGTCGCGACCGGTTCACGCGAGCGGCCGGTGACGGGCTTCGTGCAGCCTGCCGGGGTGGTGTCTGTTCGACCCCCGGACCTTTGCGCCGCTTAAACCCAGTCCGACCTAAGCCCACGACGGGCGGAGGGTGTCAGGTCCCTCCGGGCTCCACGGTTTGTCACCCCGCAGACAGTCCTGCATCCGCGCCGGTTCGTGCCTCCACGGATCCAGGTCGTCGCCGGATCAGGGTCCTCGGCCGCGCGCAGCGATGCAGTTTCCCGCTCGATCGCGCCCCCTCGCACGTCCGGCTCCTGGGCCCAGGACGCCTTCCCCTCGCGACGGGACGGGAGAAGTGTACGCCCGGTTCGGAGGGCGCCTGCGATAAAGGCTCTAAAAAGTTTCGGCCATTGAAATCGTTGGGTGATTTCGGGCGTCCGTTGATGGGTATGAGGGTGTTTTGCCTCTCCCGGAGGGAGACGGAAGGGTCAGGGCGCTTCGCCCGCCGGGCGTGACGCGTCGCACAGGGGACGGGCGCCAGCGCCGAAGATCGACCCTTCCGCCACCCAGCCGCGCAGCTTGCGGGCGCGGACCTCGCACCAGCCGTCCTTGCAGTCGTCCAGGGCGACCACGGAGCGCGGTGAGAACCGGGCCTTCACGGCCGCGTCATCAGAGCGACCGGTGCGGATCGGGACCTCCTGCAGCGAGGCGTTGAAAGCTCCGCGTCGGGCCGAGACCACGCTGCGATGGACCCAGGCGACGGAGCCTTCAGGATCGCAGATCTTTCGCCATTCGCGCGTTTCGGCGATGACCTGCACCGGCAGGCCGGCGGCGCGATACTCCCAGAGAATACGGTAGTCGAGGCCCGGTCCCATGCGGGCGCGCACTTCCGAGGACTTCAGCGTCAGCCAGCGCGGCACCTCCAGCCCCGTCGGCGTCGGCCGCCCGTCGGGCATGGTGGCGCTCGCTCCGGCGAGGACCGCCAGACCCAGCAAGGCCGCCACGCCGCCGATGCGACGCGAGAGGCTTTGGAAGCGGCTGCGAGACTTGCTAGACCCGAACTTGCTAGTCACTGGCATCGACCCGGCGCACCCGGGCCTGCCCGTGTGGCGCCCGTGAATAACCCAAGGTCCCTATGTCCAGCCCCAGGCTTAAGGTCGTCTTAACCAGAAGATTGCCCGACGCAGTCGAGACGCGCATGCGCGAACTGTTCGACGCCGAACTGAACCTGAAGGACATCCCGATGGACCGGGCGGCGCTGGAGGCCGCCGTCCAGCGCGCCGACATCCTGGTTCCCACCATCACCGACGAGATCGACGCCGCCCTGATCGACGGCGCCGGCGCGCAGCTGAAAATGATCGCCAATTTCGGCGCCGGGGTGGATCACATCGACATCGACGCCGCCGTCGCGCGCCAGATCATCGTCACCAATACCCCGGGCGTCCTGACCGAGGACACCGCCGACCTCGCCATGGGTCTGATCCTCGCCGTCAGCCGCCGGATCGTGGAGGGCGCCGAGGTCGTGGCGGCCGGCAAGTTCGAGGGCTGGACCCCGACCTGGATGTGCGGACGCAAGCTGTGGGGCAAGCGGCTGGGGATCGTCGGCATGGGCCGGATCGGACAGGCCCTGGCCCGCCGGGCCCGGGCGTTCGGCATGCAGGTCCACTATCACAACAGGAAGCCTGTCTCGGAACGGATCGTCGAAGAGCTGGGCGCGACTTGGTGGGACGACCTGGACCAGATGCTGGCGCGAATGGACGTCATCTCGCTGAACTGCCCGGCAACGAGGGAGACGCACCACCTGCTGTCAGCCCGGCGGCTGGCGCTGCTGCCGCCGCACGCGATCCTGATCAACACGGCGCGGGGCGAACTGATCGACGAGGCGGCCCTGGCCGAGGCCGTGGCGCGCCGGGCGCTGTCGGGCGTCGGTCTGGACGTCTACGAGAATGAGCCGGTGATCCATCCGGGCCTGATCGGCCTGCCCAATGTCGTCCTGCTGCCGCACCTGGGTTCGGCGACGCTGGAGGCGCGTCAGGATATGGGCGACCGCGTGATCCTCAATGTGATGACCTACCAGAACGGCCACCGTCCCCCGGATCGTGTCATTCCCGCGATGCTCTGAGGCCGGAATCCGACGTGATCCGGCCGATACGGGCGCGGAAAAGGTCATTTCCGGGCGCCTGAAACAATCCGTAACGGATGTGGTTAGGTCCATCGGCGGGCGCTCTCGTCCCGCTCCATCAAGCGACAGAAACATGATCCGCAAGACAGTTCTTCTGGCCGGCGTGACCGCTGCTTTCCTGACCGCCGCCCCGGCCTTGGCCCAGGACGCCATGGCTCCGGCCGCGGCGCAGACCGCGCCGACCGCACAGGCCCAGGGCTCGCTCCAGCTGCAACCGGGTTCCAGCGTCACGGGCTCGGACGGCACGGTTCTCGGCATCCTCGAAGGTGTTCAAAGCAATGCCGCCGGCGAGCAGGAACTCACCGTTCGCGGCGCTGACGGCGATCTGCGCGGCGTCCCGCTGGGCGGCCTGACCCAACAAGGAGCCGATGTCGTGGTCGGCATCAGCTCGGCCGAGTTCAACACGGCTCCGGTGGTCGAAGAGGCTGCTCCGGCCGGCGAGACCAGGACTGAGCCTGCCGCCGGAGATCCGGCCACAAATCCGAGCCCGACCTCGGCGCCGGCTGAACCCAAGACGACCGACGACACCCGTGAGCCGGACGGCTCGACCCCGCCGACGCCCCAAGCCTAGGGTCTCGTCAGTCCAACGAAAAAGGGGCGGCCCGACGGGCCGCCCCTTCTTTGTTTCCGCTAACGGTGGATCAGCCGCGACGCTTGACCAGACCCAGCAGGAACAACAGCAGCACGGCGCCGCCGAATGCGACCAGCAGAGTCACCAGGTTGAAGCCGCCGACGGCCAGACCCAGCAGGTTGCCGGCGATGAAGCCGCCGAGCAGGGCGCCGATGACGCCCACGATCAGATTGGTGACGAGGCCGTGATTACGACCCATGACCTTTTCTGCGAGCCAGCCGGCGACGATGCCGATGACGATCCAGCCGATAATTCCGAGACCCATGGTTCCATTCCTTCCAAAGCTTAGGTGGCCTGAATAATGCGCTTCGGCGGCAGAGGTTGCCTGTCCATGATCGCGGGTTCCTCGACCCGCGTTCGCCATCGCTCGCCCGTCACGAGAACACGGCATGGTCGTTGCGGCAGTTCGGGCGAGCCGTGCCGCTTTGGCACAGCCCGCTAGACCAAGGGAACTGGGCAATGGCCACCGATATCGACCTTCACCTGGGGCGCCGCCTGCGCCGTCGTCGTCGCCTGCTGGGGCTGACGCAACAACAGCTAGCCGTCCAGGTCGGCATCCGCTTCCAGCAGATCCAGAAATACGAGTGCGGCGCGAACCGCATCTCGGCAGCGCGCCTGTGGCAGCTGTCCGAGGCGCTGGAGACGCCGATCAGCTATTTCTACGACGGCCTGGCCGAAGCCATGGAACGCAAGGAACAGGCCGGCGCCAACGGCGGAGAGATGTTTTCCCGCAAGGAAACCCTCGACCTGATCCAGGCCTACTACCAGCTGGGCGAGCGTCCGCGCCGCCGTCTGCTGGACCTGGCCAAGTCGCTGCACACAGAAGGCGAAGCCTCGCCTTCCTGATTTTTGAGGGCGCTACCGCTCGGCTCGCCCCCGGGTCCGATCTTCGATCGGCCGGAGGACAGGCTCCGCCTCGCTGCTTGAGCGCGGACTCGCGATTTGGATCGGAGTGTGTCTGGTGATGACGCGGGGGGGCGGCGTCTGTATGCCCTCCGCTCATGACCGAGTTTGAATCCTTCGCCGTCGAACTGGCCGCCGTGGCCGCCAGGGTGACCCTGCCCTTCTTTCGCGGCGACTACGCCGAGGAGAACAAGGCGGGCCCCGGCGCCTTTGATCCGGTCACCCAGGCGGACAAGGAGGCGGAGGCCGCCATCCGGCAACTGATCGCCAGCCGGTATCCCGACCACGGGGTCATCGGCGAGGAGTACGGAGAAGACCGGCCGGACGCGGAACACGTCTGGATCCTGGACCCCATCGACGGGACGCGCGCCTTCATCGCCGGCCTGCCATTGTGGACGACCCTGATTGCACTTTCGGTCGGTGGACGATCCACCGTCGGCGCCATCTCCCAGCCCTACATCGGCGAACTGTTCCTGGGCGGGCCTTCGGGCGCTGTCCTGATGAGCCGGGGCGAGACCCAACCGATCAAGGTCCGGGACTGCGCTAAACTGACCGATGCGGTCATCGCCACCACGGCGCCGGAGATCTTCACAGGGCCGGAACTGGGCGCCTGGACCCAGGTGATGGCGGCGGCCCGCCTGGCCCGCTACGGCTGCGACGCCTATGCCTACGCCATGCTGGCCATGGGCCGGATCGACATGGTGGCCGAGACCGGCCTGAAGCTGTGGGACTGGTCGGCCCTGATCCCGGTGGTCGAGGCGGCCGGGGGCCAAGTCACCGACTGGCGCGGCGGGCCGGTCAACGGCGACGGACGCATCATCGCGGTCGGCGACCCCCGGGTCCGCGAACAGGCCCTGGTGGCGTTCCGAAGGGGCGCTCAGTAGTCCGAACTTGTCTGCGAGATCAGAAGGGCAGCAGGTTGCGCTGGCGGCTGTAGGACATGGTGCCGACATTGGCGCCGAGACGCAGGCCCACGCCGGTACGGACCGGGGCCAGGACGATGCCGTCGGCGCGCTGATAGTTCACGCCCAGGCCGCCGATCAGATAGGCCGCGCCCTCAATGCCAGGATAGCGGCGATAGATCGCGTCGGGCGCGTAGAGGCCATAGACCAGGGTGAAGACCCGGCTGGCGTTGCCGCCGATGTCCCAGCCGATCGAGGTTCCCTGCCAGAACACGTCCTGCGAGGCGGAGTGGTCCTTCATATGCAGGGCGCCGCGGCCATAGCGCAGGCCGATCACGGCGGCGCCGGCGCCCTCTTCTCCGGCGATATAGGCGGTGGGGGCGTCGCCCTGGTCGCGGAAGATGCGTTCGATGGCGGAGCCCATGGCCTCGGCGGCGATGCCGAGTTCGCGCGAGCCGGCGGCGACCAGCTCGTCAGCCGTATAGGCCTGGGCATTGGCGTCCGAAGCGATCGGATAGTTCGGCTCGGTCGGCTGGCGCGGGCTGGTGGCGCAGGCGCCCAGCGCCGTCACGGAGGCGGCGGCGAAACCGGTCTGGATCAGGTGGCGGCGGTGCATGGCGGTGTCCCGAAAGAGGTGCGGCTCGTCCCCGCGAGCCTGTGACCAGCATCGCCGGGTTTTGCGTCAGCCTTGGGGCGACGAGGTTAACGAGAGGTTGCCGTTCGGGATCGCTATAGTGGGTCGATGGAATTGCCCCTGATCCCCGGCCGCGAATGCGGTCCCTGCGTCGAATGCTGCCGGTTCATTCCGCTGGACCTGCCCGAGCTGTCCAAGCCGACAGGGCGGCTTTGCGCCTATTGCGTCGACGGGGCCGGGTGTTCGGTCCATGCGGTGCGGCCGCAGACCTGTCGCACGTGGTTCTGCGTCTGGCGGGTCGTGGAGCTGTCGGACGACTGGCGGCCGGACCTCAGCGGCATCATCGTACGGCCGGACGGCCTGCTGACCGGCGAGATGACCCTGTATGTCGTGCGGCGGACAGAGTTTCTTCAGTCGAAACTGCTGTTCGACACCGTGGCGCAGTGGTTGTCGGAGGGGTTGAGGCTCGCGATCAGCGTGCCGGGACCGGTGGGGACGCTGCCGGTGCGGGCGGAGGTCACAGACTATCTGCTGCCGGCGGTGGCGGCCAGCGATGACGGGCTGTTCCAACGGCTGGTGCAGGCGTGCCTGGACAGTCTGGACCGGCATGAATTCGAGGCGGACGGGATCGAAGAGCGGTACGCCGTCACCTGATCCCTCTCCCTCCCGGAGAGGGCCCCTAGTGTTTGTCGGTCTTGCCGGTCAGCCAGTCCATCAGGGCCAGAAGCACCCCGGAGGTGACGAAGGTCAGGTGAATGATGACGCCCCACATGGCCTCGACCTGATTGATCTCTCCGCCCTCGGCGAAATGCATGAAGAACTTCAGCAGCTGGATGCCCGAGATCGCCACGATCGAGGCGATCAGCTTCATCTTCAGGCCCGAGAAATCGACGGTGCCCATCCATGGCGGCCGATCCGTCTCACCGTCCAGATCCAGCTTGGAGACGAAGTTCTCGTAGCCCGAGAACATCACGATCAGCAGCAGATTGCCGGCCAATGACAGGTCCACCAGCGACAAGACGGCCAGGATGACGTCGTTGGAGCTCATGCCGGGTCCGCCCGCGAAGGCCTGGGGCAGATAGTAGAAGAGCTCGCGCACGAAGACGACGAGCAGCATCAGAAGCGCTGCCGCCAGACCGACGTAGAAGGGCGCCATCAGCCAGCGCGAGCGGAACAGCAGGCGTTCGAACGCTGTCTCGAGTTTCGGCTTGGGCATGCGGTCCCCCTCAGTCCCGTCCGTTCTGGCCGAAAGGGCGCGAAGGGATCAAGGGCTAGCTTCGAAGCGTCGCACCCAGCTTGCCGGCCGCCGCGACGACCCTGGCCGACAGAGCCTCGATTTCGACGTCGGTCAAGGTGGCCTCGCGGGGCTGGACGACGACTTCGAGCGCCACCGACCTGGAGCCTTCCGGCACGCCTGCTCCGCGATAGACGTCGAACACCCGGACCTCGGCGATCAGGGCCTTGTCAGCGCCCTGGACGGCGCGGACGAGATCGCCCGCGGCCTTGTCGTCCTCGACCACGAAGGCGAAGTCGCGGGTCAGGGGCATGAGGTTGGGCAGGTCGGCGTTGCCGCGGGCCTTGGTCGCGCCGGCTTTCGACCGGGGCTCGGGCACGGCGTCGAGCACGATCTCGAACGCCAGGATCAGGCCGTCGGCGTCGAGCGCCTTCAGCACGCGCGGGTGGACGGCGCCGAACTCGGCGACGACGGTCTTCGGACCCAGCTGAAGCCGGGCGGAGCGGCCCGGATGCCACCAGTCGCGGTTCGATCCTTGCGCCAGTTGCAGCGAGGCGGTCGGGGCGCCGACGGCGTCGAGCACGGCCATCAGATCGGCCTTCAGCGCGAACAGGGCGTCGTCGCCCGAGCCGGCCCAGTGACGGGCGGCGCGCGGGCTGATCAGGCCGGCGATGACGGTGCGCTGGTCGTTCGGCTGGTCGCCGAGGTAGATCGGGCCGATCTCGAACAGGGCGACATCGCCGTGTCCGCGCGCGGCGTTGCGGGCGGCGGCCTGGATCAGGTTGGGCAGGGCCGAGGGCCGCATGCAGTCGAGGTCCGAGGCGATCGGATTATCGACGATCAGCCTTTCGTCGCCGCCGCCGAACAGGGCGGCGGTCTCCCGGCTGGTGAAGGACCATGTGACGGCTTCCGAATAGCCGAGCGAGGCCAGGGCGCGGCGGGCGATGCGGACGCGGGCCTGACGCGGGTTGAGCACGCCTTTGGACGGCGCGCCCTGATCCGGCAGGGGCGTGTTGGGCAGGTGCTGGAAGCCATGGATGCGGGCGACCTCCTCGACCAGGTCGGCCTTGCCCTCGACGTCGCGACGCCAGGACGGCGGGGTGACGATCCAGGGCTGGGCGGAACCGGCGGGGGCGGCCTGCACGAGGAAGCCGAGCTGGCCCAGGATGGCGCCGATGCGGTCGTCCTCAAGCTCCATGCCCGAGAGCTGTTTCACATAGGCGGGGTCGAAGGCGAACGGCAGCGGATTGGCCGGATGCTCGCCGGCCAGCACGATCTCCGACGGCTCGCCGCCGCAGAGGTCGAGGATCAGGCGGGTGGCCAGTTCGATGCCGGGCACGACCGAGGCCGGGTCGACGCCGCGCGCGAACCGGTACTGGGCGTCGGAGGAGATGGTCAGGGTCCGGCCGGTCTGGGCCGTCACGATGGGGTCGAACCAGGCGCTTTCGAGGAAGACGTCGGTCGTCTCGTCGGAACAGCCCGTGCTTTCGCCGCCCATGACGCCGCCGAGGCCGATGGGGCGTTCGCCGCCCGCGTCGGCGACGACGCACATGGTCGGGTCGACGGTGTAGGTCTTGCCGTCGAGGGCGATCAGATGCTCGTGCTCACCCCCCTTCTGGCTCGGCGTCGCGGCCGGGATCTGGCCGGCGCGGACGACGATCCCGGAGCCGACCAGCCTGGCCACGTCATAGACATGCAGCGGCCGGGCACGGTCATAGGCGATCAGGTTGGTGACATCGACCAGACGGTTGATCGAGCGCAGGCCGATGGCGGTCAGCCGGGTCTGGAGCCAGGCCGGCGACGGGCCGTTCTGCACGCCCCGGATGACGCGGCCGGCGAAGACCGGGCACATCTCCGGCGCGTCGAGCCGCACCGAGATCGGCGAGGGGAAGGCGCCGCGCACCGTGGCGACGTCATAGTGTTTCAGCGTGCCGACCCCGGCGGCGGCCAGGTCGCGGGCGATTCCGGCCACGCCCAGCCAGTCGGGGCGATTGGGGGTCACCTCGAAGTCGATGACCGGCTCGGCGCCGAACAATTTGGCGACGGGCGTGCCGATGGGGATCTCGGGCGGCAGTTCCTGGATGCCGTCGCTTTCCTCGGACAGGTTCAGTTCGGAGGCCGAGCACAGCATGCCGTTGGACACCACGCCGCGGACCGGCTTCTCGACCAGGGTGACGCCGAGCCCGGGCACCCAGGCGCCGATGGGAGCATAGATGGTGGTGAGGCCTGCCCGCGCGTTCGGAGCGCCGCAGACGATTTCCTTCATGCCGTCGATGGTCTCGACCTGGCAGACCTGGAGCCGGTCCGCGTTCGGGTGCCGGGTCGCCGAGACGATCTTCGCCACCGTGAACGGGGCCAGGGCGGCCGCCGGGTCGGCGACATGCTCGACCTCCAGCCCGGCCATGGTCATGGCCTCGGCGATCGCGTGGACCTCGGCGTCGGTTTCCAGATGGTCCTTGAGCCAGGACAGGGTGAATTTCACGGGATCAGGCTTTCCTGGAAGTCGAAGTAAAGGCGGGCGTCAGCCGACGGCCTTGATGGCGAGGATTTCGCTGAGGATCTGTTCATTGCCGGTGAAGCCCAGGGCGTGGAACTCACAGTTCTGGAAGATGCAGTTGATCACCGGGATCGCCCCGATGGCCATGTTGCGCACCGGGCGCAGGACCAGGTTGCCGATGTCGCCCTTGGACTCGCCGAAATTCACCGCGTCGAAGGTCGTGCCTGGAAGGATCAGCATGATCGCCGGGCCCTCGATGCGGCAGCCCGTGAAGCTGATGCCCTCGATCATCGAACGGCCGTGGCGAAGGTGGAAGGCGAACAGGTCGTAGAGGGCCATGTCCTCGTTGACGAAGGCGCGCTTGCCGAGGTCATCGGTAATGTTCAACGGGCGACCGAGGCCGGTCATCGGCAGGCCTCGCGCGGGATCGATGAAACTCATTGGCCGGACTCCTGAAGGCTGGACAGGCTGGGCACGCCGGCGGCGAACATCTCGCGGAACGCCTCGTGACCGACGAAGCCGACATAGAGGAAGCGGCAGCGCACGAAACGGCAGTCCGCCACGCCGATGGCGCCGGTGACCAGGTCTCCAACCGGCGCCAGCAGCAGGTTCTGCGGGCTCGCGGCCGCGCCCATATGGCAGTCCTCGAAGATCACGTCGCCGGCCGGCAACATGACCGCCGGACCCTCGATCAGGCATTCGGTGAAGGTCTTGCCGCGGATCGCGTCATGACCGGCGTTCAGATGCTCGACCGAGAGGCGCGGCAGCCAGATCGATTCGCCCTCGAACGCGGTGCGGGTCACGTCGGGCGACGGGGCGGCTGCGGTGGACGGGTTGATGTCGGTCATGATGTCAGCTCAGGCCGGAGGCCGGGTTGGGGGCGGCGAAGGCGGAGAAGCCATAGTGGGCCAGCCAGCGGATGTCGGCCTCGAACATCGGCCGCAGGTCGGGCACGCCGTACTTCAGCATGGCCATGCGATCGACGCCCATGCCGAAGGCGAAGCCCTGCCACTCGTCCGGGTCGATGCCGCATGACCGCAGGACGTTGGGATGCACCACCCCGCAGCCGAGGATCTCCAGCCAGTCGTCGCCTTCGTTGAGCACCAGCTTGCCGCCGGAACGGTCGCAGCGGATGTCCATCTCGGCCGAGGGCTCGGTGAAGGGGAAGTGGTGCGGGCGGAAGCGGGCGTCGACGCCGTCCAGTTCGAAGAACCGCGCCACAAAGGTCTCCAGCGTCGTCTTGAGGTGACCCATGTGGATGTCCTTACCGATCACCAGCCCCTCGATCTGGTGGAACATCGGGGTGTGGGTGGCGTCGGAGTCCTTACGGAAGGTGCGGCCGGGCGCGATGATGCGGATCGGCGGCGTCTGCGACATCATCGTCCGCACCTGGACCGGCGAGGTGTGGGTGCGCAGGACCTTGCGCTCGCCCGTCTCCGGGTCGGGCTTCAGGAAGAAGGTGTCGTGCATCTCCCGCGCCGGGTGTTTGGGCGGGAAATTCAGGGCCGTGAAGTTGTGGAAGTCGTCCTCGATGTCCGGGCCTTCGGCGACGGCGAACCCCATCTCGGCGAACAGGGCGATCATCTCGTCCATGACCTGCATGGTCGGATGGACCCCGCCCTTGCGGCGCGGACGGGCCGGCAGGGTCAGGTCAATGTGTTCCGACTTGAGGCGGGCGTCGAGTTCGGCGGCTTCGAGTTCGGCCTTCTTTTCAGCGATGGCGGAGGAGACCCGGTCGCGCAGGCCGTTGATCATCGGCCCCTGTTCGCGGCGCTCGTCGGGGCTCATGGCGCCCATGCCCTTCAGCAGGCCCGAGATGGTCCCGGTCTTGCCGAGAGCCGCGACGCGCACGGCCTCGACCTCGGTGACGGTGGTCGCGGAGCCGATGGCGTTGATCAGTTCAAGTTCGAGGACGGCGAGAGGCGTTGAAGAGTCTGGCATGGTGCGGATCGTCTAGCGGCTGGGGGCGAAAGCAAAAAGCCCCCCGGCGCGAACCGGAGGGCTTTTGATCGTTCCGGCGGACCGGATCAGTCCTACTTCAGGGCTTCGCGCACCTTGGCGGCGATGTCCGAGAAGCCGACGCCGTCCATGGCGATCGCGGCGAGGACCTTGCGGTCCAGCTCGATGCCGGCCTTCGACAGGCCGTGGATGAACTGCGAGTAGGTGAAGCCTTCCTGACGGGCGGCGGCGTTGATGCGCTGGATCCACAGGGCGCGGAAGTTGCGCTTGTTGATGCGGCGGTCGCGGTAGGCGTATTGCCCGGCGCGATCAACGGCGGCCTTGGCCGTGCGGATGGTGTTCTTGCGGCGTCCCGAAAAGCCCTTGGCCTGTTCGAGAACCTTCTTGTGACGGGCGTGCGATACGACGCCCCTTTTTACGCGAGCCATGATGTGTCTTTCTTCGGAAGGGCCCTAACGCTCGCGACGCGGTCGCTTGCTGCTTGAGGGCCCGAATTCAAATTCAATGCGGTGAGATCGGGTCTGATGTGCCGCCTACGCTTACGCGTACGGCATGTAGGACTTGATCTTCTTAGCGTCGGCGTCGGCCATGACCTTGGTGCCGCGGTTCTGGCGGATGTATTTGGAGTTGTGGCTGATCAAGCGGTGACGCTTGCCCGCAACCCCGGACTTCACCTTGCCCGTCGCAGTGAAAGAGAAGCGCTTCTTGGCGCCCGACTTCGTCTTAAGTTTCGGCATTTTCCACTCTCTTTTGGGGCTACCGTCCGGTCGGGCTACTTGAGCCCGAGGGTGGATGGTGGCCGGGATTAGGAACCGCCCAGGCATGCCTGTTAGCCCGGCGGTTCGTTACGCGAAGGCGCGGCTAGTAGGGGAACCGGCGCTCAAAGGCAAGCGGAGTCTACTCCGCGGGGACGCCGGCCGTCGTCGGGCCCCGCCGCAAGGCCCGCCCCGCGTTGATGGCGATGATCGCCGCCGGGACCGTCAGGGCCGCGCCGACCAGGAAGGGCCAGTTGTGGCCGAGGCCCGAAAACAGGGCGCCGGCGACGAGCGGGCCGAAAATGCGGGCGATCGAGCCCGTGGCCATGTTCAGCCCCAGCATGGAGCCCTGACGGTCCGGCGGGGTCGCGCGCGAGATCATGGCCGAGATGTTCGGCATCGCCATCGACATGCCGCAAGCGCCCAGCGCCATGATGATCGGGATGCTCCAGCCCTGGACGACCGGCAGGGTGAAGAGGCCGAAGTCGAGGGTGAAGGCCGGGAACCAGGCGACGGGGGCGATAGCCTGCAGCACCAGCGAGCCGCCGAACAGCAACATCCCCGTGGCCAGCACTCGGGTCTCGCCGAACCGTTTGGCCAGCTTGCCCGTGAACAGGCCCTGGTTCAGGGCCGAGACGATGCCGACAATCATGAAGCTGAGACCCACCTCGCGGGGGCCCCAGGCGTAGCGGTCCTCGGCCCACAGGCCGAACACGCTCTCCATCGCCGAGAAGCCGGCCATGTAGATCAGGGTCACAAGCAGGACGCGCGACACGACGGGATCGGCCCGCGCATCATGCAGTCCGGACATGAAGCCGGGACGGGGCACGGCCGGATCAGCCCTGGCGCGGCTCTCCTTCAGGAACACGATCACGCCGACGGCGGCGAGCGCGGCCAGGGCCGAGGCGACGAAGATCGGCAGTTGGTAGCCGATATGCCCCAGCCGCGGCTGGGTCAGGATGCCGCCGAGGCCCGGCCCCACGATAAAGCCCATGCCGAAGGCCGCGCCGATCATCCCCATACGGCCGGCCCGCTCGGCCGGCGGGGTCACGTCGGCCACATAGCCCTGCACCGTAGAGACGTTGCCGGCCCCCAGCCCTGTGAACAGCCGCACCGCCACCGCCAGCCAGATGTTCGGCACGAAGGCGAGGGCCAGATAGCCGACCGCGTTGGACACAAGCGTGATCAAAAGGACGGGCTTCCTTCCGATCCGATCCGACAGCCGGCCCCAGAAGGGCTCGGCGAAGAAATGACCCAGGGAATAGGCCGAGAACATCACCGTGATCTGCCACGGCTCGGCGTTCAGGCTCTGGGCGAAGAAGGGCAGCAGCGGCACCACCAGGCCGAACCCGACCAGGTTGATGAAGACGATCAGGAACAGCATCGCCAGCGCCGGAGCCTTGGCTTTCGGGGCGGGATCGGCGGGCGAAGAGGACATGAGGCGTTACTAGGCGGGCCGTCCCCCGGCGTCGATGCCCCGGTCAGTGGGCGGGGTTGTGGGTTTCGAGGAAACGAACCGTCTCCGTCAGCATCCGTCGCCGGGTGGCGGCGCGCGAGAGCCAGTGATCCTCGCCGGTCAGTTCGACGAACTCGTAGGGTTTGCCGGCCCTTTGCAACGCCTCCGCCAGGAAGCGGCTTTGCTCGATCGGCACCACAGTGTCGTCGCGCCCGTGCAACAGCAGGATCGGGGCGTCCGCGCGGGCCGCCTGGGCGGCGGGGGAGATCGCATCCAGATCGCGGTCGCCGAGCCGGTCCGCTCCCATGAAGCGGTTCCAGTAGCGCACCACCGGAGAGTCGCGCCGACCGCCCTGATCGGCCTCCCACTGCACCATGCGACGCAGGTCCGAGACCCCCGCGACGGAGACGGCGCAACGGTAGACTCCGGGGTCGAGCGTGGGGCCGGCCATGGCCGCATAGCCGCCATAGCTGGCGCCGACGATGCAGACGCGGGCCGGATCAACCCAGCCCTGGGCCGCCAGCCAGCGGACGCCGTCGGACAGGTCGGTCTGCATCTTGCGGCCCCATTCGCCATAGCCCGCCTCCAGATGGGCCTTGCCCAGGCCGTCCGAGCCGCGGAAATTGGGCTGCAGCACGGCATAGCCGCGCGACGCCAGGGCCTGAGCCCACCAGTCGAAACCGAGGTTGTCGCGAGCCGCCGGCCCTCCGTGCGGAAGCACCACGAGAGGCAAGTTTGCCGGCTCGGTCACCCCGGGCGGCAGGGTCAGGTATCCCGGGATCTCCATCCCGTCGGCTGCGGGGTAGTGGACCGCCATGATCCTGCCGACCCGGTCGCCCTGGATATCAGGATAGGCTTCCCCGACCATCTCGGCGCTGCGGCGGTCGAGATCGACGAGTTGCCAGGTGCCGGAATCGCCGTCGCCCTGGGTGAAGACGATGATCTGGCGAAGGTCCGCCGACCAGGAGCGCAGCGAGACCTGTTTCCCCGGGAAGGCCGCTTCGACCGAACGCCAGACTCCTTCCGCCGCTGGGTCCGTAAACCGCCGGATCGTCCGGTCGCCCTCGCCCTCGATCGCGGCGCCGATCAGCAGTCGGCTGAGCGGATGGTGGATCAGGCCGGTCACCCGGCCCTCAAACGGCAGGGGCGATATCTCGCCGCTCTGAAGGTTGACGCTGTAATAGCCCTCCGGCCTGCCGTCGATTTCGCCGGCCAGGACGACCTCGTCGGCAGTCTGGCCGAATCCGGCCAGACCCGGCGTGTCGATGCGCGCATCGGCGCGCCAGACGGTGCGCCAGAAACCTCCGAGACGGGCCTGCAGCTCCCATTCGTCGCCGTCGTAACGGAAGCGCGCCCGCATTTCCCCGCTCTGGTCGAGCAGATAGCTGCCCGCCTGGGCCTGTTCGTGCACCTCCCGGCCCGCGCCGGTCGTCAGGTCGATCCGATAGAGGCCGAGCCCCCGGTAGCCCGTGCCCGCCACGGTCAGGGTCGGTTCGCCGTCGATGGTACGCACGATCGGTCCGCCGGCGACCTTGCCCAGCGTGCCCTCGGTACGGTTGAGCGTCCCGGTCGGGCCGTAGATGCGGTTCAGCGCCATGACGACGTTGCGGGTCGGAATATCATAGAGCGAGAGGTCGGCGAACTCGGCCCGGCGTATCCCCAGGCTGGCCGCGACCTGGGTGGCGGTGCTGTAGATATAGACGTCGTCCTCGCCGACCCAGCCGACGTCGCGCACCTTCACCTCGCCGGCGCGGACGCCGCCGATCAGCGACATGTCGTTGAGGTCGTTGATGATCAGGCTGCGGTCTTCCCCGGTCGTGGCGACATAGGCCATGCGGTCACCGCTGGCGGACACCTCGACCAGATCATAGGCCGGAAGGGCGCCGTAGGCCTCGATCGGGGCCGTGTCCTGGGCCTGGGCCGACACGGGAGGGACGAGACACATAAACAGACCGGCGAGACCGCCGCGCCAACGATTGCAGACCGACATCGAACCCCCGCAAGTTGCAGCCTCCCAACCCTACGACCGTGCGCCGCCGCCGCAACTTGAAATTCGAGATCCCCGGCGTGCACAGCCACCCCCAATCTTATTCAATCCGCCCACGATCAGATTTCTTTGAAACTGCTGCAAAAAATTCAAGAACGGCAAAGCCTGCATTAAGGCGCGGCCCCTATCAGCGGCTCCGCAAGGAGTGTGCATGGCCCGTATCGGCGATTTCGTGGACGCAGTGGAGCCGGTCTCGCCAGAGACGCCGGGCTCGGTGGTGTTCGACCGGTTCCAGAACGAACCCAATACCCTGGCCATCGCGGTCGTCGATCCGGAGGGCCGACCGCTCGGCCTGATCGAACGCAACGCCTTCACCCTGAAGATGGCCGCCGAGTTCGGGCGCGCCCTCTATGCCCGCCGGCCCGTGTCCGGCCTGATGGACGCTAATCCCCCCCTGGCCGAGGCCGGAGCCAGCGCCGAGACCTTCTTCCATACCGTCGACGCCGCCGAACTGAACATGCTGTTGCGCGGCTTCATCGTGGTCGAGAACGGTCTATATGTCGGCGTCGGCGCGGGGGTGCAGATCCTTCAGGCCGGGGCGGCCCTGTACCGGACCAAGGCAGAGGAGATGGGACTGCTGGCCCGGAACCTGGCGGTCGCCGAGGCCGAGGCCCGGGCCTCCAGCCGCGCCAAGTCCGAGTTCCTGGCGGTGATGAGTCACGAGATCCGCACGCCGCTGAACGGAGTTCTGGGCGTGGCCGGCCTCCTCCAGCGCAAGCTGGAGCAGGAAGAACTGCGCCCCTATGTGGAGACCATCCTGGATTCCGGCCAGACGCTGCTGAGGCTGCTGACCGACGCACTGGACATGTCTCGGGCCTCGGCCGGCATCCTGACAGTCGATCCCGCGCCCCTCCGTATCGACGGCGTCGGCGCCGATGTAGAGTCAGTGTGGCGGCCGCGCGCGGAGGAAAGGGGGCTGATCCTGACCGTCGGTTGCGACACCGACGGCGCCGACTGGGTCATGGCCGACGCGATGCGGATCAAGCAGTTGCTCAACAACCTGATCGGCAATGCACTGAAATTCACTCAGGTCGGCGAGGTCGTCGTGTCACTCGCCTCGCGCCGGATCGCTGGAGCCATACGGCTCGACGCGATCGTCGACGACAGCGGCCCGGGCGTGCCGGACGATGCGGCCGCGACCATCTTCGAGCCCTTCAACACCGGTCAGGCCGGGCGCGAGGGCGCCGGCGCCGGGCTGGGCCTGGCCATCTGTCGCCAGATCGTCGAGCGGATGGGTGGGACGATCGGCCTGACCCGTTCGCCCCAGGGCGGGGCGCGGTTCCGGTTCTCGCTCGACCTTCCCGACTGCGGGCCCGAGACGCGCGCCGTCGCCGAGGTCGTGGCGGAGCCGACGCCGCACGAGACCCTGCATGTGCTGGTCACAGACGACAACGCCACCAACCGGTTCGTCGCCACCCGCCTGCTGGAGATGTTCGGCTGCACCCACGAGACGGCCGAGAACGGCGCCGAGGCGCTGGAGGCGGCGTCGCTGCGGCCGTTCGACCTGATCCTGATGGACATCAAGATGCCGGTGATGGACGGCGTCACCGCTACCCGGGCCATCCGCCGCCTGCCCGGCGCCGCCGGGCACACGCCGATCCTGGCCCTGACCGCCAACGCCGATCCCCGCGACGAGGCCGACTATGTCGCGGCCGGCTTGAACGGCGTCGCCCAGAAGCCCATCCAGCCGGACACCCTGCTGAACGCCATCCGCCTGGCGCTGGGGTCGACTGTCGTCGAGGCGGAAGCGGCCTAATCCGCCGGGTTGTTCGCCTGCAGGAAGTCCACCGTTTCGGTCAGCATGCGCTGGCGGGTGTCGCCGCGCGAAAGCCAGTGGTCCTCGCCTTCAAGCTCGACGAACTCGACCGGCTTGCCGGCGCGGCGCAGAGCGGTGGCCATGATCCGGCTCTGGTCGATGGGGACGACGGAATCGTCGCGACCATGCAGCAGCAGGATCGGCGCACCCGCCTGTTCCGCCAGCTTCACCGGCGAACGCTCGTCCAGCGACCTGTCGCCCAGACGGTCGGCGCCCATGAACCGGTTCCAGTAGCGCACGGTGACGTTCTCGCGCCTCGCGCCGTCCGACGCCTCTTCCTCGACCATGCGGCGCAGATCGGAAATCCCGGCCACGGAGACGGCGCACCGATAGATGTCCTGCTGAACGGTCACGCCCGCGAGCGCCGCATAGCCGCCGTAGCTGGCGCCGACGATACAGACGCGCTGCGGATCGATGAGGTCCTGTTCCGCAAGATAGCGGACGCCGTCTGACAGGTCGGTCTGCATCTTGCGACCCCACTCGCCATAGCCGGCCTCCATAAAGGCATCGCCATAGCCGGTCGAGCCCCGGAAATTGGCCTGAAGCACGGCATAGCCGCGGGACGCCAGGGCCTGGCCCCACCAATCGAACCCGACGATGTCACGAGACGCCGGACCACCATGGGCCAGAACCACCAGCGGCAGGCCGCGCGCATCCTCGCGCCCCGGCGGCAGGGTCAGGAAGCCGTGAATCTGCAGTCCATCGCCAGCGGCATAGGTGATGCTGCGCATCGGGGCGACCTGATCCGGCGTAATCGCGGCATAGGCGCCGCCGGCCGGGGTGACCGGGCCGCATCGAGATCGAGCAGGTGGTAGGAACCGGAATCGTGCGGACCGCTGGTGAAGACCACAGCCTTTCTGAGGTCGTCGCTCCAGCTGACCAGCTCAGGCGAACGGCCTGCGAATGCCCGCGCCCCCGTCTCCCACAGCTGCCGGGCCTGGGGGTCGGCGAAGAACTCGGCGTCCTCGCGGCCAGGCTGGCTCAGGTCGGGCCGTTCCGCGGCGAGGATGACACTGTCGCCGCTGAGTCCCAGCCCCATCAGATTGGGCTGATCGATCGGCGCCGTTGTGTCCCAGGTCTTCCGGAAGGAGCCGCCCTGACGCAGATAGAGGCTCCAGGTCTGGGAGCGCGGTTCGTATTCGCTGCGGGCGATCGACTCGCCGTCGGCGCCCATGATGTAGGCGGTGACGGCGACGCCCATGACCTCGGCCAGCCGGGCGCGGCCCGTCGCCAGATCGATGCTGAAGAGGTCGGTTCGCTCCGGGTTCTCGAACGAGAAGGCGCGGACGAGAACCTGGGATCCCCCGGCTGCGTCGATGACGTCTGGGGTGCTGAACAGGGCCGGGAACAGGCCGCGCGAGTTGGCCAGCATGGCCACGATCCGGTTGGCTCCGGGGTCGTATATCTGGCCGGAGAACAGTTCGGCGTTGAACAGGCCAAGCTGAGGCACGGTCTCGGTCTTGGAGGTGGTGATCAGGACCCGCTCTTCGCCGATCCATGCCAGATCGCGGACCTTGGCCTGGCCGACATCCACGCCGCCAATCTGGGCGCGAGTTTCAAGGTCAAGCAGGACGAGCACACGCTGTTCGCCCGACACGGTGACGAAAGCCAGCCGGCGGCCGGACGGCGACACTTGCACCAGCTCGAGCGACGGCAGGGCGCCATAGGCCGCGAGCGGAGCGGGCGGCGCCTGGGCCGCCACGGGGCTCGGCGCGAAGGCGGTCAGGGCGGCGGCGAGGAAGGCCGCAAGGGCCGCATGGAAAACAGGACGCACCATGATGAGACCACCTACGCAGGAAAGACGGCCATCATCCCACGCCGGGGCGCAATCACAAGTGGTTAAGGCGACACTGCCGACCGAAAGCGCGAACCCCCTGAGACCAAACGCAAAACGCCCCGGACGATGCCGGGGCGTTGGAAGCTGTAGTGACGCCGGCGCCTACTTCGGCGCCAGGATCATGATCATCTGGCGGCCTTCCATACGCGGCGCGTATTCGACCTTGGCGATCTCGTCGAAGTCGGCCTGGACCTTGTTGAGCAGCTTCATGCCCAGTTCCGGGTGAGCCATTTCGCGACCGCGGAAGCGCAGGGTCACCTTGACCTTGTCGCCCTCGTCGAAGAAGCGCGTCATGGCCTTGGTCTTCACTTCGTAGTCGTGGACGTCGATGTTGGGGCGGAGCTTGATCTCTTTCAGCTCGACGACCTTCTGGCGCTTGCGGGCCTCGGCCTTCTTCTTCTGCTCCTGGAAGCGGAACTTGCCGTAGTCGAGAATCTTGGCGACGGGCGGCTCCGACGTCGAGACGATCTGAACCAGATCCATGCCCGCCTCTTCGGCGGCCTCCAGCGCGGCGGAGGTCGGCATGACCCCCTGTTTCTCGCCGTTCTGATCAATGAGCAGAACGCGCGGGGCGCGGATATCGTGGTTCATGGGCGGGCCGTCCTTGGTGGGCGGCTGGTTCATCGGACGGCGAATGAGCGTCGTTTCCTTGTGTTTCTGAAAGCGCAGTGATGTCGCAGAGGACAGCGCACGGCATACCGCCGCGTTCCCTCACGAAGCCTATATGACCGCGAACGGCCCACGCTTCAAGCCGTGGCAGGGTCCGATGCGCCGATCCAGGTGTCGTGCAGCGCGAGGACGGCCTCGAAGACACGCTGGGTCGTCAGGGCTTCGATCGGCGCGAACTCGCCCCGGACCGGGTTGGAGGCCGCGATGGCGGTGCGGGGACCGCGTGGCCCGTACAGCCACCATTCGGTCGGCCCGAACAGCCCCAGCGTCGGCTTTCCGGCGGCGGCGGCCACATGCATGAGGCCGGAATCATTGCCGATGAACAGGGCCGCCCGGTCGATGGCGGCGGCCGAGGCCAGGATATCGCCCTTGCAGACGAAGTCGATGGCGAGGGGGCCGGCGGCTTCAAGCGCGGGGGTCGCGGGCGGCCGGTCGCCGGGTCCGCCGACGGGCATGAAGCGCCAGCCGGCGAAGCGGGGCTCGGCCTTCAGCATTTCCACCAGCTCACCCCAGCGATCGGCGGGCCAGCTCTTGCCCGGCTGGTGGGCAATGGGGGCCAAAGCGATGATGGGTCCGGGCGCGGTGGCCAGCTGTGGGTCGATCACGGCCGCCGCCTCGGCCAGGGCCTGGTCGTCGATGAACAGCTCCGGCTCCAGCGGCCGGTCCGACCCCATCAGCCGCGAGATCATCTCGACCTTGGGCAGGCCCGTCTCCCAGCGGCGGTTGTAGACGATGCGGCGATCGGCGTTCAGCAGGTAGGACAGGGCCGAGCCGCGAATGTCGATGACGAGGGCCCAGTGGGTCCCGATGACCTGACGCCACAGATCGAACCAGTGTCCGGCGGCCTTCTTCTTGTCCAGAACGATGACCCGTTCAACGCCCGGCGCCGAGCGGAAGAAGGGGGCCGGCGGGCGACCGCAGGCGACGGTGATCTCCGCGCCCGGGACCTGCCGCGCGATCTCGCGCAGGATTCCCGACGAGATGATGCAGTCGCCGATGCGGTTGGAGGTGACAAACAGGACCTTTGGCATCCGCGCGTTATCGGCGGCTGGGCTGGAAGATCAAGGTCGCTACTGTTTCGTTTGCTTAAACTCGCCCACAGTCGGCGAAGTCGGATCGTCCAATTCCATGGCGATCGAACGTCGGATTTCAGCGAGCGCCCCTGCCGCATCCTGCTCGTCCCCGGCCTCCAGCAAGGCATCCGCAACGTGACGTGCCATGTCGGCGATCATCACGCCCCATGCTGTCGCTTCCCTGAACCCGCTATCGCGATAAGTCCCAACATTCAGGACCCAGTGAAGACCCTGCTGTGCGACCCAGACACGCGCCATCTCCACGGCCTTAGGGTCAGCCAGGGCCGCCGGTGGAATTCCAATTGCCTTCATCGCCCGCTCCTATGACACCTGAGCGGATCATTCCGGAGGATCGATGTCGACCCTAGAACGCCTGGACCGCCCCGACGGCGAGACCCTGGCCTGGCGCCGCATCGCGGGCTTCGGTCCGACCGTGGTCTGGATCGGCGGGTTCCGCTCCGACATGGAGGGGACCAAGGCCTTGGCGCTGGAGGCGGCGGCGAAGGCGCGAGGGTGGTCCTACGTCCGGTATGACCATTTCGCCCACGGTCAGTCCTCGGGCGACTGGCGTCAGGCCACGATCGGACGCTGGCGCGAGGATGCGATCGCCCTGATCGACGCTCTGGAAGGGCCGGTCCTACCGGTCGGATCGTCGATGGGCGGCTGGGTTGCGCTTCTATTGGCGCTGGCCCGGCCTAAGCGGATGCAGGGCCTGGCCCTGATCAACCCGGCCCAGGATTTCACTGAACGGCTCATGTGGCCGTCCCTGCCAGACCATGTGCGCCAGTCGATCCTCAGGGACGGCGAGGCGCTGATCGTCGAGGAGGGCGCCCCTGGACAAGGATTGGGCGAATACGTCCTGACGCGGCGGATGTTCGAGGAGGCGCGGGACTGGATGTTGCTGGATGCGGCCATTCCGATCGCGGCGCCGGTGCACATTCTTCAGGGGCGGGCTGACGAGACCGTGCCTGAGTCCCATGCCCTGGCTCTGGTCGAGCGTCTAAGCGGCGGCGATGTCCGGCTGGATCTGGTCGAGGGTGGCGATCACCGCCTGTCGACGCCGCGCGATCTGGCGCGGCTGGTCGAGGCGGTGGAGGGCCTTAGACGCCTTTAGGTCGCAGGTTCTTACGTGGCTCTGGCAGCCGGACGCAGGCCTTCGATATTGGCTTGCAGCACCGTCGGGCGACGCTCGCCGCCGGAGGCGATGATGCGGTCGATGCGAGCCTTCTCTGCGCGGAAGGCGGCCAGATCATTACCGGCGAGGACGGAGCTCTCGTCCATGCGGATGCCGGACGGATTGATCCGTTGGCCGTTGCGCCAGATTTCATAGTGCAGGTGCGGACCGGTCGAGGCGCCGGTCGAACCGACATAGGCGACGACCTGGCCCTGGGAGACGCGCTGGCCGGCGCGGATGCCTGCGCCGTAGCGCGACAGGTGGCCATAGCCGCTCTCCAGGCCATTGGCGTGACGGATGCGCAGCCAGTTGCCATAGCCGCCCCAGCGACGCGCCTCGACGACGACGCCGTCCGAGGGGGCCACGACCGGGGTGCCGGTGCCGGCGGCGAAGTCGATGCCCTGGTGCATCTTGCGATAGCCCGAAATCGGGTGGACGCGGAAACCGAAGCTGGACGAGACGCGAGCGGCGCGATCCAGCGGCGTGCGCATCATCGAGGAGCGCATGTTCTTGCCGGTGGCGTCGTAGTACTGGGCCTCGCGCTCGCCGGCGGGCTGGAAGCGATAGAAGACCACGCCCTTCATCTCGGCATACAGCAGGTCGCCGGTGTCCACGGTGCGACCGTTCTCGGTGACCGAACGGTCGAACACCAGGGTAAACTCGTCGGCGGCGCGGACATCCCGGTCGAGGTCAAAGCGGTGGGCGAACAACTGGGTCGCCTTGCGACGGACGGCGGCGTCGGCGCCCATGCGCTGGGCCGTGGCCGACAGCGAGCCTCGCACTTCGGATTTCAGGACGACGGTCTCGTGCGTCACGCGCTCCTCGAGCGCCCGCAGGCGCAGCGCGCCGTCGAAGCTGCGCGACACGGTCAGCTGGCTGGCCGGGCCGGTGCGCATCGTCAGGCCGATCAGGCGGGCGTCGCCACGGCCGCCGCGCGGACGCGAGACGGCAGTTTCGAACCGGAGGCCGGCGCGCAGCTGGGTCAGGTCGAAGGCGTTGGAAATGGTCGCGGCGACAGCCGAGGCGTCGGCGGCGCCGATGCCGGTGCGGCGGACGGCCTGTTCGAAGGTCTCGCCGCGGCGGATCTGGACGGGAATGGCTTCGGGAGCGGTGAGCCCGGCGGGGGTCCCCGCAGCGTCGAACGCGCGGGCCTCCAGCGAGGCGATCTGCAGGGCGGTCAGTTCGGGAACGACTTCGGCCTGGGCGGGTTGATAGACGCGACTGGCAAGCATGGCCACCGTCACGGCGGCGGCGGCCGTCAGAAGATGCGGAGCGAAGCGCATCGGCTGGCGTCGCGGATCGAACTGGGCCATCGGTCCCCGGCAGAAAACGACGCCGTGCGGCGCCCAGTCACAACTCAAAGCAAGGATCGCGCCCAAGTCCCCCCGGCCACGAAGCGCGTCCTATAACGCGCCGGCCCCAAGATGGGAAGACGGGTTGTTACAAATGATTAACCGCAGTGATACTGGCCGGTAATTCGAGGCGCTTTTGGGTATTCCGACAGGTCACGGGACAGTCTATCGCCAAGCTATGCTCGTCTGTGCCGCCGTTCCTGAATCATTGCGAGACGCTCGCAGCCCTCGCTGCACTCAAAGTGACCGTGGCGCCACTCATTGTGGCGCGTTCGCAACGGTCGTGTCCCGATGCGACACCTTGGGGATGCTGATGGATGACTCAGTCCTGATTCGGGACAGAGGGGAGCGCGCGGAATGAGCGATGCGCCTCCGGAGGGAAAAAGGCGGCGCGGCCCTCGCCTGGCGCGTACAATCGGGATCGGCCTGGCGGTCGGGCTCATCGTCCTGTCGCTGCTGGCCGCGGTCATCTGGCTGAACCGGCGGGCGGCGGCGCGCGAGGTGTTGGTCGGCTGGCTGGACCAGCGCGGCATCCAGGCGGATGTCGAGATCGAACGCCTGGAACTGAACGGCTTCGTCGGCAGCGTCCGCATCGGCGACCAGACAAATCCCGATGTGACCATCCAGCGGGTCGAGGTGGACTACGCCCTCGGCCTGCCCTGGTCCTCGACCGGTCTCGGCGTGACCCCCAGCCGCATCCGCCTGGTCCGCCCGGTCGCGCGGGCGACGTGGAAGGACGGCGAACTGTCGTTCGGTTCGCTGGATCCGTTGATCGAGGAGTTGATTGGCAAGCCGCCCCGCCCCGACAGCCGGGGCCCTGTCGTCATCGTCGAGACCGGCCGCCTGCGTCTCGATACGGAATACGGCCCCCTGTCGCTGCTTGCCGATGCCCGCATCGACGACGGCAAGCTGATGCGCCTAGCGGCGCGCATGCCCGCCGCATCGCTGAAGAGCGGTGAGATCGAGGCGCGGAGTCTCGGCGGATCAGTTGACCTGACGACCATGGGTGACCGGGTCGCGCTGGACATCGATCTCGTCGCCGAGGGGTTGGCTGCGCCAGGCCTGAGCGGCGAGGACGCCCGCCTGTCCGGGACGGCCGAGCTTCCCTATCCCGACCTGAAGGCGCGTCGCGGCGGCGGACGCGCCGCCGTCGACCTGACCCTGTCCGGCGACCGGCTGGCCGTCGGAGATGCGGCGACGACGGGCGCGGTCCTGACCCTGATCGCGGACGGACAGGTCAGCGGCTGGATCGAGACCCTGGCCTTCAACGGAACCGCATCGACCCGGCTGCGCTCGGCGAGCGTGTCAGCGCCAGGCCTGTCCGCCCGCTCGGCGGAGGGCTCCGCGACGGAGGCTCGCGTCGCCCTTCAGCAAAGCGCCGACGGCCTGTCGTGGAGCGTCGAGGGCCCTGCCCGCCTGAGCGCCGCATCGGGGCAGGCCGGCGACCTGGTCCTGAGCGGCACCGAGGCCACGTCCTCCCGACTGGCGGTCAGCGGCGCGGCCGGCGCCGTCGAGGCCAGCGGCCCGCTGTCGGCCCGCCTGTCGCGCGCGACCTTTGGCGCTCTGGTGTTGAACCAGGTCGGCGGACGATTCGCCCTCGACTTCGCCTCCGCGCGGTCGACCGCGCTAGTGATGACCGGCTCTCTGGCCTCAGCGCGCGGCGCCTGGCCCCTGTTTGGCCCGGTCACGGCCGACGACGTGCCGGAACTGGCGGAGATGAAGCGGGCCGTGGGCGCTTTCGCCCTCGACGTCCCGGCGCTTCGCCTGACCAGCGGCGACGCCGGTCTGACCGTGACCCTGGCGCGCGCCGCGCGCCTGACGCCTGCCAATGGCGGCGCCCTGACCATCAGCCCGGTCGCCACGCCGATCTTCGTCGCCCGGCCCGGCGAGCGCGGCGGCGGAGCCTTGAATCTCGTCGCCACGCGCGGACAGGGGCTGCCCGAAGCGACCTTCGTCGTCCCGAACTGGCGGCTGACGGCGGGTGGGTTCGAGGCGACCCTCGACGGCCGCGCCACGCTCGACTTCGGCCTGGCGCGTGGACTGAACGTCCAGACCCGGGGCGTGCTGGCGACCAATGCGGGCCGCCTGACCTATGTCGCGTCCGACTGCCTGACCTTCACGGCCGAGCGGCTGGAGCTGGAGGAGAACGACGTCATGGATCTGTCCGGCGGCCTGTGCGCCTCGGGGGGGCCTCTGGTCGTGTCGCAGGACAGCCGCTGGCGCGCGGGGGGGCGGCTGACCGACGTGGCTGCGTCTGCGCCTTTCCTGGCCATGGGCTTCTCCGCCATCCAGGGCACGGCCTTCGCCACCGGCTCAAAGGCTGGTCTCGGACTGGAGGCCATGATCGCCTCCGCCGACGTCGAGGACGCCACGCGACCCCGCCGATTCAACCCGCTGACCGCTTCCGGTTCGGCGAACTTGGCCGAAGAGCGCTGGACGGGCGTCTTTGACCTCGCCCGCAAGGACATCGTCCTCGGCAAGCTGACGCTGGCCCATGACGGACCGACCGGAGAGGGCGGCATCGTCATCGACGCCCCGTCGCTCACCTTCGCCGAGGGCGGGCTCCAGCCCGCCGACCTCAGCCCGCTGGCGGCCGATTTCGTCCAGTCGCCCGCGACCGGCACGGCCGCCTTCAGCGGCCGTCTCAACTGGAGCGACGACCTGCCGGAAGGAACCAGTTCGGGCCGTCTCGTCATCCCCGGACTCGACTTCGTCAGTCCCGCCGGGGCGGTGAAGGGCCTGAGCGGAACGATCGACTTTACGAACCTGGCGCCCCTGACCACGGCGCCGGACCAGACCCTGCGTGTCGCCACCCTGGAGTCGGTCGCCGACTTCACCGAGCTGGACCTGACCTTCTCGCTCGACAAGGCGGCGATCAGCGTGGCGGGCGGGGAAATCCGTGCGGCCGGCGGGACGATCAGGGTCGAACCCTTCTCCGTGCCGCTGGACCGGCGTCCGTTCTCGGGCGTCATCGTGCTGGACCGGGTGCAGCTGGGCGAGCTGATCGCGGGCGCGGGCTTCGGCGACCGGGTGAAGCTGGACGCCGTGGTGTCCGGCCGCCTGCCCTTCACCTCCGACCCCGATGCGGGCGTGCGGATCACGGGCGGGACACTCTACGCCGCCCAGCCCGGCCGCCTGTCGATCGCGCGCGACGCCCTGTCGGACCTCGAGGCCGGCGGCGGCGGCGACGTGCCCCCGAACACCGTCGAGGATCTAGCCTACCAGGCGATGGAGAACCTCGCCTTCGACACCCTGACCGCCGACCTCGAATCTAAGGACGAGGGCCGGCTGGGCGTGCGCTTCCACATCATGGGTCGACACGATCCGCCACAGCGACAGGAACTGCGTCTCAGCCTGTCCGAACTGATCAGCCGCGAGTTCCTGAACCGGACCCTGCCCCTGCCGTCCGGCACGGGGATCAACCTGACGCTCGACACCACCTTGAACCTAAATCAGCTCGTCTCGGACCTGCTGGCCGTCAATCGGGCCAGAAACGGCGATCCTGACCCTGAGTCTGGCCCGGAACAGCCTTGACCGTTCAGAGCCCGTTCACGCGACAGGGTGCATCCCCTGTGCCAGTGAGAGCGTTGAAGACCCTGGAGACCGACCGATGACCCCACCTTCCTCCCGCGCCGTTCGCCTCGGCCTCCTGGCCCTGGCCGCCTCGGCCATGCTGGGCGCCTGCACTCCGACGATCCGGCTGGAGGTCGCGCCGATCGAGATCTACGCCAAGCTGGACGCCGACGTCCGGGTCCGGCTGGACCGCGAGCTGCAGGACCTGCTGGCCGAAAATCCCAATCTGTTCTGATGGAAAAGAGCTCCTCCATGACCTTCCGAAAATTCTTTGTCCTGGGCGCCGCCGTCGTGGCCCTGGGCGTTGCCGCGGGGGCCGCCCTCGCACAGACCCCGGCCCAGAAGTCGCTGATCGATGCGGCCAAGGCTGAAGGCGTCGTCGGCGAACAGGCCGACGGCTACCTCGGCATCCGCACCACCGCCGCTCCGGAGCTCCGGAGCGCCATCACCGTAACCAACAACGCCCGCCGCCAGGTCTACGCCGCCAGCGCCGCAGATGTCGGCACCTCCACAGAGGTCGCCGCCGCCCGGATGTTCGAGAGCCAGCTCTTGCCGCGCATCTCGACGGGGCAATGGTACCGCAACGCCTCGGGCCAGTGGGTGCAACGCTAGACGAGACATCCGGAGAATCCACGCCCCGTTGATCCCCCCGCAGTTTCCGGCTTAGGTCTGAGGCTTCTTCGAGGGGACCGCCTGATGACCGATACGCCCGCCGCCGCCCCCGTTGCCGGGCCGACAAAGCGCGTCGAACTCACGGTCCGCGCCCTGATCCTGGGCTGTCTGCTGGCGGTCGTGTTCACCGCGGCCAATACCTATCTGGGCCTGAAGGTCGGGCTGACCTTCGCCTCGGCCATCCCGGCGGCGGTCATCTCCATGGCCATCCTTCGGGCGTTCAAGACCTCCACCATCTGGGAGAACATGACCGTCCAGACCGTGGCCTCGGTCGGCGGGGCCATGAGCTCGATCATCTTCGTCCTGCCCGGCCTGGTCATGGTCGGCTGGTGGCTTGAGTTCCCGTTCTGGGAATCGGTGCTGATCTGCGTCTTCGGCGGCGTGCTGGGCGTCACCTTCTCAATCCCCCTGCGCCGCGCCCTCGTGGTCGAGGCCGGCCTGCCCTATCCCGAGGGCGTCGCCGCCGCCGAGGTCCTGACCGTCGGCTCGCGCGGCGCCGAACAGACCGACAGCGCCGTGCGCGAGAACAAGGCCGGCCTGCTGGTCGTCAGCACCGGCGCGATCGTCTCGGCGGGCTATGCCCTGCTGGTCGCCGGCCGGGTCTTTGCAGGCGAAGCCGCCAGGTTCATCAAGATGCCGGCGGCACTGGGCGGCGGGGCCACGGGTCTCGGCTTCGGCATGCAGTTCGCCCTGCTGGGCGCCGGCCACCTGATCGGCCTGACCGTGGGCCTGGCCCAGCTGTTCGGCCTGATCGTGGCCTGGTTCATCTTCGTGCCGATCATGACGTCGCCCGATTTCATCGCCTGGCTGTCGTCGCACGGCATCGCCTCGATCGCCTCGACCGTGCCCGTCGGCGCTTCTCCCGAGGAGCTGGCCGTGACGGTCTGGCGCAACGAGGTCCGCTTCATGGGCGCGGGCGTCATCGGCGTCGCCGCCATCTGGACCCTGATCAAACTGGCCGGTCCGCTGGTCGGCGGCCTGACCTCGGCGCTCGCCGCCAACCGCCGCCGCAACGCCGGCGAGGTGCTGGACCGCACCGAACAGGACATTCCGATCAATATCGTCGCCGGGCTATCGGTCGCCTGTCTCATTGGCATCGGCGGCATCCTGGCCTGGTTCGCCCAGGGCAATCCGACCCTGGCGAGTTCGACCGTCCTGCTGGTCGCCGGCGGCCTCATCTATGTCGTGCTGATCGGTTTCGCCGTGGCAGCCATCTGCGGCTACATGGCCGGGCTGATCGGCTCCTCCAACAGCCCGGTATCGGGCGTCGGCATCCTGGCCATCGTCATCGCCTCCGTGCTGATGCTGGGCGTGCTGGCCATCGCCGGCCTGCCCGCCGATCCGTCGGTCGTGGCCTTCGCCCTGATCGTGACGGCCGTCGTCTTCGCCGTCGCCGTCATCGCCAACGACAACCTTCAGGACCTCAAGACCGGCCAGCTGGTCCAGGCCACGCCCTGGCGTCAGCAGACAGCCCTGATCGTCGGCGTCATCGCCGGAGCCATCGTCATCCCCCTGATCCTCAACCTGCTGAACAAGGCCTTCGGCTTCGAAGGCGGCCCCGCCGGCATCGCTGACGAGCCGCTGGCGGCCCCGCAGGCCACCCTGATCTCGGCCCTGGCGCGCGGCGTCATCGGCGGCGACCTGCGCTGGGACCTGATCGGCATCGGCGCGGTGATCGGCGTGGTCATCATCGTGCTGGACGCGGTGCTGAACGCCTCGACCAAAGGCAGGGTCAAGCTGCCGCCCCTGGCCGTCGGCATCGGCTTCTACCTGCCGGCTGCCGTAACCACGATGCTGGTCATCGGCGCCGTCTGCGGCTGGATCTACGACAAGTCCATCAAGACCACCCGCTTCGCCGACGTCGGTCGCCGCATGGGCGTCCTGCTGGCCTCGGGTCTGATCGTGGGCGAGAGCCTGTTCCTGGTCATGACCGCCGGAGTCATCGTCAGCACCGGCAATGACGCCCCCTTCGCCATGCTGCCGGAAGGCTCGACCTTCCCGGCCATGACGGCGGCCATCATCGCCTTCACCGTCCTGATCGTCGCCCTCTACGCCTGGGTGCGCGGACGCTCGGCCAAGATCTGAGTTAGACCTCAGGCGCGAAAGCCTGTGTCACGAACCGCTTCCAGCCGGTCTTGACCCGACTTTCGACCGTGAAATGGAATCCGGGTTCGCCGTCGTCGCGCGGCCAGTAGACCATGCGCGCCAGTCCGGCCTTCATCTGGGCCTCGAAGGCGATCGCGTCCGGATGGACGTCGGTCCCATCCGTCAGCCGACCGGTCGACCGCTTGCCGTCGTTGGTAAAGGAGTGGAACGCCAGTGTCCCGTCCTCGCCCTTTCCGAACAGGGCGACCTCGCGATAGGGCGGGCGGTCGCCCATCCGCCATTCCGCCTCCAGACGGATCCAGTCCTTGCCGAAGGCGGTGAAGGCGCGACTGCACGACATTCCGTGGGCCGGGGTCGAGCCCTCGCCCGCGCCCGTCGTGATCCACGCCCCGATCAGCGGCGCCATGGGGCCGAGCGCGCCCCGCCCCTTCTTCCAGCCGGACAGGATCCCTGTCCTACGACCTGTAGGTGTCGTGGCAGGACTGGCACGAGGCCCGCACGACCATGAACTGGGCCTGGGCTCCGGCCGCATCGCCGGCGGCGATCAATTCCTGCAGCCGTGCGGCGGCGGCGGCGTAGTCGTCGGCCCTGGCCTCGAAACCCGCGCGGTCGGTCCAAATTTCGGGCCTAGCCTTGGTCGCGGCGCCAAGCGTGTCGGATCCCGTGCCCGCCGGAAACATATTCGGCAGGGCTGTGGCCCAGCGTGTCAAAGCCCCGGAACTGAACCCCATCGACTGGGCCGGGGCGCCGGCGTCCAGCCCCGCCTTGATCGAGCCCATGGTCACGCCGGACATCATCAGGGACGCCTGACGCGCCGCAACGATCTCGGCTGGAGACATTGCGTCCTCCTGAGCCCCCGCCGCACCACCAGCGCACATCAGGGCCACCGCGCCCGCCACGATCAAACGTTTCATCCGCCCACTCCAGAGTCAGGTCCGAACGCTGCTCCCCGACCGGAAGCCTGTCAAACGCTCGCCATCTTGACCCGCTATGGCGTTTCGCCCGCCCAAGCTGTAAGAGGCGCGCGCTCCCCGCATGACACCCCTAACGAGCGGCCCCCGCATTTGTCGGCCGCCTTTTCGCATTGAACGACCATGAACCTACGTAACGTCGCCATTATCGCTCACGTTGACCACGGCAAGACCACTCTGGTGGACCAGCTGCTGGCCCAGTCCGGTGTCTTCCGAGCCAACGAAGCCCAGACCGAACGGGCCATGGACTCCAACGACCAGGAGAAGGAACGCGGGATCACCATCCTCGCCAAGTGCACCTCGGTGCTCTGGCACGGCAAGGCGGGCGACACGCGCATCAACATCATCGACACCCCGGGCCACGCGGACTTCGGCGGCGAGGTGGAGCGCATCCTGGGCATGGTGGACGGCTGCGTCATCCTTGTGGACGCCGAAGAGGGCGTCATGCCCCAGACCAAGTTCGTTCTGACCAAGGCGCTGAAGATGGGCCTGCGTCCGATCCTCTGCATCAACAAGGTCGACCGCGCCCACGCCGACCCGGACCGCGTCCACAATGAAGCCTTCGACCTGTTCGCCGCCATCGGCGCGACCGACGAGCAGCTGGACTTCCCGCACATCTACGCCTCGGGCCGGAACGGCTGGGCGACAATGGACATGAATGTCCCCAACGATAACCTGGCTCCGCTGTTCGACCTGATCGTCGAGCACGTCCCGCCGCCCAAGGTCGCCGAGAACAAGGACAAGCCGTTCCAGATCCTGAACGTGCTGATCGAGTCCGATCCGTTCCTGGGCCGTCTGCTGACCGGCCGCATCGAGAGCGGCAAGGCCGTTCCCGGCATGGCGATCCACGCCCTCGACCGTGACGGCAAGGAAATCGAGCGCGGCCGCATTACCAAGGTGCTGGCCTTCCGCGGCCTGAAGCGTCAGGCCGTCGAGGAGGGCGCCGAAGCAGGCGACATCGTCGCCATCGCCGGCATGTCCAAGGCCACCGTGGCCGACACCCTGTGCGCCATGGAAGTCACCGATGCGCTTCCGGCCCAGCCGATCGATCCGCCGACGATCTCCATGACCGTGTCGGTCAATGACAGCCCGCTTGCCGGTCGCGAGGGCGACAAGGTCCAGTCGCGCGTCATCCGCGACCGCCTGCTGAAGGAAGCCGAAGCCAACGTCGCCATCCGCGTGACGACCAGCGAAGGCGGCGACGCCTACGAAGTGGCCGGCCGTGGCGAACTGCAGCTGGGCGTGCTGATCGAGAACATGCGCCGCGAAGGCTTCGAGGTCTCGATCTCGCGTCCGCGCGTGGTGTTCCAAGAGGGCCCGAACGGCGAGAAGATGGAGCCGATCGAAGACGTCATGATCGATGTCGACGATGAATTCTCGGGCGTCGTCATTGAGAAGCTGTCGGCCCGCAAGGCCGAGATGACCGACATGGGCCCGTCGGGCGCCGGCAAGACCCGCATCAGCCTCAAGGCGCCGTCACGCTCGCTCATCGGCTATCAGGGCGAGTTCCTGACCGATACGCGCGGTTCGGGCGTGCTGAACCGCGTCTTCAGCCACTACGAAGCCTACAAGGGCGAGATCGCCGGCCGCCTGAAGGGCGTGCTGGTCTCCAACTCCGACGGCGACACCGCCGCCTTCGCCCTGTGGAACCTCGAGGATCGCGGCATCATGTTCGTCGGCGCCGGCGAGAAGACCTATGAAGGCATGATCATCGGCGAGAACGCCCGCTGGGATGACCTGGACGTCAACCCGATCAAGGGCAAGCAACTGACCAACGTCCGCGCCTCCGGCAAGGACGAGGCCGTTCGCCTGACCCCGCCGCGCCAGATGTCGCTGGAACAGGCGATCGCCTACATCGGCGACGACGAACTGGTCGAGGTCACGCCCAAGTCGATCCGTCTGCGCAAGCAGATCCTGAACCCGTCGTTCCGCAAGAAGCGCGCGCGTCCGGAGTAGCCGTCCTCCCCCATCGGGGGGAGGGGACCACGAAGTGGTGGAGGGCGCTCACCGCAGACACTGCATCTGGAGTGAGCCCCCTCCGTCACGTCGCGAAGCTGCTCCGCGCCACCTCCCCCGATGGGGAGGATTTACACCGCGCACACCGGACACCCCGGATCGGCCGTGACCGCCACGACCCGACTGGTCGCCGCGAGGCCGTCGTAGAGCATCAGCCGCCCGGTCAGCGGCTCGCCCGCCCTGGTGATGAGCTTGATCGCCTCCAGCGCCGCCATCGCTCCGATCACCCCGGCCAGAGCGCCCACGACACCAACCCGCGCGCAGGTTTCGGCGTCCGGCGGGGTCTCGGGCACCAGGCAGCGGTAGCAGGGCTTGCCCGCGAACACGCCGACCTGACCGGTCCAGCGGCCTAGCGCCCCGGACACGAGCGGAACCCCTGCCGCCACGCAGGCTGCGTTCACCCGATAGCGGGTCTCGAAATCGTCGGCGCCGTCCAGCACCGCATCCGCTCCGGCGATTACCGAGGCGGAGTTCTCCGCTGTCAGCCGATAATTCAGCGTCTCGACGCGGACATGGGGGTTGATCGCCTCAAGCCGTCCGGCCGCCGCCTCGACTTTCGGCCGGTCGATATCGGCCGTGTTGAACAGGATCTGGCGCTGCAGGTTGGACAGGGAGACGATGTCGCCGTCGATGATGCGCAGCGATCCGACGCCCGCGGCCGCGAGATAGAGCGCCGCCGGAGAGCCCACACCGCCCGCACCGACGAGGACCACGGTCGCGGCCTTCAGCCTCTGTTGGCCCGGGCCGCCGACTTCCGACAGGACCAGGTGACGGGCGTAGCGTTCGACCTCTTCGGGGGAGAAACTCATGCGCCTCAAGTAGGCGCGACGGGCTTCGGCGTCACGCGGCCAGTTTCAGTCCCACGATCTTCTCGGCCTGATAGCCGGTGATCCCGGCCAGATCGGCGAGGCCGACGGCGCCGATCATGGCGCGGGGATCGTCGCAGAGGGTCATCGGCTCGCAGAAAGACCGCGCCGCGATCGGCTTGTCGACCAGGACCCGCAGGCCTTTCAGGCGGCGATCTTCCGTCAGGCGCCGCAGCAACCGGTCGACATCGACGCGATGTCCCTCCATGCCCATCAGGCACCAGCCATCAAGAAACATCAGGCCGCTGGTGATGTCATCGCGACGATTGTTGCGCTCTGAGATGCCGACAATTTGCGCGATCGACAGGGTCGACACACCGGTCGATCCGACAGTTTCGGCCGCAATGATCGCGCGATATAGCAAAGCTTAGCCTCGTTCTTGTATGTTTGGGGTTTGATCATCCCTTGTAACGGGTTACATGGCTAGAAATATGGCTAATTCCGAACGTTGTTTTTCCAGGGATTTCGTCTTGCCCCGACGCATTTCGGTCGCCATCTGGTCAGGATGAGCAAGACTTTCGACAGCTTTCCCGACTGGCACGGCACGACCATCCTGGCGGTGCGAAAGGACGGCAAAACCGTCATCGCCGGCGACGGCCAGGTCTCGATGGGAGCCACCATCGTCAAGGGCGCGGCGCGCAAGGTCCGCACCCTGGCGGGTGGCAGGGTGCTAGCCGGCTTCGCGGGCGCCACGGCCGACGCCTTCACCCTGATCGAGCGGCTGGAGGCCAAGCTGGAGCAGTATCCGGATCAACTGGCTCGTGCCTGCGTTGACTTGGCCAAGGACTGGCGAACCGACCGCTACCTGCGCCGGCTCGAGGCCATGCTGCTGGTCGCCGACAAGGACGCCATCTTCACCGTCACCGGCGTCGGCGATGTGCTGGAGCCGGAATACGGCGTCGCCGCCGTGGGATCAGGCGGCAACTACGCCCTGGCCGCCGCCCGGGCCCTGATCGACAACACCGACCTGGACGCCGAGGCGGTCGCGCGCCGGGCCATGGCCATCGCCGCCGACATCTGCGTCTACACCAACGGCAATCTGACGGTGGAGCGGCTCTAGCCTCGCTCATGCAGCAAGGCAGAGCCTGTCCACCGGCCGATCAGAGATCGGACCGGGGGGCGCGTCGAACGATAGCGACCAGAAATGAAGCCAGCGCCGGGACCCGATCAGGAATCGTCAGGAATGTGCGCCCGGGGGTTTCCGCGATTTAACGGGACATCCACGCCGATCCCGGCATGACTGAAGGCTGGAGCTCCCATGCCTCGTCTGATCGTTCTCGTCACCCTGCTGCTGGCCTTCGCCCGCCCTGTCACGGCACAGCCGGCCGAGGCCTCGTCCATCGTGGCGGCCGAGCGCGCCTTCGCGGCCGACGGCCTGACGATGGGCGTCGACGGCTCCTTCCTGAAATGGTCGGCGGACGACGCGATCATGATCGTGGGCGGAGCGCCGCGACTGGCGCACGACATTCTCGACCCCGCCGCCGTCTTCGATCCGGCCGCGCCGTCTCTGGTCTGGTGGCCGAACTGGGCGGGGATTTCGAAGTCCGGCGACCTGGGCTTCACTACCGGCGGGGTCGAGATCAGCGGCGCACGCACCGGCCACTACTTCACGATCTGGAAGCGCCAGGCCGACGGCTCGTGGAAATGGATCTATGACGGCGGGGTCGCTGCGAGCGCCGCCGACGTTCCCAGCCCCGGGACCGAGCCCCTGCTGCTGCCCACCTCCATCCTGGAATCGTTCAGCCCGGATGCCGCGATGTCCGAGGTGCGCGCCGTCGAGGCCGTGCTGGCCGCCGCCGTAACGCGCGATCAGAAAGAGGCCCACCTGGCCCTGCTGGCCCCTGACGGTCGCCTCTATGTCGCCCCGCTGCCTCCAGCGATCGGCGCCGGGGCCTTCCCCGCCGCGCTCGACGCCTGGCCGCGCCGTTTCGAGTTCAGCGCCCCGTTCGGCGGTGGATCGTCGGCTGCCGGCGACATGGTCTGGACCTATGGTCGCGCCCTGTGGACCCGCGACGAGACTCCGCTCGCCGGCCACTACGTCCACCTGTGGCAGAAGCGCTCGATGGGCTGGGTGCTGGTGTTCGCCCAGATCCTGGCGGATCCGCCGCCTCCGCCCCCTCCCGCTGCGGGCTGACAGCGACTATCTGCGGACCATGACCGATCTGTCCCCCCGCGAAATCGTCTCCGAACTCGACCGCTTCATCGTCGGCCAGCACGACGCCAAGCGCGCCGTCGCCGTGGCCCTGAGGAACCGCTGGCGCAGGAAGCGCGTGCCCGACGACCTGCGCGACGAGGTCACGCCCAAGAACATCCTGATGATCGGCCCGACCGGGGTCGGCAAGACCGAGATCGCACGTCGCCTGGCCCGCCTCGCCGGCTCGCCCTTCCTGAAGGTCGAGGCGACCAAGTTCACCGAGGTCGGCTATGTCGGCCGCGACGTCGACCAGATCATGCGCGACCTGGTCGAGGCCGCCCTGGTCATGGTCCGTGACGCCCGCCGCACCGGCGTCCGCGCCAAGGCCGAGGCGGCCGCCGAGGAGCGCATCCTTGACGCCCTGGTCGGTCCGGGGTCGCAACCGGCCACCCGCGACAGTTTCCGCAAGAAGCTCCGTGCCGGCGAAATGGACGACAAGGAGATCGAGATCCAGCTGGCCGACACCTCGTCGCCGATTCAGGGGCTGGATGTCGGCGGCGGGGGCAATGTCGGACTGCTCAACCTTTCGGACATGCTGGGCAAGCTCGGCGGCGGGCGCACGAGATCGGTCCGTACTACGGTCAAGGACGCGGTCGCCCCGCTGGTGACTGAGGAGAGCGACAAACTGCTGGATCAGGACAGTCTGACCCGCGAAGCCCTGCTGCTGGCCGAGAACGAAGGCATCGTCTTCATCGACGAGATCGACAAGGTCGCCGGTCGTCAGGATCGCGGCGGCACCGACGTCAGCCGCGAAGGCGTGCAGCGCGACCTGTTGCCCCTGATCGAGGGCACCACCGTCTCGACCAAATACGGACCGGTGAAGTCGGACCACGTCCTGTTCATCGCCTCGGGCGCCTTCCATGTCGCCAAGCCCTCGGACCTGTTGCCCGAGCTTCAGGGCCGCCTGCCGATCCGGGTCGAACTCAAAGCCCTGACCCGCGACGACTTCGTGCGCATCCTGACCGAGCCCGAGGCCAATCTGATCCGTCAGAACCAGGCACTGCTGGCCACCGAGGACGTGACCCTGACCTTCACCCCCGACGCGGTCGAGGCGATGGCGGACGCGGCGGTGGCGGCGAACGGCGCGGTCGAGAACATCGGGGCGCGGAGGCTGGTGACCGTGATTGAGCGGGTGCTGGAGGAGACCTCGTTCAAGGCCTCAGACCTGTCGGGCCAGACGCTGGTCTTCGACGGCGACGCCGTGCGTGACAAGGTCGGAGACCTGTCGAAGAATGCGGATCTGAGCCGGTTTATTTTGTGACGCCCTTCTCCCTCCCCTTCATGGGGAGGGACGACCGCGCAGCGGTCAGGGTGGGGTCCGAATCGTGAGTTTCGCACCGCCGGTCGAACCCCACCCGACCTCGCTTCGCTCGGCCACCCTCCCCATGAAGGGGAGGGAGAAAGCGTACGCCTTAAATCGAGCCCGAACCGTGCTATAGGGGGCGTTCCCCTTCACCCAGGATCACCGCCCGTGAGCGTTACGCTCGACCTGTCGCGCACTTCTGCCCCGGCCAAACAGGCCCCCGTCAACCTCAGCGGTCTGACACGCTCGGGCCTGCGCCAGGCGCTGATCGACGCCGACATCTGCCCGCCCGAGAAGGCGAAGATGCGCGCGTCGCAGGTGTGGAGCTGGATTCATCACTATGGCGTCACCGACTTCACGGCGATGACCAATATCGCCCGCACCGCCCAGGAGGCCATGGCCGGCGCCTTCACCCTGGCCCGCCCCGAGATCGTCGAGCGTCAGGTCTCGGCCGACGGCACGCGCAAATGGCTGATCCGCACGGCCCCGGGCATCGAGATCGAGACGGTCTACATCCCGGATGTCGGCCGCGCCGGCGCCCTGTGCGTCTCGTCCCAGGTCGGCTGCACCCTGAACTGCACCTTCTGCCACACGGGCACCCAGGCCCTGGTCCGCAACCTGACCGCCGCCGAGATCGTGGCCCAGGTCCAGGTCGCCCGTGACGACCTGAACGAATGGCCGTCGCCCAAGGAAGACCGCCGCCTGTCGAACATCGTCTTCATGGGCATGGGCGAGCCGCTGTACAATCTCGACCACGTCGCCGACGCGATCGACATCATCTCGGACAACGAGGGCATCGCCCTGTCGCGCCGCCGGATCACGGTCTCTACCTCGGGCGTCGTGCCCCAGCTCGACCCGCTCGGAACCCGCACCCAGGCCATGCTGGCGATCAGCCTGCACGCCACCAACGACGCCCTGCGCGACGTCCTGGTGCCGCTGAACAAGAAGTACAATCTCGAAGCTCTGATGGCCGGCATCCGCGCCTATCCGGGTCTCTCCAACGCACGGCGCGTGACGTTCGAATATGTGATGCTGAAGGGCGTCAACGACAGCCCCGACGAGGCCCGCGCCCTCTTGAAGCTGATCGAGGGCATCCCGGCCAAGGTAAACCTGATCCCGTTCAACCCCTGGCCCGGCACGGACTACGTGTGCTCGGACTGGAAGACGATCGAACGGTTCGCCGCCATCCTCAACAAGGCCGGATACGCCTCGCCCATCCGCACCCCGCGCGGACGCGACATCCTCGCCGCCTGCGGCCAGCTGAAGTCCGAAAGCGAAAAGGTCCGGGCGTCGACGCTCAGGAAGGCCGAGCAGGCGGCAGCCTGAGCGCGCCTGCGATGACCGCCAATCGCGACATGGCTGAAACCGCAATCTCATGGCTGAATTCGAGCGGCGGTGAACGGCAATCTTTTGGCGACGTGAACCGCCGACACCGCAAATGCGCCAGCCAACACAGCCGTTCGCGCAAAGCGCGGCGCCTGCCCTAGATGTGAGCGTTCGACGGGTGAGTTTCGGCGCCCTTGGAGCGCGGACCTCCAGGGCCGCGCCCCTTTGAGTCCCTTTGACCGCCGAACGCCCCAGCGACAATCGGCGGGTGATCTTTTCAGTCGCTGCGGTGTTAAGCCGCCACCTCCTCTGCGGATACGCACCATGACCCATCGCCTTCTTCGAACCGCTCCCGTGATCCTTGCAGGCGCGTTCGCCCTCGCCGCCTGCCAGACGGCCCCTGCGGCCGACGGCGGCTTCCTGCAGAGCTATGACGGCCTGCAGACCAAGGAGGGCACGCTGCGCGTCTCCGTGCGTGACCGCCGCGACGACACTGCCGCGCAGGCCATCGAACGCGTCTTCGTCGAGCCCTCGGTCCTGACCGCCGGCGCGGCTGACGGCATCGCTCCGGCCGACGTGGCGATGGTGCTGGGCGAGGTGGATCGTCAGGTCTGCTACGAGATCAGCGAACGGTTCACGATCGTGCCGCAGCCGACCGCCGACGCCGCCCGCGTCCGCGCCGCCGTCACGCGGATCGTTCCGACCGAGCCCACGGGTTCCGGCGCGGCGGCAGTGGCCAACTTCTTCATCCCCGGCCCGATCGGCGTGCGCGCGCCCGGCACGACCGGAACCCTGGCCGCAGAGGCCGAACTGATCGCCGTGGGCGGGACCCGGGTCGCGGCCCTGGCCTGGGCCCGCTCGGCCAATGTCGTGGGCATGGACACGCCGTCCCGGTCGCGGGTCGGCGACGCCCTGCAGTTCGCTGAATTGTTCGGAGACCAGGTCGGCGACAGCTTCGCCCCCAGGGATCGCAAGGTGCGCGCCATCGCCACGCCCGATCCCTGCGAACGTTTCGGTCCCCGCAACCAGCCGGGCGGCTTCATCACGCGGGCGGTCACCGGCCTCTATGTGCCCCAGACCCAGGGCGTCAGGCCCCAGACACCGCAGTAGCTGGACCATTCCTCCCCCCACCGGGGAGGAATGACCCGCGGTCAGCTCCGGTAGTCGCCGTTGATCTCGATGTAGCCCTTGGTCAGGTCGCAGGTCCAGACGGTGGCGGAGGCGCGGCCCAAGCCGACGTCGACGCTGATGTCGATCTCGGCGTTCTTCATATAGGCGCTCATCTTCGCCTCGTCGTAGGTCGGGGAGACGGCGCCGTCGACGGCGGCGACGTGGGGGCCGAAGCGGATGGCGAGGTGGTCGCGGTCGACCGGCTCATCGGTCTTGCCGACGGCCATGACGACCCGGCCCCAGTTGGCGTCTTCGCCGGCGATGGCCGTCTTGACCAGGGGGCTGTCGGCGATCGACTTGGCGAGCTTGCGGGCCGAGGCAGGCGAGGCCGCGCCGTCAACGGTGACGCGGACGAACTTGGTCGCCCCCTCGCCGTCCCGGACCAGCTGATGGGCGAGGTCGAGCATGACCTTGTCGAGGGCGGCCGAGAAGTCCTTCAGGCGACGGTCGCCGACCCGGCCGATGCGCGGCGCGCCCGAGGCCCCGGTGGCGAACAGCAGGCAGGTGTCGTTGGTCGAGGTGTCGCCGTCGACGGTGACGCTGTTGAAGGTCGTGCGGACGTGCAGGCCCAGAAGCGCCCGCAGCACGGTCGGGTGGATGCTGGCGTCGGTGACGATGAAGCCCAGCATGGTCGCCATATCGGGCGCGATCATGCCCGAGCCCTTGGCGATGCCGGCGATGCGAACCTTGAAGCCGTCGATGGTCGCCTCGGCATAGGACCCCTTGGGGAAGGTGTCTGTGGTCATGATGCCGCGACCGGCGGCGGCCCACTGCGCCGTCGGCGGGACGTCGGAATCGAGCTTCGTCTCGACCTCCTGCAGCCGCGCGGCGATTTTCTTGTCGTCCAGCAGGACGCCGATCACGCCGGTCGAGGCCAGCATGACATCGCGCTGGCGGCAGCCGAAGCGCTTGGCGACCTCGGAGGCCGTGCGGCGGGCGGCGTCGGCTCCGGCCTTGCCGGTGAAGGCGTTGGCGCAGCCGGCGTTGACCACCAGGGCCCGGACGTCGAGCCCGCCTCCGGGCGCGTCGAGTTGTCGACGGCACCAGTCCACCGGAGCCGAGCCGACCTTGTGGCGGGTGAAGACGCCGGCGCAGGTCGTGCCGCGGGCGAAACGGAAGATCGTCAGGTCGTCGCGTTCATGCTTGTAGAAGCCCGCGCGGGCAGTGGTGATCTCGACCCCGCCGATGGGCGGAATGGCCGGGAAGGGCACGGCCAGCGGCGAGATCTTGAGGCCGGGTTTGCCGGGGGCGGCGGGCGGCGGCGTGACCGGCTGTGGCTGGGTGGCGCGCTTGATGGCCGAGGCCAGCGGGTCGAGGGCCTTTTCGATGGCGTGCTCGATGGCCTTGCCGGTCGAGCCGGGCTTCTTCGCGTCGTTGCTCACCGGGCGGCGGCTTTCGCAGTGGTCGCTGTGGACGGGGCGGCGGGCGTGGGCGTCGCGACCGGCGCGACCGTGGGCGCCGGGGCCGTAGCGGTCGGGGCCGTCGGGGCCGTCGGGGTCGGGCCAGGCGCAGGCGCGGCGGAGGCGGGTTCCTGGGGCGCGCCGCTCTCGGCGGCCAGCAGCACGTCGACCTTCGCCTTGCCGCGCAGTTCCTCAAGCAGCTGACGCACGCCTTCATAGGTCAGGTAACGGACGATCTGGGGCCGGGCCTGATCGAGCGTCGGCGGGCTCTCGCGGCGGCGGTCCTCGACCCGCAGGACGGCCCAGCCGCCCTCGGTCTGGAACGGACCCACGGTCGAACCGGCGGCGGCGTCACGCAGGGCGTTGGCATAGGCCTGGGGCATGACGTCGGCGGTGGAATAGCCGAGGTCGCCGCCGGAGAACCGGGTTGCCTCGTCGATGGAGCGTTCCTGGGCCACGGCCTCGAAGCTGGAGCCCTGGCCCAGGATGCCGATGACGGCGTCAGCCTCGGGCTTCGTCCGCGACAGGATCAGGCGCACGCGGATCTCCTCCGAAGTGCGGGCGAGGCGAAGTTGCTCCTGGTACAGGGTCTGGACGGCCTGGTCCGAGATGGCGCCGTTGACGACGTTCTCCACCAGCATGTCGCCGAGGATGCGCTCGCGGGTCGCCTCCAGCCGGCGCTGGGCCAGGGCGGAGTTGTCCAGGCCGCGGCGTTCGGCCTCGCGGGCCAGCAGCTTCTGGTCGATGACCTCGTCCAGCACCCGGCGGAACAGGTCCGAGGTGACGTCAAGGGGCTCGCCCTCGCCGACCAGACCCTGGGCCACCGCCTCCCGCTTGACGTCGGAGGCCCAGATGGTCTGGTCCTGCACCTTGGCCACGGCTCGGTCGCCCGGTTCCGGCGCGCGATCGTCGCCCCCGCCGCGCCCGCAGGCCGCCACCGTCAGGACCAGCGCGAGGCCGAGGAAAACCAAAGGGTTGCGCGAATGTCGCATCGGACGCTCCGTCCCGCGTGAAGGGGTCCAAACGCCGGGCCGCCAGGCCCCTCGCGTTGACAGGGGTATGGCCGGTGCTTAAGTCCCGCCTGCGCCCAAGTCGAGGGGTTTTCGATCGTATGCGCGGCGTGTTTCGCCGCCTTGCCCGGCAGCCCCTCTCGCGGCGTCTCATCGCCGCCCCTCATGGGCAAATTCCAGAGCTCTAGACCGCTCGATCGCCACCGGATCGCCCATGCTCGGCTTCGCCAAGAAATTTTTCGGCTCTTCCAACGACCGCAAGGTCAAGGACTTCATGAGCCGGGTTCAGAAAATCAACGATCTGGAGCCGAAATTCGCCGCCCTGTCGGACGACGAGCTGCGGATGATGACGCAGACCTTCAAGGACCGGGTCGCAGCCGGCGAGACGCTGGACAAGATCATGAACGAGGCCTTCGCCGTGTCGCGCGAAGCCTCCAAGCGTGTCCTGGGCCAGCGCCAGTACGACGTGCAGCTGACCGGCGGCATGATCCTGCACGACGGCGGCATCGCCGAGATGCGCACGGGCGAGGGCAAGACGCTTGTGGCCGTGGCCCCGGTGTATCTGAACGCCCTGTCCGGCAAGGGCGTCCACGTCATCACCGTGAATGACTATCTGGCCCGCCGCGACGCCGAGTGGATGGGACGCGTCTATCGCTTCCTGGGCCTGGAAGTGGGCGTCATCGTCAACGGTCTGTCGTCCGGTCAGCGTCAGGCCTCCTACGCCGCCGACATCACCTACGGCACCAACAACGAGTTCGGTTTCGACTATCTGCGCGACAACCTGGTTTATGACCGCAAGGAGATGGTGCAGCGTCCGCACCATTTCGCCATCGTCGACGAGGTCGACTCCATCCTGATCGACGAGGCGCGCACGCCCCTGATCATCTCGGGCCCGACCGAGGACCGGTCGGACCTCTACAAGATCTGCGACACCCTGATCAAAGAGCTGATCAAGGACACCTCGACCTTCGACCTCGACGAGAAGCAGCGTCAGGCCCTGCTGACGGAAGAGGGCTCCGAACAGGTCGAGCAGCTGCTGGAAGCCGGCGGCCATTTCGCCGAGGACACAACGGGCCTGTACGACGCGGCCAACATCAGCCTGGTGCACCACGTCAACCAGGCCCTGCGCGCCAACACCCTGTATCAGAAGGACAAGGACTACATCATCAAGGCCGGCGAGGTCGTCCTGATCGATGAGTTCACCGGCCGGATGATGACCGGACGCCGTCTGTCCGAGGGCCTCCACCAGGCCATCGAGGCCAAGGAGGACGTCAAGATCATGCCCGAGAACCAGACCCTGGCCTCGGTGACGATCCAGAACTATTTCCGGCTCTACGAGAAGCTGTCCGGCATGACCGGCACGGCCGCGACCGAGGCCCAGGAATTCCTCGACATCTACAAGATGGACGTCCTGGAAGTGCCGACCAACCGCCCGGTTCTGCGCATCGACTATGACGACGAGGTCTACCGGACCTATGCCGAGAAGAACCTGGCCATCGCCCAGCAGATCGCCGACTGCCGCGAGCGCGGCCAGCCGATCCTGGTCGGCACGGTCTCGATCGAGAAGTCCGAACAGCTCTCGGCCCTGCTCGACAAATACGAGCACAAGGTCGAGATCTCGCGCACGCTGAAGAAGGAATTCGTCGGCAAGGACAAGGAGGCCGCCAAGGTCGGCGACGCCGCCTACGACATCAAATACGAGACCAAGTTCAAGGGCATCCCGCACAACGTCCTGAACGCCCGCCAGCACGAGCAGGAGGCCTTCATCGTGGCCGACGCCGGCCTGCCGGGCGCGGTGACCATCGCCACCAACATGGCCGGTCGCGGCACCGACATCCAGCTGGGGGGCAACCTCGAGATGCGTCTCGAGAAATACCGCCTCGACCAGCGGAACCTGGCCGTCGAGGTGACGCCGGAGATGCTGAAGGTCGAGGAGGCCCGGCTGAAGGCCGACATCGCCGTCCAGAAGAAGATCGCCCTGGACGCCGGCGGCCTGTTCGTCCTCGGCACCGAGCGCCATGAAAGCCGCCGCATCGACAACCAGCTGCGCGGCCGAACCGGCCGTCAGGGCGACCCCGGCACGTCGAAATTTTACCTGTCGTGCGAGGACGACCTGCTGCGCATCTTCGCCGGCGATCGTCTGGATGCGATCATGCGCAGCTTCGGCGTGGCCGAGGGCGAGGCGATCTCGCATCCCTGGCTCAACCGCGCCGTCGAAACCGCCCAGAAGCGCGTCGAGACCCGCAACTACGACATCCGCAAGAATCTGCTGAAATACGACGACGTCGTGAACGACCAGCGCAAGGCCGTGTTCGAACAGCGCCAGGAGTTCATGGACTCCACGGACCTGTCGGAACTGGTCGGGGAGTTCCGTCGCGACGTGGTCACCGACCTGGTTGATCGCTTCATGCCGCCCAAGGCCTATGCCGAACAGTGGGACATCGACGGCCTTGACGAGAAGGTGAAGTCCACGCTCGGTCTCGACCTGCCGCTGCACGACTGGGCCGCCGAGGAAGGCGTGTCGAACGAGGAGGTCGAGGAGCGTATCCAGGCCGCCGCCGAGGCGCGCGCCGCCGATCGACTCGCGCAACTGGGCGAGACCCAGACCCGGGGACTGGAGAAGCAGTTCCTGATGCAGATGATCGACATGCAGTGGCGCGAGCATCTGGTGCATCTGGACCATCTACGCGGCGTCATCGGCCTACGCGGCTACGGCCAGCGCGATCCGCTGAACGAGTACAAGACCGAGGCCTTCTCGCTGTTCGAGACCCTGCTGCACGAGCTGCGCCACAATGTGACGCGCTGGCTGATGACGGTGGAGTTCCGCTTCGAGGCCCCGCCGGCGATGGAGATGCCGGAGTTCCAGGAAATCCACCTGAACCCCGGCACCGGCGTCAACGAGATGGCGGATCCACTGGCCCAGAATCCCGAGGGGCAGCTGACCGGCGACGCCCGTTCGCGCCTTCCCGTCGAGCTTCTGCCGGCCGGCTGGGAGCGCACGCCCCGCAACGCCGACTGCCCCTGCCACTCGGGCCGGAAGTTCAAGCACTGCCACGGGGCGCTGGTTTAAGGGCGTTAACGCGAGCGACGCGGTCGCTCGCTGCTTGAGCGCGGGCGTCGTCTGGGGGAAGAGGGGAGATGACCTACAAACACCTCTTCTCGCGCGCCCTCACCCTCGATCCCGAGCGACTGCATTTCGCGGCGCATAGCCACCATCTGTGGCCGGACGCCTCGTTCGACGGACAGGTGCGGGCCTGGGTCGAGGCCAACCATTTCGCCGACCGCAAATGGGATCTGATCTTCGGCGAGGTCGTGCCCGAGGCGCAGAGACATATCGCCAAGGAGCTGGGTCTGCCGGACCCGGAGACGGTGGTCTTCGCGCCGAACACTCATGAATTCCTGATCCGCATCTTCTCAGGCTGGGAGACGAAGCCCGTCCGCATCCTGACCACGGACGGCGAGTTCCACGCCTTTCGCCGTCAGGCCGAGCGCTGGGAGGAGAGCGGCGACGCCGTCGTCGCGCGCGTGCCGCTGGAGCCGTTCGAGACCTTCGACGCGCGGTTCACGGCGGCGGCGCAGGCGGGCGGTCACGACGTGATCGTGGTCAGCCAGGTCTTCTTCAAGACGGGCCAGGCCATTGGCTGCATCGACGACCTGGCGGCGCTGGCGAAACCGGAAGGGCCGTGGGCGATCGTCGACAGCTATCACGGCTTCATGGCCACGCCGACGGACCTGTCGGCACTGGCGGACAAGATCTTCTACGTTGGCGGCGGCTACAAATACGCCATGACGGGCGAGGGCGCAGGCTTCCTGCACGCGCCGGCCGGCTTCTGCGAGCGGCCTGTGGCGACCGGCTGGTTCGCCGAGTTCGGCAATCTGATGGGACCGCCCGAGGGCGTTCAGTACCGGGGCGACGCAGGGCGGTTCTGGGGCGCGACGTTCGATGCGACTCCGCTGTACCGGTTCAACGGCGTGCGGCGGATGCTGGACGAACAGGGGCTGACGACGGCAGCCGTCTCGGCCCACGCCGATCGGTTGCAGGCGCGGTTCGCCCGGGCCCTGGCGGCCGGAGAGTGCGGCGCTCTGGGCGAGGCCGAGGTTTTGAACCCGATCATGGGCGACAACCGGCCGCGCGCCCGGTTCCTGGCCCTGAAGCACAGGGACGCCCAGCGCTGGCGAGCCGATCTGCTGGCCGCCAATGTCGTCACCGACGTGCGCGACGAGGTCATCCGCTTCGGCTTCGGCCTCTATCAGACCGACGAGGACGTCGAACGGCTGATCGGCGTCTGCAAACGCCTGTTCTGACGGCCGCCTAGAAGAAGGTCGTGTCTTCCTGCTGCGTCGCTTGCGGCGGAGCGGCCGGCGTGGTGCGCGGCGGCGTGGTCGGGCGGGCAGGGGTGGTTCCGGGCGCCGCGCCCGGCCGGGCCGTCCCCGGCAGGGGCGGAATCCCCTCCCCGGCGGGCGGGATCGGCCCCAGGGTCGGATAGGGCAGGCTTTCCGGCGTGCCGTCGCCGGGTGTCGGCACGGTGGGCGGGATGGCCGGGCCGGGTTCTCCCAGGCCTGCCGGGGCGACCACGTCAGGGGCCGAGAAGTCGTCGCGGATGAAGGCCCAGGACCGGCTGTCGGCGCAGGCGCAGGCCTTCATGAAGCCGTCCCGGTCGCGCCAGATCACCAGGGGATAGCCGGTCGGGGCGCCCGCATCGCGCAGCAGCGCGTTCAATCGGGTGACGAACTGGCGGCTGGCCTCGACCACGGCGGAGCGGGCCAGGTTGCCATCGGCCGCCGGAATGCCCGCCGCCGTCCAGTTGCGTGACGGAGTGGCGGTCCAGCGCTGATAGAGGCTCCAGTCGCGGCTCAGCCACAGCTCGGCCACCGTGGCCCGTTCGGCGGGGGTCGACTGGACCTGACCCTCGCGGTCCGGGCGGGCGAAGACGACCACGCGGGCCTCCACGCCGCCGGCGCGCAGTTTCTCCGTCTCTTCCCGCTCGTAGCGCTGGGTGGAGGCGCTGTCGCGATAGCCGATGATGTAGAGGGGCTCGCCGCCCCCGCCGCCGGACACCCACGACGCCTCGTCCAGCAGGCGCTGGATCTCGGCCTGGTTGCGGCTGATCGTGACCGGCTGGAACCGGGCGTAGAAATTCCAGTAGGCCCAATAGCCTCCGCCGGCCAGGGCCAGGCCGATGACCACCGCCAGGGCGGACCAGATCAGAAAGCGACGCATGCGGGGGAGCGCTCCAGCTTCAGCATATGTGCGAGCTTAACGCTTAACACCGAATTGCGTCGCCTGCTCTATTCCTCCCCCAGCGGGGGAGGGGGACCGCCAAGCGGTAGAGGGGGCCGGCTCCGGACACCGAATCCGGGATGAGCCCCATCCGCCTCTACGCTGAGCTTCAAGCCACCTCCCCCGATGGGGGAGGAATGGATCACCCCATCGTCGGGATGACGAAGCTCGAATCCGCGTGTTCCAGCTCCGAGTCCGGCCAGCGGGCGGTGATGGTCTTGACCTTGGTCCAGAATTTCACCCCCTCCATGCCGTGCTGGTTGGTGTCGCCGAAGGCCGAGCGCTTCCAGCCGCCGAAGGTGTGATAGGCGACCGGCACCGGGATCGGGACGTTGATCCCCACCATGCCGACATTGACCCGGGCGGCGAAGTCGCGGGCCGCCCGGCCGTTCTGGGTGAAGATGGCGACGCCGTTGCCGTACTGGTGCTTGCTGGGCAGGCTCAGGGCCTCCTCGAAGCTGGCGGCGCGGACGATCTGCAGCACGGGGCCGAAGATCTCCTCCTTGTAGGATTCCATTTCCGGGGTGACGTGGTCGAACAGCGACGGGCCGATGAAATAGCCCCGCTCGTGCCCCTGCAGCGAGAAGCCGCGGCCGTCGACGACCAGTTCGGCGCCGTCTTTCACCCCCTGCTCGATCCAGCCCTCGACCCGGGCCTTGTGCTGGGCCGTGACGACGGGGCCGTAGTG
>NZ_JAFCVJ010000007.1:0-122314 GCF_049896985.1 Brevundimonas sp. SL161 | reverse complement strand
ACGCTGTCCGTTGCAGGAGCCTGTTGATCGGCGTTAAAGGCGAGACCCCAGCCGATATGAGACAATATATTGAATAAGCTCAATATTTCGGGGCGAGACGGGGTCCCAACAGACGCCTGCCGGCATGCGCGCCAACCTATTGTAGTATAGCGAATTCAACCAACTAGGTTGCCTCTCGATGGAGTCCCATTTCGACGCTGATCCACAGTACGTTGGCAGGCACGAAGCGCCCCTTAGTAGTGCCCACGAAAGTTAGCCTGACGGCTCCCTTCGCCGAGTGTGTTGTAGCGATCGGTTGAGCCCACCGCCAAAAGCAGACGTTGGCAAAGCTCCTGAACGCGGAAGTCGAGCGGCCGGCGGCGAAGCAACACGCGACCAATCCCAAGCCGCCTTGGCGATCGCGCCATACAACTCACTCGATGCCGCGAAGACGTCCCGACTGTGGATCGGCGTCGAAATCGGGCTCTGACTCAGTTTTGGTGATGGGGTCACGGTGTCGAGCCTACCAGCCTGGCCTGTAGGAGATCACCGCCGCCTTCCACCTGATGATCCGTCGTAAGACTGAGGGCGACCTGCGCGCCTGGATCGAGCGTGGTCGCCCCAGCCTGGTGGCGTCCTTCGCCAACGGCATAGACCGCGATATCAACGCCGTCCGCGCGGCGATCACCTCTGGTTGGTCCAACGGCCAAGCCGAGGGTCAGATTACCAAGCTCAAGCTCGTCAAACGCCAGATGTACGGCCGCGGAAAGCTCGATCTCCTACAGGCCAGGCTGATCGGCTCGACACCATGATCCCGTCACCAAAACTGCGTCAGAGCCCGATTTCGACGCCGATTAACAGTCAGGATGGGCATCAGCCTTAATGCCCGGTTCGGGCTGCTGTGGCAACGGGCCGAACCAGCACTGAATCCTCCAGTCGCGAGCTCGAAACCGCTCTGGTCGCAAGTAGTAACCTTACCTGCTACAACTACAATTCTAGCAACGCGAATTATTCGTTGACATGCGCTACTAGAACTACTAGAGTGAACATGTCGCGGAATTCTCTGCCTTAGAAACATGGACTGCCCATGACGCCATAGGAGGATATTATGAAGACTGGAAACGAGTTTGATCTTGGCCGCTTTGTTCGGGAGCGCGAACGCAAGGGCGGAACGCACCACGTCTTCATGTCTGTCCCGGCGTCATTGCGGCCCCCTGGGTGGCCGGCGAACATCACTCTTCCCGAAGAAGGTTCTCAAATCGGCTCATTGCACGATCCGAAGTTTCTAGCCCGCGTTCAGAAGGCCGCCCGCTGCGTCAACAAGCGGCTTGAGGTCCGTCGCGAACTTGAGAAGACCTACAAGTGCGAGGGTCGCAAGAACACGCGGGCCTTGGCCTCAATCTATTTCCGCACGCTGCGTTATCGCGACCTCTCGGGTTCGCGGAGGTATCGCAATAGGCGTGACGCCATGATCGTTGTGGACTGGGCTGAGCGGCGCGGCGATCCTGATTTTGCCGATTTTTTCAAGGATGACTTCGAGGACCTTCTCGCGATCTACGACGACCGGGAGTCGGTTCAGTCGGATATTCGTTCGATCCTGAACGTGCTTTGCACTGAGGCGGTGACGGCAAAGTTTCGCCCTGACAACCCGGTCGCGACGATCCCGTGGATCAGGCCTGAGCCAGTCAAGCGCGTGGTGTTGTGGAAGCCAGAGACCATTGAGGTCTATGCCACCATGGCTCGCCAGATGGCACAACCTGGCTTGGCGGCGCTGATCCAAGTTGGGATCGTTGTCGGTCAGCGCCTGGGTGATCTGCGCACAGCCAAACACGGCGTGAATTATCGCGGCGGACGGTTCCAGATGGTTCAATCGAAAACCGGCGTGAAAGTCAGCTTCCCTCTCAGCGCCAAGCTGCGGGAACTGATCGAATCGGTTCGCGTGGAAGGCTCGCCCTTTCTTTTCAACAACGGCGATACCAACGTGGCATTTACCGAGGCTCGCTTGGGAACGGCGTTTGCTGAGGTGCGATTTGCCGTGACGAAGGACGGCGCTCCCAAGATGCTTTTGCGGTCCCTACGGCACTCTGCGGTATGCGTGATGGTCGACAACAAAGTTCCGCTGCGCAACATCGCTGCGGTCACGGGCCATCGGCTCGACCGCGTGAACACGATCATCAACCGCTATGCGATCGACAATGAGGGATTCGCCGACGAGGCCATGCGGATGGTCAATCGCGGGTCTGGCGGCGACGACAGCGATTTCGACGCTGTCGATTTCGGTGCGGATTATGACTGGGAAGGTGGATCGCAGGCGATCTACCATCGCCCGCAAATCGACCCCGACCGCCCCTCTCGTTTCCTCGGAGCCGCTTTCGGTCAGCACCGCCTGAAATACGACGTGCCGCTCGAATGGCCCAAGGAAGGCGACGAAAGCGAAGCGGCGTAGCCCGCACGGTAGAGTCGAAGCCCGGCAGCGGTACCGCTGCCGGGCTTTTTTGTGCGCAACGAACAGATGCCGAATCGCCATCCGTCGCACAGGCGAGCAAGAATCAAGGAAAGGGGCGAAGAGCAATCTGTGCTGACGAATCGTCCAACTCGTGCACGAAAATGATGGACTGCGCAGTCATGCAGGCGGCCAAATTATTGAAGTAAATCAAACGAAAATTCGAGAGTCACATTTCGTATCGCGTCGGATTAGTTGACAGAAATCGGAACGTGACTCCCGAAATAGTCGAGAGGTTTCAACGGGAAGCCAGGAAGGAGCGTCCAACTGACCAAGAAAGCTGGCAGTTGGGAGCGACCGAAGGTCTGCTGGGGGCGGGGCTGGGGGTTTCACCCCCGGCCCCAGCAGTCGGTGCCGGGCGGGACCTTGGTGATGTCCGGCTGGCGAAGGAAAACTTCAGGCCGGTCCGCTTGGCCTACGGCGCTGAAGCGGCTCCTGATCGACGGCTCCTAATCGGACCCCGGCTCCCATCGTATCAGCCTGGATAAAGACCACCCCGGCAGCTTCTAGGGTGGAGACCAATAGCTGCGCATTGGCAGTCGTGATCGGTGCGACAGCGTTTGTCGCTTCAGCTCGCCTGATTGTGTTCATGGCCAGGCCCGTTCGCTCCGAGAGATCGGAAACGGACATGTTCAGCAGGCCCCTGGCGGCCCTCAACTGGGCTCCTGTCACGGTTACGCCCAGCCGGTTCTGCGTCGAGGGAACGATCATGGTTGCAAAATAATACCCATTATGCACAATAGCGCCCATGTTGAACCGCATGGAGATGCCTTGTGACCAATCGTAATCCCAAACCTCCCGTTTGTCCGGTGCACGGAAAACCCACCCACCGCGAGACCTGCACGAAATGCATGTCCGCCTACATGCGCGGCTACCTCCGTCGGCGCCGCTTGGAAAAGCCGGCGTTGGAGATGTGGCATCGCGCCAAGAAGCGGGCCGATCGTCTCGGTGTCAACTTTTCCCTGGCCCGCGACGCGGTCGTGATTCCGGATCGTTGTCCGGTTTTAGGGGTGCCCCTCGACGTCCGGCCGCCGCGCACGTCCAACTCGCCCTCCCTTGATCGTATCGATCCCGCCGGCGGCTACGCCGACCGGAACATCCGTGTGATCTCGGACCACGCGAACCGTATCAAGGGCGCTATGACGCTGGGGCTGTTGCGCGCGCGGGCCATCTACGGCTCGCCCGCGCTGCGGGACGACTACGCCCAGGTCGTCGCCTACGTCGAGCGTGAGGCCCTGCTGGTCGAGGTGCGCAAGAAGGCGGCCATGGGCGGGCGGATGGGCGCCGAGTGGCACAAGATCGCGTTGTTCCTCGATCGCGTCTTCCGCAAGGGGGACGACGGCCTGCGTCCCCATCAGGACCTGTCCCAGTGACGGCTCCGTTCCGTCTGTTCGGAACGCGGTGCATGCGGGCCGAATCTATGGCGAAGGGGCCGGGCGAGGTTCTGGTCGTTATGGATCGCCCCTTGCACCTTCAGGGGCCGGGGGCGAACCGGACCATCACCCTCGCCCCGGGCGACATCCTCTTCTCCGAGCTCGATGCGGACGATGTAGCCGGCGCCGTCGATCGTTATCTTCAGGGCAGTTTCCACGAATCTGACCTGCGCTTCGGCGTGGCGCTAATCCTGGGGCTAAAAGGGCTGATCGGTGAGCCAGTCATGGTGACGTTGGAACATGAGCGGCTGATCGACGCCTGGCTGGACGAGAACACCGTCTTCGCGGTGACGGTCTATTCTGAATACAGGGGGCGGAGCCTGGATCGTAACCAAGCGGGTATTCTCAATGGTGTTCGGGCAAGCTGGCGCGACGTCCAGACATCAGGCGGGCTTATCCACTAATGTTACTGGCGAACATCGACCGACTTGGCGCGAGTTTGTTGACAGACACCGCAAAGGTTGGCGCGAAGTTGTTGACAGGCAATGTTGATTTACTTCTAATTTATGTATTGACGCGGACGGCTGTTTGTGGACATACGCTCGTTTTTCCAGATCGGAAGCATCCCTCTGTGACGACCATCCCAGCAAGAAAGCTGAACACACAGACGGCCGACATGCCTCGCCTGGCAGTCGAACGCCGGGTCGGCCTGGTCGAGATGGCGGCGATCCATATTCTGAGTGAACCGCTGGAACTCCGCGAGGTGCGCGACGGCCTCGCGCGGGGAACCGTCAGGGCAACGTCGGCGGCGATTCAGGGATGGCCCCCGCTGCTGATGACCCGTGAGCAGTTGTGCAACTACCTCCAGATGTCCTGGTCGTCCCTGTCCAAGCGCTGTCCCGTCGCCCCACTCGAAGTGGGCGTCAACGTCGTCAGGTATAGTCGTCTCCAAATCGACGACTGGATCGCGAGCCTCCCTCCGCGCGACAAGCGGGGCGGCCAGAAAGCGCCTGTTCCGGTGAGGGGTGCCGATCCTGCCCCGGACGAGCTCGCTGATTCCCGGCTCGCCGCGCTGGAACTGGCGCGGGCATGGCCGGCGAGGCGCAAGTGAAAGTCCCGCACGTTCAGCGCGTCAAGCGGGCTGATGGGCGCACCGATCTTTACTTCCGCAAGGGACGTTTCCGTGCCGGCCCCCTGAGGGCTGCCGACCACACGAATGAACTGAAGGTCGAGGTCGACGCGATCCTCGCGCAGATGGAAGCCGCCGCCATCGCCCTGAAGCCCACGATCGGCACGGTTCGGGGCGCGATGGAGAAATACAACAGCAGCAGCGAGTTCACCGGCCTGGAGGAAAGCACCAAGCGAGAATACCAATACAGGATCGATGAACTGATCGCCGTCTGTGGCCCGGTGCCCCTGAAGGATGTGACCTATCCTTGGCTCAAGGACCTTCAGGACGTCTGGGCGCTGCGTGGGCACAAGGCCTGCAACGACCTGATGCAGGTGCTCAAGAACGGGCTGAAGCCGGAAATGAAGAAGGGGTCAGTCGTTGGCCGCCCCTTCGCCGACATCGAAAAACTTCGACCGCCGACCAATCGGCCGGAGCCTCATCCGGCATGGGACGACAGCGAGATTGAAGTCGCCATCGACATGGCGATTGCCGTCGGCCAGCCCGGACTCGCGCGTGGTATCGCACTGGGGCGTTGGGGCGGGTTCAGGCGTGGCGGCATCTGCGATGTGCCGCTGAATGCGAGAACGATGGGGTTCGACGACGATCAGATCGCCCAACGTCGACTTTACTGGATCACACCTAAGCGCGGTGTGCTGTGTGACAAACCCGAGGACAACCGCCTCACCGCCCTGTTGGATCGGACTCCGAACAGGGCCCTGACCATCGCCTATAATAAATATGGGCAGCCCTGGAAGCCACGCGCCTTCAACCAAGCACTCGATCGCTTGCTCGACCGGCTCGGCAAGGAGAATGCGGCGCGGTCGTTTCTGGACGTCCATGGCCTGCGCCATGCGCGCGGCATCGAACTAGCCTATGCCGGCGCGTCGGAGTTCGAGATCATGGCGCAGTTGGAACACACCACCGCCTACACCGCCCGCATCTATATCCGGCAGGCCAACCGGGCCAAGGGAGCGAACTCGGCACAGTCCAAGATCGACACGATCGTGCGCGTGAGAGCGGAACGGGCCCGGAAATAGCGATCTGCTAGGGGCGTGATCGACGCGGATGCGGACATCAACTCGGGGATGGCAGACGAACCGACGCCGGCTGGCCGAGCGATACCGTTTCATTCAACACCCGATTCCAGTCGCTGACCGTGAACATGGCGCGAACAGAAGCTGTAACAACGCCTGTAACAGCGCTGTAACCAGCAGGCCAAGCCTCAAGATTTTGAGGCCTAAGTTGTTGAAAAGAATGGCGCGCCCGGAACGATTCGAACGTCCGACCCTCAGATTCGTAGTCTGATGCTCTATCCAGCTGAGCTACGGGCGCGCACAGGCCTTTACGGCGAGGGCGGGTATCTAGCGGGTCGTCTTGCCGGGCGCAACCCGGTTTTCGTGGCCTTTGTAAAACGGGCGCTTGGAGAGGCGGACGGCGGGGCTTAGGTCGGGGGAGGCGCCTGTCCGCGCCAGTGTTTCCGGGTCGCCTCCCAGATGATCATGTCGAATTCGCCGTTCCGTCCATTGCTCTTCGCCGTCCTGGCGCTGTCATCGACCCTGGCGCTGGCCGGTTGTCAGACCACGACGGTCGGCGGCGCGTCCGCCCCGGTCCAGTCCGCCGCGCCCCCCGCCACTCGTCCGGCGCGCGGTCCGTTCGTCGCGGCGGCCAATCCGCTGGCTGTCGAGGCGGGGATGGCGGTTCTGAGGCGCGGCGGGTCGGCGGTGGACGCCGCGGTCGCGGTGCAGGCGGTACTGGGGCTGGTCGAGCCCCAGTCCTCGGGCCTCGGCGGCGGGGCCTTCATCATGGTCTATGACGCCGGGACGCAGGAGGTCACGACCTATGACGGGCGCGAGACGGCGCCCTCGGCGGCGACGCCCGAACTGTTCTACGAGAACGGCCGCCCCCTGCCCTTCATGGACGCGGTGTTGAGCGGGCGATCCACGGGCGCGCCCGGCGCCGTGGCCGCCCTGGCGATGGCGCAGGAGACGCATGGAAGCCTGCCCTGGTCCTCCCTGTTCGGCGACGCCGAGCGTCTGGCCCGCGACGGGTTTACGGTCAGCCCGCGTCTGGCCGGCTTTATCGCCGGAACATTTGGGCAGGCGCGCACCCGCTGGGCCACCGAGTATTTCACCAGGCCCGATGGCAGCCGCTACGTCGCCGGCGACACCCTGCGAAACCCCGCCTACGCCGAGACGGTCGCGACCATCGCCCGCGACGGGATCGAAGCCCTGCGCACCGGTCCGATCGCCGAGGCCATCATCGAGACGGTGAGAGCCGAGCCGCGCCCGGGATCGCTGAGTGACGCCGACCTCGCCGCCTATCGGCCCATCGTCCGCGACGCCCTGTGTCGTCCGTTCCGTGTCTATGTGATCTGCATCCCGCCGCCGCCGTCCAGCGGCGTGGCCCTGCTGCAGCTCCTGGCCATGACCGAGACCCCGACCGTCGCCCCGGTTCTCGCCGAGGGCGAGACCAGCGCCGCCGCCTGGACCATGTTCGCCCAGCTGCAGCGGCTGATGTACGCCGACCGCGACCGCTATGTCGCCGACCCCGCCTTCGTCGGCGTGCCCGTGGCCGGCCTGCTCGACCCCGATTACGTCGCCTCCCGCGCCGCCCTGGCCCCCGGCCTGGCCGGCGCCGCCACAGCCGGGACACCGCCCGGCGGCGTGTTCCGCGCCCCTGACGCGACGGCCGAGCCCTCCGGCACGTCCCACATGGTCATCGTCGACGCGGCCGGGAACGCCGTCTCCATGACCACGACGGTCGAGAGCATCTTCGGTTCGGGCCGGATGGCGGCGGGCTTCTTTCTCAACAACCAGCTGACCGACTTCTCCTTCTCGCCGACGACGGCGGAGGGCGGGCCCATCGCCAACGCCGTGGCGGCGGGCAAGCGGCCGCGCTCGTCGATGTCGCCGATCATCATTCTGGATCATCAGGGTCGTCTGGTCGGGGCCATGGGCTCGCCGGGCGGATCGGCGATCCTGGCCTATAACGCCAAGGGACTGGTCGGGACGCTGATCTGGGGCCTGCCGGTGCAGGCGACGTTCGACCTGCCCAACCTCGTCGCCAAGGGTCCGGGCTTCGGCGCCGACACGTCGCGGTTCGGGCCGACCCTGACCGAAGGGCTGGCGAGGAACGGCATCATCCTCCAGCCCAACGCGTCGGAGACCTCAGGCCTGCATGGAGCGATCTGGCGCGGAGATCACTGGGACGGCGGCGCCGACGACCGGCGCGAGGGCGTGGCCCGGACCGAATAGGCCTCAGCCCGGCAGGCGCAGCTCGAAGGTCGTGCCGGTCGGGCCGGTCTCGACGAGGCGCAGCTCGCCCTCATGGTTGGTCGCGAGTTCGCGCGAGATCGTCAGGCCCAGACCGGTGCCGTCCGCCGAGCCGCCCGAGACGAAGGGTTCGAACAGGCGCTCGGACAGGCGCGGGGGAATGCCGGGGCCGTCGTCGACGATGCGGATGACGCACCAGCCATCCTCTCTCGAGGCCTCGACCATGACCGAGCCAAGCGGGCCACCCTTCCTGCGAGGCGCGCGCGCGGCGTCGCGCTCGATGGCCTGACGGGCGTTGCGCATCAGATTGACCAGGATGCGGTGCAGTTGGTCTGCGTCGGCCTGGACGGCGAAGCGTCCCGGAAGCGCTTTCACCAGCCGCACGCCGTGGGCCTCCAGTCCCGCATCCTCGCCGGCGGATGTCACGGCCCGGGCCAGCGCCACCCGATCCTTGACCGGCGCCGGCTCCTCGGACTTGCCGTAGTCCAGCACATTGCGGGTCAGGGCGGCGGCCCGACCCAGGGCCCGCTCCAGACGCGGCAGGGCCTTGGCCACCTGGGGATCGGCGGAATCGGCCAGACGCTCCGAGGCGATCTGGGCCGAGGTCAGCATGTTGCGCAGGTCGTGGTTGATCTTGGCCACCGCCTCGCCCAGCGCCACGAGACGCGAGCGAGAGCGCAAGGCCTGACGCACCTCCTCCTGCATAACGGCCAGTTCGCGTTCGACCCGGCCGATCTCGTCATGGCGGTCGGAGGGGGTCGGGGCGACGGTCTGGGGATCGGCGGCGAAGCCTTCGATGGACCGGGTCACCCGCCGCAGGGGCTGCAGCACCAGGAAGGCGAGGCCGGCGTAGAGCAGCCCGCCAGCGACCACCGAGATGATGATGGACACCAACAGGCTGTTGAGCAGGAAGGCGCGCAGTTCGACTTTCAAGGGCTCCGCCGGCGCGACCACGTCGATGAAGTCGCCGGAGCGATATCGGGGGGCTGCCCGCGCCCGGATCGACCGGTCGGGATGGCCGAACAGGGTCCGGACCGGATCCAGCAGCTTCGACCCGGAGCTGCGCCCTCTCAGGTCGATGAAATCGGGCGCGCGGGCCAGGTTCGGGGCCTGCAACAGCTGGCGCATGACGCCCTGGTCGCTGATCGCCACCGCCGATACCCCGCCGATACGCAGCAGCTGTTCCGCCGTCTGATCGTCCACGGCGCTGTAGGGCAGGGCCTCAACGCCTACGGAGGCGAGTTCGGCTGCCTGGAGCCGGTCCATCAGCCAGCGTTCGTGGAAGGTCGCCGCATTGGGACCCAGGATCAAAGCCTGCACCGCCACGGTGAACAGCACGGTCAGCAGCAGCAGCCGCGACGACAGGCCGTCGGGTGCCTGGGGCTTCAGCCGCTCGCGCCAGTCCGCGGGCGGCCGCAGCCGGTCAAACAGGTCGCGCGGAATGACCCGGGGCGGCCTCACGGCGTCGCGGCTCCGGGCAGGCGCGCCTGGATCGTCTTCAGGATCAGAGGCAGGACCACGGCCAGCACGAAGACGCCCGCCATCGGGGCCCAGAACTGGCCGAACAGGGCCTGGATGTCGGGGTTGGGGTTCTCGGCCAGCAGCTGGTTCAGCCGCGCCCCGATCCAGCAGTAGATGATGTGGGCCGGCAGCAGGCCGATGACCGTGGCGACGGTATAGGGGACCAGCCGGACCGACATGATCCCGGCGGCGATATTGATCATGTGGAAGGGCACGACGACAGCAAGACGCGAGGCCAGGACATACCAGAAGGTGTCCTTGTCGATGGCGGCGCAGACCGTCTTCAGCATCCCCTTGTCGCGTTCGGCCTTGCGACGCAGGTCCTGGCCAAGGGCCGAGCGGGCGACCGCATAGACGATCAGGGCGCCGACGGTGGCGGCGATCGAGGTCGAGACCCCGCCGACCCAGGGGCCGAACAGATAGCCGGCCGTAATGGTCACGAAGAAGACGCCGGGCACCACGCTGGCGGTCGCCGTGGCGAACACAGCCATCAACACCAGCAGGGCCAGCAGATAGTTCTGGGCCGTGAAGGCACGCAGCTCGTCGCCGTGGTCGCGCAGGGTGTCGAGCGACAGATAGCGGTTCCAGCCCATGCCGAAGATCAGGGCGATGACGCAGGCCAGAAGAATGAGGGGAAGAAACCGTTTCAGGCGATCCATGGCGTTTCCAACGGCAGCATTCTCAACGGGTCTGGGCGTTTTCAGGCTATAGGACTTCGTCGGCGGCGTTGACAGCCGCAGCCCCTCCGCTTATACGCCCGCCCTTCCCGCAGAGGACACGTTCGTCCCCCGCGCCACTTATAACCCCTGGAGCCGACCGTGAAGCGGACCTATCAGCCGTCGCGACTCGTGCGCAAGCGCCGTCACGGCTTCCGTTCGCGGATGGCCACCAAGAACGGACAGAAGATCGTTGCGCGGCGTCGCGCCAAGGGCCGCAAGAAGCTGACGGCTTAAGCGGCCTTCCCCTCGATCAGAGGGGATCGATGCCGATTGCCATTACAATCCATCGCCTGACCTCGCGGCCCCAGTTTCTGGCGGCCGCGAAAGGCGTTTCTCAGGCGCGCGGCGCCGTGGTCGTCCAGCGACTGGACCGCGCCGACGGGGATGCGACCATAGGCATCGGCTTCACCGCCACGCGCAAGGTCGGCGGGGCCGTCGTGCGCAACCGCTGCAAACGCCGCCTGCGCGAGGCCGCCCGCGCCCTGGTCGGGCAGCACGGCGTGCCTGGAAGCGACTATGTCTTCATCGCTCGACAAGGCACTCCGGACCGGCCCTGGGAGCGTTTGCTTGACGATGTGAAATCGGCGCTTACAAGGCTCGCGAGCCCCGCCGACGGCCCCAGACCGGCCCGCCCGGCCACACCTTCTCCCGACACGCCCGTTCCCCTTTCCGACGACCTGGACCGCTGATCCGAATGAAGAACGAGAACACGCGCAACATGGTGATCTTCGCCGTGTGCACGGCGGCGATCCTGCTCCTGTACCAGGTCTTCGTCATGGGCCCGCAGATGGAGCGCCGGAAGGCTGCCCAGGAAGCCGCTGCCGCTGAACAGACCGCCACGCCGGCGGGAACGACAGCGGACGCCGTTCCCGGCTCCACCACGGCCACGGGCGCGCTGACATTCGTGACGGATCGCACTGAGGCGCTGGGCACGGTCCCGCGCATCCCGGTCTCCACGCCGACGCTGCAGGGGTCCCTGTCGCTCCAGGGCGGTCGCATCGACGACCTGTTCCTCAAGAACTATCGCCAGACTGTCGATCCTTCTTCGCCCTATGAAGAGCTGTTCCGCCCGCAGGGCATGGAGCACGCCTATTTCGCCCAGTTCGGCTGGACCGGCCCCAATGTCGCTGGCGGCGTTCCCGGCCCGAACACCGTCTGGCGCCTGACCGGCGGCTCGACCCTGACCGAGACCACCCCCGTCACCCTGACCTGGGACAACGGACAAGGCCTGCGCTTCACACGCGTCATCGCACTCGACGCGCAGTATATGTTCACCGTCACCGACACGGTCGCCAACCTCGGCACCGCCCCGATCGTGATCGCCCCCTATGGCCGCATCGAGCGCCAGGGCGTGCCGCCAGTCCTGGGCAAGACCCAGATCCTGCACGAGGGCGCCATCGGCACCTTCTCCAAGGGCGACGGCTACGCCACCACCCAGCTGAAGTACGGCGACTGGGCCAAGAAGCCGCGCGAGGAGTTCGAGTCCGTTGGCGGCTGGCTGGGCATCACCGACAAATACTGGATGGCGGCCCTGATCCCGCCCCAGACCGAAACGATCCAGGCTGAGTTCCGCGTCACCGACGCCTCGACCTACAACATCCACGAGGCCCGCATTCTGGGCGAGGCGCGGACGATCAATCCGGGTCGCCAGATCACCGAGGTCCAGCACCTGTTCGCCGGCGCCAAGCGCAACGAGATCCTCTCGGCCTACGAGAAACAGTACGAGCTGCCGCGCTTCATCTATGCGATCGACTGGGGCTTCCTGTTCTTCCTGACGCGCCCGATCTTCCTGCTGGTCGAGTTCTTCTACGGCCTGGTCGGCAACTTCGGCGTGGCCATCCTGCTGCTGACGCTGACCATCAAGCTGATCATGTTCCCGCTGGCCAACAAGAGCTACGAGAGCCTGTCCAAGATGCGGAAACTCCAGCCGCTGATGGAGAAGATCAAGGAGCAGAACAAGGACGATCCGCAGGCCCAGCAGAAGGCCACGATGGAGCTGTACCAGAAGGAGAAGATCAATCCGCTGGCGGGCTGTCTGCCCATCCTCGTCCAGATCCCGGTCTTCTACGCCCTCTACAAGGTGCTGTTCGTCACCATAGAGATGCGGCATGCGCCCTTCTTCGGCTGGATCCGCGACCTGTCGGCGCCGGACCCGACCAACATCTGGAACCTGTTCGGCCTGATCCCCTGGGATCCCTCGTCCGTGCCCCTGGTCGGCAATCTGATCGGTTCGCACGCTGGCGGCTTCACCCTGGCGCTCAGCGTCCTGGCCATTATCTACGGCTTCACCATGTGGCTGCAGCAGGCGATGAACCCGCCCGCGCCTGATCCGGTCCAGCGCCAGATCTTCGCCTGGATGCCGATCGTCTTCACCTTCATCATGGCCGGCTTCCCGGCGGGCCTGCTGGTCTACTGGGCCTGGAACAACGTGCTCTCGATCGCCCAGCAGTATTTCATCATGCATCGCTTCGGGGCCGAGAACCCGATCGATGACCTGATCGCCAAACTCACGAAGAAGCCCGCTTGACCGAGTTTTCCGACGAAGAGGTCGAGGCCGCACGCGTTCTGTTCGCGCGCCCGGCGACCTTCGTCATGGGCGCCGCCAAGATCGAGCAACTTCCAGAACCCAACCTGCCCGAGATCGCCTTCGCCGGAAGGTCGAACGTCGGCAAGTCCAGCCTGATCAATGGGCTGGTCGGCATGCACAAGCTGGCCCGCGCCTCCAACGAGCCGGGCCGGACGCGGGAGGTCAACTTCTTCGACCTCGACGGCAAGCTGCGGCTGGTCGACCTGCCCGGCTACGGCTGGGCCAAGGCGTCGAAGACGACCGTGCGTCAGTTCCAGAACCTGGGCCGCGACTATCTGCGCGGCCGGGTGACGCTGAAGCGGGTCTATCTGCTGATCGACGCCCGCCATGGTCTGAAGTCGGTCGACACCGAGGCGCTCGATGCGCTGGACCTCGCCGCCGTCAGCTATCAGATCGTCCTCACCAAGGCCGACAAGATCAAGGCGCACGAGCGTGACACGGTTCAAGCGGCGACGCTCAAAGCCATCTCCAAACGCCCCGCCGCCTTCCCGGCGGTGATCGTGACCTCGGCCGAAAAGGGCGCGGGTCTGCCCGAACTGCGGGCGGAGATCATGCGCACGACGGGCGCGGAGCTCTGAGTCCCTTCCTTCTCCCGGTGGGAGAAGGTGGCTCGCGAAGCGAGACGGATGAGGGTTCGGCCTCACCGGTGACGCACGACCCTCACCCTTTCGCGCAAGGCGGTTCGCTACGCTCTCCGGCGCTTAATCCCTCTCCCAACGGGAGAGGGAGCCCGTCTGCTCTGGCCTCTCCATCCCTGACCGCCTAACTAGCCCCCATGCCCCCCGCCGACACCCCTGCCGAGGTCTTCAAGCGCGCGCTCGCCCATGCGGCCCGCGCCCTCGCAGAACAGTCTGAGCTCGAGGTCGCGTTCGGCTCCGACGGCCCCAAGCTGACCGGCGGCGTCCTGACCCTGCCGCATCCCCCCCGCACGCCCAGCGAGGGCGACAGCGCCACCATCCGGGGGCAGGCCGACCGGCTGGCGCTCCGTCTCGCCAACCACGATCCGGCGATCCACTCGACCTTGCGCCCCACCGACAGCCGCGCGGCGGAGGTGTTCGAGGCCGTGGAACAGGCCCGCGTTGAGGCCCATGGGTCCACCGCCCTGGCCGGCGTCCGCAACAATATGAACGCCGCGCTCCTGATCCGTCTGGAGAAGATGGGCGCCCTGCGGATCACCGAGGCCGACCGCGTCCCCGTCGGCGAGGCCGTCGCCCTGCTGCTGCGCGAACGCGTCACCGGCCAGCGCAGTCCCGACGGCGCCGGGGCCATGCTCGATCTCGTGCGGACGGACATTGAGGCCAAGGCTCACGTCCAGCTCGACAGGCTGGCCGAGACCGCCGGCGACCAGGCCGCCTTCGGCAAGGCGTTGAAGGACGTGCTGCGCGCCCTCGACCTCGACCCCGGCGACGGGCGTGGCGACGACGCGTCCGAGGACCAGGGCGACGAGGAGCCGGATCCCCAGGAGCCCGAGGCCAGCGAGGACCAGGACGAAGAAGAGGACGAGAGCGGCGGCGAAGGCGGCCAGTCGATGGACGGCGCCTCCGAGGACCCCACGTCTGAACAGGACCGCGACGCTCGCCCCGACGGCTCCCCCGCCGAGCGCGATGGCGACGCCGCCGACGACGGTCCCGACGTCGCCGAGGGCGCCCTGCCGAACCGCCAGGAGAACGCCGACGATGGCCGCGCCATCGACGCCTATCGCGTCTTCACGACCGCCTATGACGAGGTCGTGGACGCCGCCGACCTGTGCGACCCGATGGAGCTGGACCGGCTGCGGTCGCTGCTGGACCAGCAACTGACCATCCTGTCGTCCGTCGTCGCCCGCCTGGCCAACAAGCTGCAGCGCCGGCTGATGGCGCAGCAGAACCGGTCTTGGGCCTTTGACCTCGAGGAAGGAGTTCTCGACACCGCCCGCCTGACCCGCGTCATCACCGACCCGACCAGCCCGCTATCGTTCAAGATGGAGAGTGAAAGCCCTTTCCGCGACACGGTCGTCACCCTGCTGCTCGACAACTCCGGCTCGATGCGCGGCCGCCCGATCATGGTCGCGGCGGTCTGCGCCGACATCCTGGCGCGGACGCTGGAACGCTGCGGCGTCAAGGTCGAGATCCTCGGCTTCACCACCCGCGCATGGAAGGGCGGACAGGCGCGAGAAGCCTGGATCACGGCCGGCAAGCCGTCGATGCCCGGTCGCCTGAACGACCTGCGCCACATCATCTACAAGGCCGCCGATTCCCCCTGGCGACGGGCCAGGAAGAACCTCGGCCTGATGATGCGCGAAGGCCTGCTGAAGGAGAACATCGACGGCGAGGCCCTGACCTGGGCCCACGACCGGCTGAAGGCCCGGCCCGAGTCGCGCCAGATTCTGATGGTCATCTCCGACGGCTCGCCGGTCGACGATTCCACCCAGTCCGCCAACGCCGCCCTCTATCTCGACAAACACCTGCGCAAGGTGATCGAGGACATCGAGACCCGGTCCCCGGTCGAACTGATCGCCATCGGCATCGGCCACGACGTAACCCGCTGGTATCGCCGCGCCGTCACCATCGTCGACGTCGAACAACTGGGCGGCGTCATGATCGAGAAGCTGGCCGAACTGTTCGATGCGGCGCCCAAGCAGGCGACGAAAAAGGGCGGCCGTCGCCTCAAGCGCGCGGCGTGATGCGGCTGCTTTTCCGCGCCGCGGCGTCGCTGGCCCTCATGGGTATGGCGGCCTGCGCGGCCATCGCGACCTCGATGCCCGGCCTGGTCACCGGTCCCGACCATGCCCTCCGCATGGAAGCCCGCCATGTGCCCCTGGGCATCGGCGGCGCGACCCTGGCGCCCGGCGTCACCTATGGGGGCGGCCTGATCCTTCGCGGGCCTGGCCTGCACGGCCTGTCCGACCTGAAGATGCAGGGCGACCGCGCCTGGGTCGTCAGCGACTTCGGCGACCTCGTCCGCTTCACCCTCCGGCTCGACCGCAACGGCCGCCTGAGCTCCGCCGACAGCGCCGTCAGCCGCCCCCTGACCGGCCCGGACGGCGCCGTCCTGACGCCCAAGGCCAATGCGGATGCGGATGCGGAAGGGTTGGCCCTGCTCCCCGACGGCCGCGTCCTGATCAGTTTCGAGCGCGATCACCGCATCTGGTCCTACGGCGTCGGGGCGAACGATCGGCCGGGCCTGGTCTCCACCCCCCGTCACCCGTTCGAGGACAATCAGGGCCTCGAGGGTCTGGCCCCCGCCCCCGACGGCCACTGGCTCGCGCTCGGCGAGGCCGGCGGCGCCTGGCTCTGCCACGCCGACGCCTGCAAGTCCCTGCCCAACGCCCCGACCTCATACATGGATGGCTTCCTGACCACCGGCGCCGATGTCGACCCGGCGGGCGGCTGGTTCATCGTCCAGCGTCTGTTCACGCCCCCGCTCAACATGCAGGCCCGCGTCCGCCGGATGGCCCCGGACGGGACCCTGTCGGCCCCCCTGATCCACCTGCGCCCACCGGCCTCGACCGACAATTTCGAAGGGATCGCCGCGGTCCCGACCGCGACGGGGACGCGTGTCTATCTGCTCAGCGACGACAATGACAACATCGTCCAGAAGACCCTGCTGCTGGCCTTTGATGTGAGGCGCTGACGGGCCCCTTCTCCCGCAAGGGATGAAGGGTCAGGACAAGAAGCTCTTCGTCAGCTCAATCGCCTCGACCAGGCTCATTCGCTGGACCTCGGTCCCCGGCGGGAGGGCGGCGAACAATCGTGTCGGCGTGGCCGCGTCCAGCATGACGAACACCCCCTTGTCGTCCGCCCGCCGGATCAGCCGACCGAAGGCCTGGGCGATACGGGCGCGGGCCAGGGCATCGTCATAGCCCTTGGCCCCGAACTTCTCGCGCCGGGCCTTGTGCAACAGGTCGGGGCGCGGCCAGGGCACCCGGTCGAAGGCCAGCAGCCGCAGCGAGCGGCCGGGCACATCGACGCCGTCCCGGACGGCATCGGTGCCCAGCAGGCAACTGTCCTGTTCGGCGCGGAAGATGTCGACCAGGGCCCCGACCTCCAGTGGATCGACGTGCTGGGCGTAGAGGGGGATCTGGGCCTTGGCCAGGTCCGGGCCGAGGCGTTCGTAGACGGCCTTCAACCGGCGGATGGCTGTGAACAGGCCCAGGCCCCCGCCCCCGGCCGCCAGGAACAGTTCGCGCATCGCGGCCGCCGTCTGGCGCGGGTCGTCCTTGCCCACGTCGGTGACGACGATCACCCGACTGTTCGACGCATAGTCAAAGGGGCTCTCGACCTTCAGGGTGCGCGCCGGTTCGATCAGCCGCGCGGCCCCGGTGCGCATCCGGGCCATGCCGAAGAGGTCTCCTCCGCTCGCCTCCGCGATCGGGTCGGACAGGGTGGCGGAGGTCACCAGCACGCCATGGGCCGGCAGAATCACGGCCGCCTCAAGTGGCACGGTCGGGTCGATCCAGTGACGGCGCAGGGCCACGTCGTGGATGCGGCCGAACGCCGTCTCGACCGACAGCCAGTCGACGAAATCCGGGTCGGGCGCGTCGCCGCCGTCCTCCAACGCCGCCAGCATCGACCGCCACCCCGGCAGGGTCATGCGGGCACGACGGTCGAGGCCGCGAAGGGCCCCTTCGATCCGGGCGCGCGAGGCTCCGTCCAACTCCGCCGCCTCGTCGTCGAGGATGTCCTCCAGATGGCGAGCGAGGGCCAGCAGGGGGGCCTCGACGGCAGCGATGGCCTGGGCTGCGCGCCGGGCTGTTTCCAGCAGCGGTTCGGTCGCCGGGCGGACCGAACATTCGGTGCCGAACTCGGACGATCCCGACGAGGCCGCTTCCGACGTGCGGGCCCTGATCTGTTCCAGCGCAGCCATCAGGAACTGTTCGATCGGGCCGACGGGATTCACTTCTCCCGAGGGCGGCGCGATCCGGCCGGAGATGCCTTCACCCGGCAAAGCGGCCGCCGCGCGGATGGCATCCTGAAGCGCCCTGGCCGCTGCCTCGTTGTCGGCGCACAGATCGCCTAGCCGCTGTTCCAGACCACGCCCCCGACGACCGCGTCCCTCCGGCCCCCGGATCCAGCGGCGCAGCTCGGCCGCCTCCTGACCCGACAGGCAGGCGGAGAAGGCGCTGTCGGCGGCGTCGAACAGATGGTGGCCCTCGTCGAAGACGATGCGCTTGAGGGCGGCGGTCTCGCCGTCCTGCTTCAGGCCTCGCGCCGAACGTGCGCCGTCGAAGGCCGCCTGGGTCATGACCAGGGCGTGGTTGGCGACGACGAGGTCGGCACGGCGGCTCGCGCGGATGGTCTTTTCGACGAAACAGGTGCGGTAGTGGGGGCAGGCCGCGTGGACGCATTCGCCGCGTCGGTCGACGAGGTTGCCCGCCGAGGCCTGGCTTGCAGACGCCACTGCGAACAGGCCGGGCAGCCAGCCGGGGAAATCGCCGCCGGTCATGTCGCCGTCGCGCGTGTGCAGGGCCCAGCGGCTGGTCAGGGCCAGGCCGATCAGGTCGCCGTTCCCCAGCTGGGCCGCCTGGACCATGTCCTGAAGGTTCAGCAGGCAGAGGTAGTTCTCGCGGCCCTTGCGGACGACAGTCTTGCGCTTGCGCTCGACCGGATCGGGCCACAGGGCGGCGCTCTCGCGATCGATCTGGCGCTGCAGGGCCCGGGTATAGGTCGAGACCCAGGCCGCGCCCTGATTCCGTTCAGCCCACAGGGAGGCGGCGGCCAGATAGCCGAGCGTCTTGCCAGTGCCGGTGCCAGCCTCGGCCAGCAGCATGCGCGGCCTGCCCTCCTCGTTGCGGGGCGAGAAGGCGTAGGCGGCCTCGGCGGCGTAGTCGGACTGGGTCGGGCGGGTTTCGTCGAGGCCCGAGGCCTGCAGCAGTTTCTCGAGCCGGATCCGAGCGGATTCGGAATCGACCGGAGCGGACCCTGCCTCCCCACGCGGCGCCTCGTCCTGCCACTCCGGCAGGCGCGACCAGGCGTCGAGCCCCGAGCCCCGATGCTGGCGCGCCCGGAGCGGTCCAGCCTGCAAGGCGCCCGACACCCGCCATGCCCAGGACCAGCCGGCGCGCCCCAGCGTCTCGGCCAGGGTGAAGGCATCCTCGCGATGCGGATAGGCGGGGTCGGCCAGCTCCTTCAGCAGAACGGCGGCGGCGTCTCTGAGCGCAGCTGCCTGGGCCTCAGCGCCCTTGGGTTCGGCCATGCCCAGCGCCAGGGCCAGCCCTGACGGCGACGGGGCGCAGAAGGTCGCCGGCCGCACGAAGGCCCACAGCTCCAGCACGTCCAGAAGGTCGGCGGACCGGGGCGGGGCGGACAGGCCCAGCCTGCGCGCCGTCAGCGAGGCGTGCGCCACCATCACCGGCCCACCGGTGAATACGCCCTCAGCGGCGCCTCGCCCGATCTTCCGCGCGCCCTCGTCGTCGCAGATCGCGCCCGCGCCCGGCGGCACGGCCAGCGCAGGCGGCAGGACGAGCCACGGCTCGGCGCCGGTCAGGCTGAGGTTGGAGAGGACGGATTCGTCGGACACGTCAGAGAGATAGCGACGAACGGCATGAAACGGAACGGGAACATGCTATATCCCCCTCGTGACGCCACCCGCCGCCAACCTGCCGCCTCTGTTCGCCGACTGGTTCATGTCTCGCGGCTGGAGCCCCCGCAGGCACCAGCTGGAGATGATCGCGGCGGCTGAGGCCGGGTCGCACGCCCTGCTGGTCGCTCCGACCGGGGGCGGCAAGACACTGGCGGGGTTCCTGCCCAGCCTGATCGACCTGGCCGAACGCGGGCCGAGGCCGCCGCATGGGCCGGGCAGCGGCATCCATACAATCTATGTCTCGCCGCTGAAGGCGCTGACCACCGACGTCGAGCGCAACCTGATGACGCCGATCCGCGAGATCGGGCTGAACATCCATGTCGAGAGCCGCACCGGCGACACCAAGCAATCCAAGAAGCAGCGCCAGCGGGACAACCCGCCCGACATCCTGCTGACCACCCCGGAACAGCTGGCCCTGTTCTGCGCCTGGGGCGGAGCGCGGGCGTATTTCGCCGACCTGAAATGCATCGTGCTCGACGAGGTCCACGCCATCTGGTCGGGCAAGCGCGGAGACCTGCTGAACCTCGGTCTCGCGCGGCTGCAGAGCTTTTCGCCGGGGCTGAGACGGGTGGCCCTGTCGGCGACCATCGACGATCCGGACTTGATTGCGCAGTGGCTGGCGCCGGGTCTTCCTTCTCCCCTTGCGGGAGAAGGTGGCGGGCGAAGCCCGACGGATGAGGGGTCACACGAGCCGTTGGAGTCAGCCGAACCAGCGCAGAATTCCGAAGATCAGAGTGACCCCTCATCCGTCTCGCTGCGCGAGCCACCTTCTCCCGCAAGGGGAGAAGGGATCGTGATTGTAAAAGGCGACCCCGGCGCTGTCCCCATCATCGACGTGCTGGTGTCGGAGGGACGCGTGCCCTGGGCCGGGCACACCGGCCAGCATGCGATCCCCGAGGTTTATGAGGCGATCCAGCGCTCGGGCCTGACCCTGGTCTTCGTCAACACCCGCTGGCAGTCCGAGTTCGTGTTCCAGCAGCTGTGGGCCATCAACGACGACAACCTGCCCATCGGCCTGCACCACGGCTCACTGGCAGCCGAGCAGAGGCGCAAGGTCGAGGCGGCTATGGCGCGGGGCGAACTGCGGGCCGTGGTCTGCACCTCGACGCTGGACCTCGGCATCGACTGGGGGGACGTTGACCTGGTCATCCAGATGGCGGCGCCCAAGGGCTCGAGCCGGCTCGTCCAGCGCATCGGCCGGGCCAACCACCGGTTGGACGAGTCCAGCCGCGCCCTGATGGTCCCGGCCAGCCGGTTCGAACTTCTGGAATGCCAGGCGGCCAAGGAGGCCGTGGCCGAGAACGCCTTCGACTGGGAGCCGCATCACATCGGCACGCTCGACACCCTCGCCCAGCACATCATGGGCGTGGCCTGTTCGGAACCGTTCGATCTTGAGGCCCTGCACGCCGAGGTGACGTCCTGCTCGCCCTATCGCGGCCTGACCTGGGAGGCGTTCGAGGAGGTGGTCGATTTCGTCGCCACGGGCGGATACGCCCTGCGCACCTACGATCGCTTCGCGCGGATCGTGCGGACGCCAGAGGGCCAATGGACCGTCCGCAACCAGCTGATCGCCCAGCGCCATCGGATGAACGTCGGGGCCATCGTGGCGGCCGGGACGCTGAACGTGAAGGTCGCCTCGCGGCGCGGCGGGGCGTCGAAACAACTGATCGGCGGGCGCAAGGTCGGCGAGGCCGAGGAGTGGTATTTCGAACAGCTGACGCCCGGCGACACCTTCGTCTTCGCGGGGCAGGTCTGGGCGTTTCAGGGGATCAACGGCATGGACGCCCTGGTCACCCATGCGACCGACAAGGATCCGAAGATCCCGTCCTGGGGCGGATCGCAGTTTCCGCTGGGCACCTCGCTGGCCGCGCGGGTCCGGGCCATGGTGCAGGACCGCGACCACTGGCGCGTCCTGCCCGTCGACGTGCAGGAGTGGCTGGAACTGCAGGCCTCACGGTCAATGATCCCCGACGCCGACAGCCTTCTGATCGAGACCTTCCCGCGCGGCAGCCGCCATTTCATGGTCGCCTATCCGTTCGAGGGACGGCTGGCCCATTCGACCCTGTGCATGCTGCTGACCCGGCGGCTGGACCGGCTGGGGGTCGGGCCGCTGGGCTTCGTTGTCACCGACTATGCCTTCGCAATCTGGTCGATCAAGCCAATGGACGGTCTGGACTGGGACGCCCTGTTCCAGCCCGACATGCTGGGCGATGACCTGGAGGCCTGGCTGGAGGAGAGCTTCATGATGAAGCGCACCTTCCGCAATTGCGCCCTCGTTTCCGGCTTGATCGAGCGACGACAGCCGGGCGCCGAGAAGACGGGGCGCCAGGTGACCTTCTCCACGGACCTGATCTACGACGTGCTCCGCCGCCACCAGCCCGATCACCTGTTGCTGAGAACCGCCCGGTCCGACGCCGCGTCCGGCCTGCTGGACGTCGCGCGGCTGGGTCAGCTGCTGGCCCGCATCGCCGGCCATATCCGCCATGCGCCGCTGGAGCGGGCGTCACCCTTCTGCGTGCCGGTGCTGGTGATGATCGGGCGCGAGCGGGTCGGCGGAGACGCGGCCGACATGATCCTGGAGGCCTCGGCCCAGGACCTGATCGACGAGGTCATGGAAGACGCCCATCCCGGGCCAGGCGGGGCCCAACTGATGGGGGCAGCATGAACGCGGCCCTGCGAGAGGCGCTGACCCCGGCGCGACGGCCGTGCGGATCGCTGTCGGTCCGGGTCGTGGGCGAGCTCTGCGTGCTGCGCTGTTCGGGCGCGCTGTGGCTGCCGGCGCATGGGGCCCTGGTCGCGGGGGACCTGCACCTCGAGAAGGGATCCGCCTACGCCGCACGAGGCCAGTTGCTGCCGCCCTACGACAGCCGCGCGACGCTGGATCGGCTGGAAGCGGAGATCGCCGAACTGAAGCCCGAGCGCGTCGTCCTGCTCGGCGACAGCTTCCACGACAGCCGGTCCATCGGGCGGATGGCGACGGACGACCGGACACGGCTGGACCGGCTGGCCTTCGGGCGCGACTGGGTCTGGCTGGAGGGCAACCATGATCGCGAAGCATTGACAGCGGCGGATGGGGATGCGGTCTCGGGCCTGCCCGGCCGCGTCGTCGGCGACCTGCGGCTCGGCGCCCTGTTCCTCACCCATGAGCCGATGCCGGAGGCCGAGGACGGCGAGGTGGCGGGGCATCTACATCCGTGTGCGCGGATCGTGGCCCACGCGCGAATGGTGCGGCGGCCGTGTTTCGTCACCGACGGGCGCAGGCTACTCCTGCCGGCCTTCGGGGCCTTCACCGGAGGGCTGAACGTGCGGGACGCGGCCATCGCCGGGCTGTTCAAGGAACCGCCGATGGCCGCGGCGCTGGGCAAGGACCGGGTGCATGCACTGGCGTGGAACGGGCTGGTCTAGAAGGACTGCATCACGACGAGCAGGCTGAGCGCCGCGCCGCCAGTCGCCGTCAGCCGCAGGTTCCGGTACCAGACCGGCGCGCTCCTCAGGTCCCAGTACAGCATGGCGATCAGGCCGAAGATCATGACCAGCAGCTGAAACTCATCCGGCACGGTCGGAAGGAAGGTCAACCAGGCCGCGACCGCCGGCAGATTGCTGAGCACCAGTTGAAGCCAGTCCGGCTCCGGGCCCGCCATCGTCCGCCCCCATCGAGCCCCGCCCAGGAAGGACAGGATGATCGCGCCATAGACCGTCAGCGGCTCGATCCAGACCCGCGCGCCGTCTGGCGTCAGAAGCACCAGGGCGGCGCATCCGACGAAGGGGATCAGTCCCGCGAGCGTCAGCGTCCACGCCGTCAGTCGAGCCCGATCCATCAGCTTCTCCGGAACACCCTGCTCGCCAGATACCCCATGCCGGCGGCCAGAAGGACGCACAGCACCCCATAGCTCCACGGTCGTCGGTGGGCGAGTTCGTAGATGTCGCGTTCGAAGCCGACCTTCTCGACAGTCAGGGTCAGGTTGGAGACGCCCGCCGGTTCGCCGTCGCGGAACAGCCAGACCTCGGCATGGTATTCGCCCGTCGGCGCGGTCGCCGGCAGCTCGACCTGGGCGCGGAACAGGCCGCGATCGACGAAGCGGACCCCATTGGGATCCGTGTCATACAGCGCCGCCGCCTCCTTCAGCCGGATCACGGCGCGACGCCAGGCGAGGTAGTCCTCACCCAGCCGCGAGATCACCACGTCACGCACGCCGTAGCGGGTGACCGTGCGGCTCTCCTCCGGCGCGTCGATACGCAGGTGATCGACGCCGACGCCCAGACGCCTCAACTGCCCGAAACCGGCGATGTCCGGCAGCGGCCGGGTCGAGGCGGTCATGTAGAAGCCCGGCGCACCCTCGAACAGGACGGGACGACTGTTCAGCCAGACGCCGAGGTTACGCGTCTTCTTGACCAGACGGATCGGGGCGTCGGGCCCGCGCACCACGACGACCACGTCGGTCGGGTCGTCGGTCGGATTGAACACCGCGCCGTAGAGGACGATGCTCGCCCCCTGGAAGCTGGAATCGACCTGAACCCGCGCATCGGTCAGGGCGGCGGCGACGCGCAGTTCTCCCTGAGTCCCGACGGACATCTCAGGGCCCGACTCCGCAAGAAGGGGCGCCTCGATCGAGGGCGGCGGCGGGGATGGCGTCTGGATCATCCGTCCGACACCCCGGGCGCCAGAAGGAAGATGTCGGACGGCCGGACGAACAGGTCCAGCCCCATCTGGATGCCGACGAACAGGATCAGCAGACCCAGCGCCGCACGCAGCACATCGGCCCGGAACCGGCCCGCGTAACGCGCGCCCAGCTGGGCGCCGACCACCCCGCCGACGAGCAGGAGGCTGGACAAGACGATGTCGACCGTCTGGTTGCGGCCGGCCTGAAGGATGGTGGTGATCGCGGTCGTGATGATGATCTGGAACAGGCTGGTTCCGACGACCACGCCGGCCCGCATGCGCAGCGCATACAGCATGGCGGGGACCAGGATGAAGCCGCCGCCGACCCCCATGATGGCCGACAGCACGCCGGCGAAGACGCCGAGGCCGAACGGCGGAATGGCGCTGATATAGAGGCCCGATTTGGGGAAGCGCACCTTCCACGGCAGGCCATAGAGCCACAACGGACGACGGCGCTCCTTGTGCGGGGCGATCTCGCCGCGGTGACGGCGGAGAATTTCAGTCAGGCTTTCCTGCAGCATCAGCAGGCCGATGGCGCCGAGGAAAATGAGGTAGGACAGCGCCACGACCAAATCCGCCTGGCCGAGCAGACGGAGATAACGGAATAGTTCGACCCCGCCGATGGCGCCGACGGCGCCGCCGGCGGCCATAATGCCCCCCATCTTGAAGTCGACCGCGCCCTGGCCGGTGTAGCGGATCACGCCGGAGGTTGAGGAGGCCACGACGTGGCTGGCCTGGCTGGCGACGGCAACGGTCGGGGGGATGCCGAGGAAGACCAGCGCCGGCGCCAACAGGAAACCGCCGCCGATGCCGAACAGGCCAGACACGAATCCGACCAGCGCGCCCAGCAGAACCAGGAGCGGCCAGTTCACCGAAACCTCGGCGATCGGCAGATAGATCTCCAAAGGGCGGGCCTTCGGCTGGAACGGATAAGCTTAAGCGCCGGAAGGCGAGCGAAGGTGTCTTAGTCGGACGGCGTTTCGGGGACCACCCTGTTAAACGGTCAGGCGAGCGGTTCCAGGGCGAAGGCCTCGGCCTGGGCGCGGGCGGTCTGTCGCGCCGCCGCCGGAATGGTCGGGGCCAGCCGATCGACAGCGGCCTGGGCCTGGGGATCGCCTGCGCGGGCCGCGATCAGGTACCAGCGATAGGCCTGGGTCGGATTGGGGGCGATGCCCTCGTCGCCGTTCTCATAGATGCGGGCGACATTGTACTGGCTGTCGACCAGACCCTGGTCCGCAGCCCTCCTGAGCCAGTCCAGCGCCTCGGCCCGGTTGCGGGCGCCGCCGACGCCGTCGAACAGATACATGCCGAACGCGTGCATGCCGCGTGCGTCGCCACCCTCGGCCGCGCGTCGGGCCCAAAGGCGGCTTTCCTCGAGGTCGGCGGCGACACCGTTCTCGCCCGATTGATACAGACCGGCCAGCTTCAGCTGGGCCTGGGGCTCGCCCAGGTTGGCGGCGCGGGTCAGGGTCTCGACCCCGGCCGGATCGTTGCGGTCCAGCTGTTCCGTCGCCTGGGCGAACAGGTTCTGGGCCTCGGTCGCATCGGCGGGCGCGGCGTCCAGGGGCGCATCGGCCGGACTGAGCGCCAGGGCGGCGATCGGGGTCGCCTCGGCCTCGCCGCTCGACTGACCCAGCAGTTGGCCGACATCCATGATCTCATAGCCGGTCAGGCGACCGGTGGCGTAGAGGCCGCAGACGACGGCCACGCCGGTGACCGAGGCCAGGAAGGCCTTCTTGACCGTGCCGTCGCGCGAGGCCTGCTTGTCCAACCGCTCTTGCAGACGAGACTTGCCGCCCTTCTTCAGGCCGCCCAGTCCAAAGCTGGCCCGGGGGGCGGGTTCGGCGGCGACCGACGTGTTCATGGCGGCGCGGGCAGCCGAGATGGTGTCGCGGGTCGAGGCGGCGCGGCCGGCCGCGGCGCCGCCGCCCAGACCGGCGCGCAGGCGACGGGCATCGACGAACTCGGTCTCGGCCGCGAAGTCATCATCGCCGCCATCGAAGGTGCGGGCCGAAGGGAAGGTCTCGGCGACCACTCCGGCAAAGGCAGCCGGCGGCACGGCCTGATCCGTAGACTGGGGCGTTATCTCTGCGATGGCGTCCAGTGCGTCGCTGACGTCGGCGCCGCCGAAACCGCCGAAGGGCTGGACCGCCGAACCGAACGGGGTCGACTCGGACGCAACCGGCTCGAAGCGTCGCGGCAGGGCGTCAAAGCTGTCTTCGGCCCCCAGGGCGGCGACAACAGGTTCGGGCGCGAGCGCGGTCTCGGAGGGGGCCTCCGGGAAGGGTTCGATATCGGCCGAGAGGGAATCAATCGACCAGCCGTCATCAGCAGAAGCGAAGTCCTCGGCCGGGAAGGCGGCGGAGCGCCAGTCGGGCTGGGCGAACTCAGCTGCGGGCGGCAAGGGCTGCGGGGTCGGGTCAAACACCGGCGCAGGCATCGGCGCGGCGGTTTCGGCCAGACGCTGGTCCAGGGTTTCGCGCGCGTCTGCCAGCAGCTTCGCCGTACGGTCTTCGGACAGGCGCATGCGCTCGGCCAGTTCGCCGGAGGCGCGATCATAGCGCTGCTCGATGCGTTCGGCGCCCTCGCCCATGCGACGGCCGATGTCTTCCAGTGCCTGGGCGGACTTGCGTTCCGATTGGGCGATACGGTCGGCGAGGCGGTCGGAGATGCGGGTGATCTCGACGCCCAGCTTTTCCAGGGCGATGGCGTGCTGGTCATCGGCGCGGGTCAGGCGATGCTCGATCGCCTGGCCGTAGCGGCCCATGTCCTGCTCGATCTTGTCGGAGACCCGCTTGTTCAGCTCTGTCTCGAACTTCTCCAGACGCGCGTCGCCGACGGTCTCGATGCGGTCGACGCGAGTGTCCAGGTTCTGGGCGATGCGCAGGACCTCGCGGCCCATGGCGTCGATGCCCTGGGCGGAGCGCTGCTCGGCCGAACGCGCCTGTTCGCCAAGCGAGGCTATGGTCGCCTCGATGCGGGCCATGCGGCCCTCGCTCTCGGCGGTCTCCAGCCGGCGCATCATCTCGGTGCGGTTGGCATCGACCTGGCGGGAGAGCGTCTCGGCCAGTTTCTCGAACCGGGCGGCCTCGCGGATGCCTTCGGGCTCGACACGGGTCTCGGCGGCGCGCAGCCGCTGGTCGAGGCCGGCAAAGGAGCGCTCCAGATTGCGCAGGGCCTCGGTCGTCTGGCTCTGCGCCGCATCGAGGCGCTGACCCACGCGCGCCAGCATATCCGAACCGGCGCCCGGACCGGCGACCTTCTCGACGGCCTCCAGACGTTGAAGCAGGGTCTGGCCGTGGGCGCGGTTGCGCTCTTCAAGATCGTAGAGACGGCTGGTCAGGGCGGCGACGGCCGTGTCGGTCTTGCCCCAGACATCGGCCTTCTCGACACCGTCGAGACGCTGACGCACCTCGTTCAGGCCCGAGCGCTGACGCTCCTCGATGTCATACAGACGACCCGCGAGCCCGCCAATGGCCTGTTCGACCTTACCAATGGTCTCGACGGTCTGGGGGCCGACGTCCTGTTCGAACCGACGAAGGCGCTTGTGGCCCTCCTTCAGTTCGTCAGAGATGTCGTCGATGCGGCGGCCATACTGGCCCGCCTGCTGGTCCTGCGCCTCCATGCGACGCACGAGGCCGGACACGGCCTGGTCCACCCCCTGGATGGCGATGGTGGAGCGACGCTCGGCGGCTTCCAGACGGGCGGCGATGGCGTCGACCGAGGCGGCGACGCGCTGCAGGGTCTCGTCGTCGCGGCCGTAGCTGCGACTTTCGGGCTCATAGGCGTCGTCGAGGCGGCGGGACCGGCCGCGACGATCGAACGTCTCGGCGGCGTGCGGACGGCGCGGTAACGGCTGAACGCCGTCGTCCTCGTCGTCCATGATCATGGTGTTGAGCCACTCGCCCAGCGTCATGCCCGAACGGCGCGCCAGATCCTTGGCCACCTCGCGCGCTTTCGGGTCGATCCCCTTTACGCTCCAAGGCGCAGCGGCTGCGCTCACTGATTCGGCTCCCGACCCATAGGTCTCACGCTAATCGCCCATATCCGGGGTGTAAACGTGTGGTTAACCCCAACATCTTGACGGTTGGCCAATCACCTGTGGATAGGCTCCGCCGCAACTCATTTCATCGCGCCGACGTGGTTAATGAGCGGTGAAGATTAAGATCCCGGTAAGGGTTCGCTTGCGCATCCGGGGACTTGCCGCCACATCGCGCCCATGTCGATGACCCTGACGCTCTCGCTGCTGGCCGGCGCCCTGCTCGTGGCCGGTTTCGCCGGATGGCGGGGCGCGCGACCGAGCGACTTCCTGAAGCCGCGCATGGTGCCCTGGCGGTTCATCATGCTGCTGGCCGGAGCGCTGGCCTTCCTGCTGATGATCCACATCGGAACGCTGATGGGCGTCACGCCCCGGACCTGAGGCGGAACAGGCGCGCGGTCCGGCGGTTATCCCACCGAACGCAAACCGCAGGAGCCCGACATGGCCGATACACTCACCTCCGCCGAAGCCGAAAAAGAGTTCTGGAAGTCCCTCAAGGACTCCAACACCGGCCTGCTCGGCCTCGACCAGCCCGGGTATCACGCCCAGCCGATGACCGCCTTCCGCGAGGCCGAGACCGGCACGATCTGGTTCTTCACCCGCGACGACACCGATCTGGCGAAAGACGCCGGGGTCGGCGGCGGCCAGAGCGCCATGTTCCACTATGGCTCAAAGGACCAGAACACCTGGGCCTGCATCCATGGCGAGCTGTCGGTCCAGGGCAATGACCGCGAGATCGTCGACCGCTACTGGAACCCGGTGCTGGCCGCCTGGTATCCGGACGGCAAGGAGGATCGCCACCTGACCATCCTGCGCTTCGACGCCGATAACGGCCGCGTCTGGGTCAACAAGGGCGGTCTGGTCAGGTTCGCCTTCGAGATCGCCAAGGCCAATCTGACGAAGACGACGCCGGACGCCGGCGGGGTCGCTGATGTGAACCTGCAGTAGGTTCGATCAGGCAAAGATCAGGGGCGCCGTTTCGCGACGGCGCCCCTTTTGATGCCGGCAATCGGGTCAGCCCGCGAAACACCAGGCCAGCACGGCCTTCTGGGCGTGGATGCGGTTTTCTGCCTCGTCCCAGACAAGCGAGCGCGGTCCGTCGATCACCGCGTCGGTGACCTCCTCGCCCCGGTGCGCGGGCAGGCAGTGCAGGAAGACCGCGTCCGGATCGGCCAGGTCCATCAGGGCCTCGTCGACCGTGTAACTCTCGAACGCATGCAGGCGGGCCTCGTAGTCGCTGTCACCCATCGACACCCAGGTGTCCGTGATGACAACGTCTGCGCCCTTGACCGCATCGCGTGGGTCCGAGGTCAGACTGACAGCAGAGCCGCCCTTGGCCATGTCGTGCAGGTCGGGGTGATACTCGGCCGGGCAGGCGACGTTCAGGTGGAAGCCCAGCTTCGGCGCCGCGTGCATGAAGCTGTGGCAGACGTTGTTGCCGTCGCCGATCCAGGCCAGCGTCTTGCCCTCGATCGGGCCGCGCTGTTCCTCGATGGTCATGATGTCGGCCAGAATCTGGCACGGGTGCGAGCGGTCGGTCAGGCCGTTGACGACGGGCACGGTGGCGACCCGGGCGAACCTCTCGACGTCCTCGTGGCTGTTGGCGCGGATCATCACTGCGTCGACCATGCGCGAAAGGACCCGCGCGGTGTCTTCGACCGGCTCGCCGCGCCCCAGCTGCATGTCGCCGGCATTGGCGATGATGGCGTCTCCGCCCAGTTGGCGGATGGCGGCGTCGAAACTGAAGCGGGTGCGGGTCGAGTTCTTCTCGAAGATCATCGCCAGGACGCGATCCTTCGCCGGAGCATCGGCATCGACCCAGCCCTGGGGCCTGCCCTTGCGGGCGGCCTTGCGGGCATGGGCGTCGTCAAGGATGGCACGCAGCTCGGGCGCTTCCAGCCGGTGGATGTCGAGGAAATGTCTGACCATCTCTAAAACCCCGTGCATCCCCGCGAAGGCGGGGACCCAGTCCTTTTGTGAGGCACGGCGTCTGGGATGACGCTCACGCCCGGTGTGAAAGTCCGATCGCCCAAAGGTCTGGGTCCCCGCCTTCGCGGGGATGATCGGAGTGAGGTCAGGCTGCCGCCTTGATCTTGGTCCGCGCGCCTTCGCAGGTACGCTCCAGCCGTTCGACAGCCTCGCGGGCCTCGTCCAGCGTCAGGTTCAGGGGCGGCAGCATGCGCACGCAGTTGTCGCCGCCGCCGGCGATCAGCAGGTGCTGCTCGTCGCGCGCCCAGCCCATGAACTCGCGATTGTTAGGGATCAGCTTGAGCCCGATCAGCAACCCCTTGCCGCGCACGTCCTCGATCACGTCGGGGAAGCGTTCCTTCAGCCCGTGCAGTTGCTGCTTCACATAGCCGGCGATCTCGTTGACGTTGCCCAGGATCTCGTCGGAGTTGATGGCGTTGAAGGCCGCCAGGCCCACCGCCATGGCCAGCGGATTGCCGCCGAACGTCGAGCCGTGGGCCCCGACCGTCATGCCCTTGGCCGCTTCCGTCGTCGCCAGGCAGGCCCCGATCGGGAAGCCGCCGCCCAGCGCCTTGGCCACGGCCATGATGTCGGGAGCCATACCGGCCCATTCATGGGCCCACAGCTTGCCGGAACGGCCCATGCCGCACTGGACCTCGTCGAAGATGATCAGGACGCCGTGCTGGTCGCACAGCTCACGCAGGCCGCGCAGGCAGACGTCGGGCATGGCCCGGCACCCGCCCTCGCCCTGCACCGGCTCGACGATGATCGCGGCGGTGTTGGGTTCGGCGATCGCGGCCTTGAGCGCCTCGTGATCGCCCCACTTCAGCTGGTGGAAGCCCTGCATCTTGGGCCCGAAGCCCTCGGTGTAGCTGGGGTTGGCTGCAGCATTGATGGCCCCGTAGGTCCGGCCGTGGAAGGCGCCGTCGAAGCCGTAGATATCGATCCGCTCGGGCTGGCCGTTGGCGGCGTGGTATTTGCGCGCCGTCTTCAGCGCGCACTCGACCGCTTCGGTGCCGGAATTGGTGAAGAAGACGACGTCGGCGAAACTGGCCTCAGTCAGGGCGTCGGCCAGTTCTTCCTGACCCGGGATCTTGAAGATGTTGGAGACGTGCCAGAGCTTCTCGGCCTGGGCCTTCACAGCCTCGACCAGAACCGGGTGAGCGTGACCCAGGCCGTTGGTCGAGATGCCCTGAACGCAGTCCAGATACTCGGTCCCGTCCGTGGCCCACAGACGCGCGCCTCGCCCGCGATCCACTTCCAGCGGCGCGCGATTGTAGACACCCATCAAATGACCGGACACGGACAGACCTCCAGAAGAAACGAAGCCCCGGCGCGGGTGCGACGGGACTTTCAGCAGTCTGGCGTTGTCGGACGGGGGCGGGGGTTAGTCAACACCGGCCCCCGTCAGCCATGTCGATCCCATTGCAGGCGATAGAACCAAAGGCCACAGGCCACGACTGCGAGAACCCATATCGCCAGGATAAGCGCGCCAGCGACACGACTGGTCGGGCGATCCAGCATCTCGACTGCTCTCGCCCGGTGCTCCTCCAGAATCGCGGCGGGCAGGAGACGGATGACGGCGAGCAGGCCCAGTGGAACCAGGATCAGGTCGTCAACCATCCCGATCACCGGAATGAAGTCGGGGATGAGGTCGATGGGTGACAGCGCATAGGCGCTCACGGCCAGGGCCAGGAGCTTGGTGGGCCAGGCCACCCTGGGATCCCGTCCGGCCAGATAGATCGCCACCACGTCGCGCTTGAGCCGACGCGCCCAGTCACGGAGCACGGCCAGCACTCTTTGCGGATGACGGCCCGTCGTCAGCTCTTCAGCCGCCAGCCGGACCTGAACACCATCCAGCAGGCTCCGGCCATGACGACGGTCAAGACGCCCGACATCCCGACGCCAACCAGAAGGTTGCCCTCCGCGTGGCCGATGAAGCCGTAGCGGAAGCCGTCGATCAGATAGAAGAACGGGTTCCAGAGGCTGATGGCGGCGAACGGCTGCGGCAGGTTCTCGACCAGATAGAAGGTGCCCGACAGGAAGGTCATCGGCAGGACGACGAAATTCTGGACCGCTGATAACTGGTCGAACTTCTCGGACCACAGACCGGCGAGGACGCCGACCATCCCCATCAGCAGGGACGCGATCAGGCTGAAATACAGGATGGCCGCAATATGGGTCACGCCCAGTTTGGCGAACGGCATGACGCAGATCGCCGTAACCAGGCCGACCACGATGCCCCGGGTCGCGGCGCCGAGCGAGAAGCCGATCGTCAGCTCCAGCGGGCTCAGCGGGGGCGTGAGGAAGTCGGTCGAGGTGCCCATGATCTTGGCCTGGATGAGGCTTGAAGAGGCGTTGGCGAAGGCGTTGTTCAGGATCGCCATCATGATCAGGCCCGGAGCCACGAACTCGGCGAAGGGGGTGCCGTGCAGCGGCGGCCGCGCGCCCTTCAGCGCCACGACGAAGACCAGCATATAGAGCAGGGTCGTCACCACCGGGGCGGCGACCGTCTGGGCTCCGACCTTCCAGAAGCGCCGGACCTCGCGCAGGTACAGGGTCTGCACTCCGATCCAGTTGACCCCGGCGTAGTGGCGCGGGGTCGGCAGGCCGGAGGGGCGGGTGGAGGCGAGATCGGTCATGGTCCGTCAGATGCGGCCGCGTGACACGACACGCAAGGGCTCAGGCGAGGGGGTTAGCCCTGCGCCGCGCCTCGTCCGCCTCGGCGATGAGGCGCAGGCCCGATATCTCGGCAGCGTCGGGCGTCATGGTGATGGCGATCTCCGGCGGATCGACGACCCTCACGCAGCCATCGCCCGCCAATGGAGTCATAGGCTTACGCGTGATCGGCGGGTCGACGAGAGGCGTATTGGACATAGAGCCGAAACCCGGCCCGCCCGCGCCTGTTCCGTATCGCGGCGCTTGGGCTGGCTCAGCGAACACCGATTCAAGATGTAGTTTCTGTGGACGACTGATTCGCACATCTTGCGTCTGTTAAGGTCTCGTTTACGATTAGTTGTGGCTGACGGGACCCGGGAGGGGCTCCAGGCGCCAAATGTTGAATCAAAACTGTACCCCGGAGGGTGGCATGACCGCAGGCTGGACCGAAGATCGCGTCGGCGCGCTGAAGAAGCTGTGGCTCGAGGGGCAATCCGCCTCGCAGATCGCCAAACAGCTGGGCGGCGGCGTTACCCGCAACGCCGTCATCGGCAAGGTCCACCGCCTCGGCCTGTCGGGTCGCGCGACCCCGTCGCAGCCGGCGCGCACCGCCACCGCCTTCCGCCCGGCCCGTACGCGCACCACGCCCCCGGCCCAGCCGTCGGCGCCTCGGCGTATCGAGGCCGCACAGGCCGTGCCGCGCCCGGTCGTGACGACCCCCAGCTTGCCGGCCGTCGCCGAAATGCCCGGCACCGCCACGGTAATGACCCTGGGCGCCCACATGTGCAAATGGCCGATCGGGGACCCGTCCTCGACCGAGTTCAGCTTCTGCGGCCGTCGCGCCTCGGAAGGCGTCTACTGTCAGGAACACGCCCGTGTCGCCTACCAGCCGCAGATGAAGCGCGGCGGCAAGGAAGAGCTGGCTCGCAGCCTGCGTCGCTACATCTAGCTAAGGGCGCTATCGCTCGCGACGCGGTCGCTCACTGCTTGAGCGCGGAGTGTCATCTCCGCAGAGACCCGTCGATTGTCATCCCCGCGAAAACGGGGACACATCCGCCTCGCCAGGTCCCTGGCGAGACCGGGGCGGGGCTGCGGTTATCCGGGTTGACGCAGCCCCCCACCTCTCTCTTTGTAGGCTACCGCTCGACGCGCGGCGTCTCGCTGCTTGGGCCCGTTTGACACGCCCCCCTCGCCCGGCCGGGTCAGTTCAAAACCCGGCCGCCCGGCACGTCCAGGCTGAAGGCGGGGATGACGGCCTCGAACGACCGGCCGGTGGCGTCGGTCATCATATAGGCCCCCTCCATCGATCCCGACGGCGTCGGGAGCGGGCATCCGGACGCATAGGAATAGCTGTCGCCCGGCGCGATCAAGGGCTGTTCGCCGACCACCCCCGGTCCGCGCACCGTCTCGACATGACCCGTGGCGTCAGTGATGACCCAGCGGCGCGCCATCAGTTGTACTGCCTCGGGGCCGTGGTTTTCGATCTCTACCTGGTAGGCCCAGACCCAGCGACGCTCGTCCGGATCGGACTGGCCGGCCAGATAGCTGGGCCGAACGCGCACGATGACGCCTTGGGTTTCAGCCACATAGGGTGCGGTCTCATGCATGACCCACCGTCGCCCGGAGCCGGGATCGTGGCAAGCGTGGTCGCCCAACCCGCTATTTCTGGCGGCAATCCCTGTGTATGCCGTTCTCCATGACTCTTGAATTCCCCACGCCGGGCATCCTGCCGGCCCAGTCCATCGAGGCCCTGATCGCCGCCGGAGCAATCAGATCGGCCACGCCCTGGGACGCCGACCAGGTCCAGCCGGCCAGTCTCGACCTGCGCCTGTCCGACCGCGCCTGGCGCGTGCGCGCGTCCTTCCTGCCGGGCCGCCGACTGGTGTCCGAGCGGATCGCCGACGTCGAGATGCACCCGATCGACATGACCAACGGCGTCGTTCTGGAAAAGGGCTGCGTCTATATCGCCGAACTTCAGGAGCAGCTGAACCTTCCCAAGGGCCTGATCGCGCGCGCCAATCCGAAGTCCTCGACCGGCCGTGTCGATGTCTTCGTGCGCCTGCTCACGGATCGTGGCGGCGCGTTCGACGATGTGGACGAGGGCTATGAGGGACCGCTGTATCTGGAGATCGCGCCCCAGACCTTCTCCATCCTGGTGCGCCCCGGCACCCGGCTGAACCAGCTACGCCTGAAGGCCGGGGAGCCGCCGAAGCTGGAGACCCGCAGCGTCGGCGTCGACCTCCAGACCGGCGACATCGTCGGCTTCCGCGGCCGTCGGCACGCCGGCGTCGTCGATCTCGACAAGATCGACGGCCACGACCCGAAGGATTTCTGGGAACCGCTGACGCTCCGTCGCGGCGAACTGCTGCTGGACCCGGGCGAGTTCTACATCCTGGCCTCGAACGAAGCGGTCGAAATCCCGGTCATGCAGGCCGCCGAGATGACACCGATCGACCCCAGCGTCGGCGAGTTCCGCGTCCACTACGCCGGCTTCTTCGACCCCGGCTTCGGCACCGACGAGGCCCACGGCGCCGGATCGAAAGGGGTGCTGGAGGTCCGCACCCACGATACGCCGTTCCTGCTGGAACACGGCCAGATCGTCGCCCGACTGGTCTATGAACCGCTGACCGAACGCCCCTCACGCCTCTACGGCGAGGGCGGCAGCCACTACCAGCGGCAGGGGCTGAAGCTGTCGAAGCATTTCCGGGCGTGGGGCTAGATCCTCCCTCGTTGGGGGAGGTGGCGCGGCGCGCCTTCGCGAAGCGGTGGAGGGGGCTCGCCCCACCTCCGGCGTCTGAGGTTGCCCCCTCCACCGCTTCGCGGTCCCCCTCCCCCGATGGGGGAGGATTCACACCAGCTTGTCGGCCTTCCTCAGACTGGGGAACAGTTTCGCCCACACGCCCGTCGCCGCCAGCGCCCCGACCCCGCCGAACACGGCAGCCCCGATCGGCCCGAGGAACCGTACCATCACCCCGGAGTAGGCCTCGCCCAGTTCGTTCGACGCGCCGATGAACAGCATCGACACCGACGACACCCGCCCGCGCATGTGATCCGGCGTCGACAGCTGGATCAGGGTCTGGCGGATGTTGACGCTGATCATGTCGGCGGCTCCGCCGATAAACAGGGCCGCCGCCGAGATCCAGACAACCTTCGAGAGGCCGAAGACAATGGTGCAGATCCCGAACACGGCGACCGAGGCGAACATCAGCATCCCGCCCCGACCGGGGATCGGATAGCGGGCCAGGATCAGGGCCATCATGAAGGCTCCGACCCCGAACGAGGCGCGCAGCAGGCCGAACCCTTCCGGCCCGACATGCAGGATGTCCCTGGCGAAGATCGGCGTCAGCAGGGCCACGCCGGCGAACAGCACCACGATCAGGTCGAGCGAGATCGCGCCCAGCACGATCTTCGTGCTCCAGACATATTTCAGCCCGTCCTTCACCGCCTCCCAGCGATCGCCCGCGGCCTCGACCTGCGTCGGCTTGCCGCTCGTCTTGATGATCAGGAAACAGATCAGGCCCACGGCGAACATGGCCAGCGACACCGCATAGGCCAGCGGCACGTTCACGCCGACGATGACGCCACCCAGTGCCGGGCCGGCGATGGCCCCGGTCTGGAAGGCGATCGACTGGGCCGCGATGGCGCGCGGCAGGGCGGCGCGCCCGACCACCATCGGCAGATAGGCCTGGCTCGCCGGGGCAAGGAAAGCCCGCGACGCCCCGAACCCGACGGCCACGGCCAGAAGTCCCCACAGCGGCGGATTGCCGTGAATCGCCATGGCCATGAACGACAGGGCGCAGGTCCCCTCGGCCAGGATCGCCAGGATCACCGTGCCCCTCCGATCGCGCCGATCCGCCATCTCCCCGGCCGGCAGGGTCAACAGCAGCAAGGGGATGAACTGCGCCAGCCCGACGAGGCCGAGATAGAGGCTGGCCTGTTCGATTGGATGGTCGCGGCGCGCGATCTCATAGACCTGCCACAACAGGGCCGAGGACTGGATCTGGATCGCCAGCACCGCCGCGAGCCGGCCCAGCCAGATCAAACGGAAATCGTTGATGGCCCAGGGATTGGTCCCGTGGGCGGCCAGCGCGGCTTCGGCGTTGGGCTTGGTGATCGGCTCGGGCGCCTCAGGTGCGTCGGTCATGTTTCGGGTACGGCGTTCCGTCTCGGTGGAAATAACGGTCCCCCCCCAGGGGCAGGACCATGTCGATGTCGGGATAGTCGGCCCCGTCGCCGCCGGGGGTGCGCGTCCCGACTTCCAGCAGAACCGCCTCGGCGCCCGATCGGTTCTCGATCTTGTGGCCGTTCGGCACGCCCGCCTTGAAGCCCGCACAGTCGCCGGCCCTCAGCACCGTCTCGCCGTCCTCCTCGATCAGGACCACCTCGCCGGACAGGACCCAGACGAACTCGTCCTCGGTCACATGCCAGTGGCGCTGCGACGACCACGCCCCGGCCGGAAGCCGCAGCATGTTGACCCCGAACTGATCCAGCCCGGCCGCGTCACCCAGCTTCCAGCGACGGCGCGGCTTGCAGTGTTCGGCGTGCTCCTCCGGATAGGCGGTCCCGTGACCGGTCGGTGCGGCATCGAGGTCGATCTTCGGCATGGCGGTCCCCTTTCCGGCTGGACGCGATCTCCCTAAAGCATAGCCGCATGGGCGCAGCATCAACTCCTGTCATCGATCCTGTCGAACTGACCCGTGACCTGATCCGCAGGCCGTCCGTCACACCCGCTGACGCGGGCGCCATGGACACCCTTCAGCGCGTCCTCACCGACCTCGGCTTCACCTGCCGCCGCATGGCCTTCGAGGGGCCGGGCGGCGAGGGCAGGGAGGCGCGGATCGAGAACCTCTACGCCCGGCGCGGGACCGCCTCGCCCAACCTCTGCTTCGCCGGCCACACCGACGTCGTCCCGACCGGCGAGGCCGCCGCCTGGTCGTCCGGCCCGTTCGAGGCCGAGGTCAGGGATGGCATCCTCTATGGCCGGGGGGCCGTGGACATGAAGGGCGGTATCGCCGCCTGGGTCGCCGCCGTGTCGCAGGTCCTGGCCGAGGGCGAACCGGCAGGCTCCCTCTCCTTCCTCATCACCGGCGACGAAGAGGGCCCCGCGCTGCACGGCACCAAACGGGTGGTCGAGACCCTGATGGCCGAGGGCGAGGTCATCGACGCCTGCGTCGTCGGCGAACCGTCGTCGCAGCAGCAGCTCGGCGACATGATCAAGATCGGCCGGCGCGGCTCGCTGAACACCTGGATCACCGTCCACGGCAAACAGGGCCACGTCGCCTATCCCGCCCGGGCCGCCAATCCGGCCCCCGTGCTGGTGCGCCTGCTGGCCGCGCTCGACGCCCATGTGCTCGACACGGGCTACGAAGCCTTCCAGCCGTCAAACCTGGAGATCACCACCATCGACATCGCCAATCCGGCGACGAACGTCATCCCGGCGGAGGCCCGCGCGCGGCTCAATATCCGCTTCAACCCGGCCCAGACCGGCGACGGCCTGATCGACTGGCTGAACCGCGAGGCGGGGCGTATCCAGGCCGAGACCGGCCTGCAGATCACCCTGGACCACATGTGCTCCGGCGACGCCTTTCTGACGCCGCACGGCCCGTTCGTGACGGCGGTGCAGGACGCGGTGGAGGCCTCGACCGGCGTGCGCCCGGAAGCCTCCACCACGGGCGGCACGTCGGACGCCCGTTTCATCCGCGTCCTGTGTCCGGTCCTTGAGCTGGGCCTCGTCGGGCAGACCATGCATCAGATCGACGAGCGGGTTCCGGTCGTCGAGCTCGATGCCCTGACCGCGACCTATCGCAGGGTCATCAAGGCGGTTCTGGCCGGCTAGTTCAGCGGTCCGGTCGGCGTCGCAGCCATCAGCGCCAATCGGGCGATACGGCGGTCCATGTCGGCGACCAAAGCCTCAAGTCGCGCCTTTTCCGACGCCATATCCACGGGCGTGCCGTCCTCATAGAGGATCTGCGCGCCCTGCTGGATCAGGTTCAGGCGATGGATCGCCGTGTCGCGCGCGGCCTTGAAGCGTTCCAGTTCGGTGTCGGAGGAGGTCATTGGCCTCCCCTCGCCGCCCCTGCGCCGCAGGTCAAGCTTCAGGCGAGGACCGCCGCTGCGTGATTCATCATCACCACCGCTCCACCCATCGTCGCGAGAAAGGAGGCGAGGAAGAAGCCGGTCTCTCGCCAGAGCTGGTGTCGAGACATCGGCTCGATGGCGGGAAGATGGAAGTTCAGGATCCTCATGGTCGCTCTCCGGGCGTAACCTTCGCAGGGTGCGCCCGGGTTCTTGAGCGATCGTGCACAAACGTGGCGAACCCGCCGTTGACCTATTCCCGCTCCAGAAAGCGCAGGGCCGAGAGGGCATGGGTCTTCACACCGAGCACCAGCACATCCTCGTTGACGTCGAACCGGGGCGAGTGGTTCGGCGCGGCCGTCGCCGGATCGACGCCGTCGGCGGTCCCGCCAAGGTGGTAGAAGACCCCCGGGACCTCATTCTGGAAGTAGGAGAAGTCCTCCGCCACCGTCGTCGGCGGCGCCGCCGAGTTGACGTTGCCCTCGCCCGCAGCCTCGGTCAGGACCGGGGCCAGCCAGGCGGACAGGTCTTCATTGTTGAACACCAGGGCGGCGTTCTGGCGGATCGAGAAGTCGGCGGTCGCGCCATAGGCTTCGGCGACGTGGTCGATGGCAGCCTCGGCCCGCTTCACCAGATCGTCGCGCTGGGCCACGTCGAAGGTGCGCAGCGTGCCCGACATCACCGCCTCGTCGGGAATGATGTTGTAGCGGACGCCCGCCTGGATCGTGGCGATGGTGAAGACGGTCGGCGTGGTCGTCGGATCGATGGTCCGGGCCGTCAGGGTGTTCACCGTCTGGATCACCTGTCCCGCCACGGCGATGACGTCGACGCCGCGCCACGGCCAGGCGCCGTGCGTCTGGCGCCCGTGCAGGGTGATGTCGATCCGGTCCGACGCGGCCATAAAGCCCTGCGGTCGATAGAAGACCGTCCCCGCCCGGCCCGGCACGACATGCAGGCCGAAGATGGCCTCGACCTTCGGGTTCTCAAGAGCTCCGTCCTGGATCATCAGCCGGGCGCCGCCCAGCGGCTCTCCCGGAGGACCCCCCTCCTCCGCCGGCTGGAAGATGAAGACGACGGTCCCCGCGAACCGGTCTTTCATCTCGCTCAGCACGCGCGCGGCGCCCAGCAGCATGGCGATGTGGGCGTCATGACCGCAGGCGTGGGCCACCGGCACAGTCTGGCCCTGATAGGTCCCCGTCGCAGTCGAGGCGAACGGAAGACCCGTCGCTTCCAGCACCGGCAGGGCGTCCATGTCGGCGCGCAGGGCGACGACGTGCTGCAGCCCGGATCCGGTCCCGCGCAGGACGCCGATGACGCCGGTGCGTCCCACGCCCTCGCGCACCTCGATGCCCATTTCGCGCAGATGCCCGGCGACGAAGGCAGCCGTGCGCGTCTCGGCCAGGCCGAGTTCCGGATGGGCATGGAGGTCGCGGCGCCAGGCGATGACATCCGCCTCGATCCCTTGCGCCGCCGTCGCGATGTCGGCGGCGGGCACGGTCTGGGCGAAGGCGGGAGCCGCGACGAGGGTGAGGGCGGCGGCCCAGAAAACGGAGTGCGCGGCGATACGGATCATGAAAGCTCCCGGGAAGGTGCGGGATGATGACGGTGTCGCGTCCGCGGACGCAAGCGCCTTGCGTCACGCCGCTCGTTGACCGACATCAGGTCATGACCATCAAGACCTCGAAGACGAAATGGCGCGACGTCGTCCTGGTCTGCAAGAAATGCCAGAAGAGGCTCGATGGCGGCTTCGGCCCGCACGGCGACAAGAGCCTGAAGAAGGCGCTGAAGAAGTATCTGAAGCCCGGCGACGGCAAGGGGCGCAAGGCGGAGCTGGCCGTGATCGAGACGGCCTGTTTCGACGTCTGTCCGAAGAATGCGGTCGTCGCCATCAACGCGGCGAACCCCAAGGCCCTGCTGATCGTCCCGGTCGGCGCCGACCTGTTCGAGGTCAAGGCGCGGCTGGGGCTCGACGACGGGCGACGGCTGAAGCCGACGTTGACCGTCGTCGAGCCCCCCTCTCCCGGCGGGAGAGGGCTTGAGGCTCGCAGAGCGTAGCGATGCGTTCTTAGCCGAAAGGGTGAGGGGTTGCCCCCACCGGTTAGCGCCAGCCCCTCACCCTTTCGCGTTTCCAATCGCTGCGCTCCTGGACGCTCAAGCCCTCTCCCTTTGGGAGAGGGATCACGCGACCACCTTCTCCATCGCGGCTTTAATCGCATCGGCGCCGGCGTTCATCATCGCCTCGATCCGCTCGCCCGGTCCTTCCGGGAGGAAATCGACGACCCAGACGAACCGGCATCGGTCCTCGCCTTCAGGCACGATGGTATTCGAGGCGCTGTGGTGTTCGAACAGATCAGCGAGGATCGAATAGACAATGCGGCGATGGTCGTCGTCGATGGCGATCAGCCGCTCGCGCATGACCAGGCCTCCGTTGAAGGTAACGGTGCGGATGTCCCCATCGACCACCGTGTCCAGGATGAAACCCGGCGCGACCCGGGCGTGCAGCGCCCCGAAATCGCGCAGCCGATCCCAGACGAAGTCCGCCGACGCCTCGATGATCCGCTCGATGTGGAGGGTGGCCATACCCGTCTCCCGTTCCCCTGCACGGTGGCGAATTCGTCGCCCGATGTCTCGCGGCATTCGGACGGGATCGCCGACCTTCCACACGACACCCATCAACGCACGCCCGGAATCTCTCAACGATTTCAGCATCGCGACGAAATTTACAGGTTTATTTCAGGCGCCTCTGAAAATCGTGCGACACTTTCCCGACTTTTCGAACGGCCGTCCCGCCGCCCGCCTTCGATGTAGACTTTGTCGACTCCGTAGACTCTATTTTCAGAGTCGCGGCCCCCTCCTCCGAACACGGATCCAGACAAGACTCCATGTCCCCCCGCTCTCCCGCCTTCATGATCCTGTTCGCCGTCAGCCTGATCGCGACGGCGGGGAACATGGGGCTGCAGTCGGTGCTCCCGGCGATCGGGCGCGAGTTCCATCTGGCCGACACCCTGGTCGCCGGCGCCTTCGCCATCTCGGCCCTGATGTGGACGTTGACCTCGCCGTTCTGGGCGCGCTGGTCGGACAGTATCGGGCGCAAGAAGGTCATCCTGATCGGCCTGACAGGCTTCGTCGTCTCGATGACCGGCTTCGGTCTGGCGGCGACCTCCGGCATCGAGGGCTGGCTGGGCGCCGGCGTCGCCTTCATCCTGATGGCGACGGCCCGGACCATCTACGGCGTGTTCGGCTCCGCATCTCCCATCGCCTCCCAGGCCTATGTCGCCGACCGCACCACCCCGGAGCAACGAACCCAGGCCATGTCCCTGCTGGCCTCGGCCCAGGGCCTGGGCACGGTGATAGGGCCGGTGCTGTCGCCCTTCTTCATCCTGCCGCTCGTGGGGCTGGCGGGACCGATGTACGTCTATGCACTCGTCGGCGTGGTCGTGCTGCTGGTCGTCTGGTTCAAGCTCCCGAGCGGCGAGGTGATCCGCACCCCCTCGCCCAGCGGACGACGCGGCGCCGCCGCCAGGGGCCTGTGGCGCGACCCGCGTGTGCGCGACTTCCTGCTGTTCGGCCTGTTCATCACGGGGGCCCAGGCGGTCAACATCTCGGTCCTGGGTTTCCACATCATCGACGAGTTCGCGGCTACCGGAATAAAGGCGCGCCAGGCCCAGCCCTTCATCGGCTTGGCCATGTTCGCGGGCGCCCTGGCGACCCTGATGGTGCAATGGGGACTGATCCCCCTGCTCAAGATGCAGCCGCTCCAGCTGATGCGCTGGGGGGCGATCCTGGCCCTGCTTGGCAACCTGCTGACGATCGCGGCCCCGGCCTATTTCGGGGTCGTCGTTGGCTATGCCGTGGTGTCGATGGGGGTCGGTTTCGCCCGGCCGGGCTTCACTGCGGGCGCCTCGATCGCGGTGGGGCCGCACGAGCAGGGGGCCATCGCCGGGCTGATGATGTCGCTGGCGGGGCTCAGTTTCCTGGTGCCGCCGGTCGTCGGGGTAGCGCTGTACGAGATGGTCGAGTGGGCGCCGTTCGCGGCCAACGCAGCCTTGCTCGCGGCGGGCGTCGCCCTGGCCTACCTCAGCCCGGTGCTGCGCTACGACCCCACCCCGGGCGTCGAGGACAACCCCCCGCCCGATGCGCCGCCGGCCTCGCAACCAGGGCCTGAGGGCAACCGCTAGCTGTGGGCGGGCTGGTGCACCGAGCAGCCCCAGAACCTGTCCTCGGGCCGACCGAAGATCGGACCCGGGGCGAGCGGTAGCCCGCAACCAGAATGGCCGGTCTTGCGTCCGGGCGAGAGGCTTGCGACATCGTCGGGCATGAACTTCAAGGTCGAAAAACGCGTCGGCGTCCGCGCCCCTTCCGACAGGATCTGGGAGGTCATCGCCGACCTGCCGGGCTGGGACCAGTGGAACCCGATCGAAACGGGCGTCAGCGGAACCATCGCCTTCGGCGGCGTGATCAATCTGACGGAACGCATCGAAGGCCAGCCGGAGCGTCAGGTCACCGGTCGCGTCGCCGACTGGCAGCCGAACGCCCAGCTGGTCTGGACCGAGAAGCGCGGCTGGCTGTTCAACGTGGTCCGCTACTACGAGATCGAGGAACTCGAGCCCGGCAGCTGCATCATCGCCAACGGCTTCATCTTCTCCGGCTTCCGCGGCGAAGGCTTCCACGACAAGCACAAGAAGACGATCCGCACCGCCTGCGAAGCCATCGGCGAGGCTTTGAAGCTGAAGGTCGACAGCCTGTAGGCGGACCTATTTCTCCGCGCTCTGCTCGGCGCGGGGCACGTCCCTGGCCGCATTCGAGGCCATGGTGTCCTGGATCTTGATGATGGCCGGACCCAGGATGACGGTGAACAGCACCGGCAGGAAGAACAGGATCATCGGCACAGTCAGCTGGGCCGGCAGGGCCGCCGCCTTCTTCTCCGCCGCCGACAGGCGCAGATCGCGGTTTTCCTTGGCCATGGTCCGCAGCGCGGACCCTAGGGGCGTGCCGTACTGTTCGGCCTGGACCATGGCCGTGGCGACGGCGCGGACGCCCGGATGGTTGGTCCGTTTGGCCAGGCCCTCATAGGCCATGCGGCGCTCTGGCAGGTAGCTGAGCTCGGCGGACAGCAGGCTGAGTTCCTCGGCCAGGGCGATGGAGGTGGTGCCGATCTCTTGGGCCACCTTCACGATCGCGGACTCGATCGACATCCCCGCCTCGACGCAGATCAGCATCAGGTCGAGCGCGTCGGGAAAGGCCTGCATGATCGACGTCTTGCGCTTGGCGATCACGTTCTGGAGGAACATGTTCGGGGCGTAGAACCCGGCCATGGCGCCCGCCATCACGATCGCCACCTTGACCATCAACGGCTGGCCGAAGTCGTTGATGAAGAAGATGTAGACCCCCGCCAGCAGGAAGCCGACGAAGGGCGAGGCGAACCGGAAGAAGTAGAAGGTCGTCAGCGGCCGGGGGCCCCGGAAGCCGGCCTGGGCCATCTGCTCGACGACCTTGGGGTCCTCCAGCATCTTGGTCAGGTTCAGCCGGTCGACGACCCGCTTCTTGAAGCCGTCGTCGGTATGGCGCAGACCGCCCTGCCCGCCGGCGATGGCCTGACGCGACCGGCGCTTCAGCTCGTCGCGGCGCACGGCGACCGCCTTCATCCGGCTTTCCAGGGCCACGCCGCTCCCCATTCCGCCCAGCAGGGTCAGGATGGTGGCGAAGACCAGCACGGCGACCGCCAGACTGATCAGGTTCACCGGCTCGACGATGGCGCGCATGATGGATTCCATCTCGCCCTCCTAGAACTTGAACGAAATCATGCGCTTCATCACGAAGATGCCGATCGCCATCCAGGTGGCGCCGCACAGCAGCATGATCTGGCCGCGGAAGTCGGTGAACATCAGCAACATGTAACTGGGGGTCGTGATCGAGACGAGGATCATGACCACGGGCGGCATGGAGCCGATGATGCCCGCCGAGGCCACCGCCTCGGACGACAGGGCCTTGATCTTTTCCCCCATCATACGGCGCGCACGCAGCACGGTCGAAAGGTTGCCCAGCGCCTCGGCCAGGTTGCCGCCGGTCTTCTGCTGGATGGCGATGACGATGGCGAAGAACTTCAGCTCCGGCGTCGGCATCCGCTCGTACATCCGGTCGAGGGCCTGGGACAGGGTCAGGCCCACGCCCAGCCCCTCGACCAGCTTCTGGAATTCGGGACCGAGCGGCGCGGGGCTCTCCCTGCCGATGATCTTGAAACACTCGTGGACCGGCAGGCCGGTCTTGATGCCGCGCACGATGATATCGACAGCGTTGGGGAATTCGGCTGCGAACTTCTTCATCCGGCTCTTGCCGATGAAGCCGACGACCCAGCGCGGCAAGCCCAGACCGGCGACCAGGCCCGCGCCCAGGGCGACGAAAACGTTTGGCCCGAACAGCAGCGCCAGCAGGAAGACGATGAACCCGGCGGCGATGCTGATGATCGTGAAGGTCCTGATCGTCATGGCCAGGCCGGCGTGCTTCAGTTTGGCCGCCATCGTCATGCGGGCCTTGCGCTCCTGGCGGTCGGCCTCCTTGAGTTGAAGCTCGATGGCCTTGCGTCGGGCTTCGGGCGTATTGACCTCCGCCTTCGCGGCCTTGGCGCGTGCGTTGCGCGCCGAGGGAGAGGTGAATCCTTCAGCGCGCTTCAGGGCCTGGGCGCTGGAATCATCGCCGCCGACGAAGGCCCAGCCCAGGCCGCCGATGGTGATGAAGGCGAGGATCGCGGCGAGGATCGGCAGCATCTCGCCTACTCCGCCGCGTCGAGCGCTTCGGCCAGTTCGCGCTCCAGGCCGTAGTAGCGGGCGCGGTCCCAGAAGCGGGGACGGGCGATACCGGTCGAACGGTGACGGCCGACGATCTTGCCGTTCTCGTCCTCGCCGGTGATCTCGTAGACGAACAGGTCCTGGGTCACGATCACGTCGCCTTCCAGCCCCACCACCTCGGTGATGTGGGTGATGCGGCGCGAGCCGTCGCGCAGGCGCGCGGCCTGGATGATAACATCGACCGAGCCGACGATCATCTCGCGGATCGTCTTGGACGGCAGGCCGTAGCCGCCCATAGTGATCATCGATTCCATCCGGCTGATGGCTTCGCGCGGGGAGTTGGCGTGCAGCGTGCCCATCGAGCCGTCGTGGCCGGTGTTCATCGCCTGCAGCAGGTCGAAGGCCTCCGGTCCGCGGACCTCGCCGACGATGATCCGCTCGGGACGCATCCGCAGGCAGTTCTTGACCAGATCCCGCATGGTGATCGTGCCCTGGCCCTCGAGGTTGGGCGGGCGGGTTTCCAGACGGACGACGTGCGGCTGCTGCAGCTGCAGCTCGGCGGCGTCCTCGCAGGTGATGACCCGCTCTGTCGGGTCGATGAAGGCGGTCAGGGTGTTCAGCAGGGTCGTCTTGCCCGAACCCGTGCCGCCCGAGATGACGATGTTGCAGCGGCAGGCGCCGATGACGCCCAGGACGCGGGCCCCTTCCGGGCTGATGGAGGCGTACTCCACCAGGTTCTTCATCGTCAGCTTGTCTTTTTTGAACTTACGGATCGTCAGGGTGGGCCCGTCGATGGCCAGCGGGGGCGCGATGACGTTGACGCGGCTGCCGTCCGGAAGGCGGGCGTCGCAGATCGGGGAGCTCTCGTCCACGCGGCGGCCGACCTGGCTCACGATCCGCTGGCAGATGTTCATCAGCTGGGTGTTGTCGCGGAAGCGGACATTGGTCAGCTGGACCTTGCCGTTGACCTCGATGAACACCCGGCCCGCGCCGTTGACCATGATGTCGGCGATGTCGTCGCGGCCCAGCAGCGGCTCCAGCGGGCCGTAACCCAGGACGTCGTTGACGATGTCCTGGACCAGATGCTCCTGCTCGGCGACCGACATGGAGACGTTCTTGATCGCCACCAGTTCGGCGACGATGTCGCGGATCTCTTCCGACGCGGCCTTGGTATCGAGCTGGGCCAGCTGGGCCAGGTCGATCGTGTTCATCAGCGCGTTGAAGATCGTCGTCTTCGTGGCGTGGTAGTAGTCGCTCTGCTCGCGGACGATCTCGGCGACCGCCTGGGCCTTTTTCAGCTGTTCGAAGCCGGCAGTGGCCTTGGGGCCGGGTCCGGCGTTCGGTGGCGGGGCGGCGGCCGGCCTGGGCCGCGCGGCGAGCGCATCAAGGCGATCGGCAGCGGGCGACGGCGGGGCGGACGCCGCACGTCCGGAGGTGTGGGCGAACCCGGTCTCGGCCGGCGGGGCCTCGGCGGAATAGGCGAAGGCCTGGGTCTGCTGACCCTGGTCCGGTTGGGGCGGCAAGGCGTCATCGAACGCCTCGGCCGGCTGGGGCGCAGGCGCGGGCCGGGGCTGGGTCGCTACCCCGCCGGGCTGGGATGTACGCTTTCCGAACACCCGTCAGGTCTTCTTCTTGAACAGGCCGGAGAACATCGACTTCTGTTCGCCTTTCGACGCCTTGCCGGGCCCGGCGATCATCGGCAGTTCGCGGCGCGAGACGATCTGGGCCAGGGTCTGGAAGGCCTCGGCCGCCTTGGACCTGGCCCCTGCGTCGAGAATCATCTGGCCATTGTTGGCCGCCATGCCGAACAGCTTGGCATCGAACGGAATCGACAGGCTGGGATGGATGCCGAGGGCCGCGCCGAAGTCCTTGGCCGGGATTTCCGGGCGACCCGGCACGCCGACCTGATTCAGCACCAGCCGGGGCGGCGCGTCGTTCGGACGACCCGAACGGATCAGGTCGATTATGTTCTTGGCGTTGCGCAGGCTGGCCAGATCCGGCGTCGCCACGACCACGACCTCATCGGCCGAGATCAGGGTCTTGCGCATCCAGCCGGTCCAGATGTGCGGCAGGTCCAGGACCACGAAGGGCGCGGTGCCGCGGATCTGGGCGGTGACCTCCTCGAAGGCGTCGGGCGAGATGTCCCAGTCCGTGTCCAGGGTCGCGGGGGCCGCGAACAGCGACAGCTTGTCGGTGCAGCGGACCATCATCCGGTCCAGCAGGACGGCGTCCAGCCGGTCGGGCTGGCCCAAGGCGTCGGCCACGCCCGACAGCGGGTCCTGGTTGAAGTCGAGGCCGGCGGTGCCGAACGGCAGGTCGTAGTCGACGATGACCGTGTTGGCCCCGATCCGCTCCGACATCGCATAGGCGGTGTTGTGCGCCACGGACGAAGCCCCCGCCCCGCCCCGCGCGCCAACGAAGGCGATCGAGCGGCCGACGAACGGCTGGGCGGGGTCGGAGAAAAGCCCGCCGATCGCGGCGATCAGTTGCAACGGCTGGACCGGAGCGACGAGGTATTCGCTGACGCCCCGCTTCATCAGCTCGCGGAACAGGATGATGTCGTTGGTCGCGCCGATAACGACGACCTTGGTGCCCGGGTCGCAGACCTCGGCCAGGCGGTCGACCTGCCACAGCAGAGCCTGGGGATCCTCGAGGCATTCGACGATGATCAGGGGCGGCGTCGGCTCTTGCGAATAGGCGTCCAGGGCCCCCGGGATGCCGCCGACACGGATCTGGGTCGTGGCGCGGGACATGCGCCGATCCTGGCCGGCGCGCTCTGCGGCGGCGAGGGTGTCCTGACGCTCGGCGAAGACGTGGATGGCGATGCGCGGGACCGTGACCTCGTTCTGCAGCCCGGAGAGCTGGGGCGCGAAGGCGGCGGAGGCGCCGGCCACCAGTTCGCCGACCGGGTTGTAGCCCGGCGCGGGACCGGGTCCCGAAGCCATCGGCAGGCCGGGATGGGCGACGACCGCTCCTGCTGGAGCCGGAGCGCCGACGGGAGCCGTGAACTGCAGCGGCTCGCGCGGATTGATGTCGGCGTCCGGCGACGGCGCGGCGGCCGGCATGAAGTCGAGATCGGCGTCGAACTCGTCGTCGAGGTCGTCAAAAGGGCGGGAGGCGGAGGCATGGGTCATGTCGCGTCAGTCCACCGCATTCGAGATGCGCTGGTTCTCGATCATCGGTTCGCGCGTCGCCGCTGTCGGCTCGCCCAGCCGGTATTTGTCGAACACGACCGCGCGGCGTTCAGCGCTGCCCGGCTGGAGGGCGCGCGGCGAAACGATGTCCCGGGGATCGGCGATCTGGGCGGCGAGGTTGGCGTTCACCGCGCAACCGAAGTTGGCGTAGCCGGCGTTGGCGCCGGTGCGGCCGAGATTGGTCCAGCTGGTCCCGCACTGGGGTACGGCGGCCCTGACGGTGTCGAACCCGACCAGCACCGGGGCGCGGGGATCGGGAGCGATATAGGTCACGACCCGGACCTGGTAGGGCGGCACGCCCTGCGCTTCGAGGGCGCCCTTGATCCGCCAGGCGATGTCCGACGAGACGGGGTCGTCACCCGATGGCGCCTCGACCGTCAGCATCGGCGCGCCTTCGCCGGCGAAACGATTAACCATGTCGCCCAGGGCCAGAGTCTGGTTTTCCGACAGGCCCGTCTCGTGCACGGCGAAAGCCACACGGTCGATCCCCGGTTCGACCTGCAGAGCGAAGCGCGAGGTCGGCGTCAGGGGAACCGGTCCGGAACCGGCGGCGCCGCCGCAGGCCGCCAGCGGGGCGGCCAGCAAGACGGCCGAGGCGAGCATGATCAGGGAAGAACGGGTCATGGCGGCGCTCACTCGATCACATAGCCGACGGGGCCCTGCCATCCGGCCGAGGGCGAGGCGGTGGGGGCGGGGGATCCGTAGGCCTGATTCAACTGGCCGAAGAAGATGGTCTGGGCGTCGTTGGCGATGCGCAGGCCGTCAGCGGGCGTCTGCATCCGGCCGGGCGACGTCGCACTGACGATATAGGGCTCCACGATCATCACCAGTTCGGTCTCGCCCGACAGATAGTCGCGCGACCGGAACAGCGAACCGAGCACCGGAAGGTTGGTCACACCGGGCAGGGAATCGACCGTCTGGCGGGTGCTTTCCTGGAGCAGGCCCGCGATCATCATCGACCCGCCAGAGGGCAGTTCGACCGTTGTGGACGACCGTCGCACGCCCAGGCCCGGCAGGGTGATGGACGACGGCGTGCCGGCGCCGAGGGTGAAGCCGCCGCCCGCCTGCAGCTCGGAGACCTCCATCGAGATCTGCAACGAGATGTTGCCGCCCGAAAGCACGATCGGGCGGAAGGCCAGACTGACGCCATAGGGCTTGTATTCGATGGTGACGTTTCCGTCGCGGTCCCGCCCGGTCGGAGTCGGGAACTCGCCGCCGGCCAGGAAGCTGGCGCTTTCGCCGTTGACCGCCGTCAGGTTGGGCTCCGCCAGGGTGCGCACCAGGCCGACGCGCTCGAACGCCTCAAGGCAGTTCTGGGTGTTGGTGCCGGTGACCGTCGAATAGATCGTCTGGGCCAGGCCGGTGATGGCGTTGGTCACCGTGCTGCCGAGCGTGCTGGTGATCGCCCCGGTGACGGCGGTCCCGACCAGCGTAAAGGGGCCCGGTTCGCCCTCCATACCGACCTGCACCTGGTTGATGTTTGTGGTGCCGTTGGTGGCGGTCGTGGTCGTGCCGTTGCTCGTGTTCGACCCGGCCTGGACCTGGTTGTCGTAGTTGGTCGTGCGGGCGTTGTTCTCGCCGTAGCAGAGGCCGTTGCCGCCGAGATAGTTGCCGTTGGCGCCCCAGGTATTGCCCCGGCCGAAGCCGATCGAGGAGTTGCCGTCGTTGTAGACGACGTTGGTGGCCAGCCCGAGCTGCTTGATGGCGTTGCGCTGAACCTCGACCACCCGGACTTTCAGCGTGACCTGGTCCGAGCCGGCGACGCTGAGCATGTTCAGCACCTTCTCGGGCGCCGAGACGAAGGCGCGGGCGACCGAGACGATCCGTTCGGCCTCGGCGGTGCTGGTGACCATGCCGGTCAGGATGATGCTGTCGTTGACCGCCTCGGCGTGGACCTGGGCCCCTGGAGCGATGCGGCTGAGCGTGTCCTGCAGGGCCGAGGTGCCGGCGTCGACGCGGACGCGCAGGGTCAGGATCTGGCGGCCGGCGGCGTCAAGGAAGACCGCGTCGGTCTCGCCGGGCGCGATGCCGATGATGGTGATGCGGCGCGGCGAATGCACATTGGCCTCGGCCACGGCCGGGTTCGACACGATGACGTCCCGCGCATCGGCGGGCAGGTCGACGGCGAAGGAGGTGCCGCGCGGCAGGTTGACCAGCTGGGGACCGGAACCCGCCGCTACGGTCTGGCGCGCGCCATAGGTCTGGGCCGTCGCCGGAGCGGCGGCGCCTGCGGCGACGAGTGCGGCGCAGGCCAGGGCGACGAGACGGTTCACAGAGGCGGTCATTGGACGCTCACCACTTCGGGTTCTCCGCCGCGGAAGATGCGGACCGTGGCGGGACGACTGGCGACCGGCGTCCGGGCCGCCGGACCCACGCGACCCGAGGGCCCGGCGGTGTCGGCATAGGACCGCAGGGTCAGCGAAAGAATGCCGGCCGCCTTGGCCAGGGCGAGGGTCTCTGTGTCGCTGGGCGCGATCTCCAGGGTGGCGGTGGCGCCGACCACGGCCTGCTGGTCGTCCTCGGCGCGGGTCGACTGGTCGATGGCCAGGACCTTGACGTTCTGCAGCACCAGACGACTGGCGAACTTGGCCTGGTTCGGAGCATCGTCCGAGCCGCGTTCAAGCTCGAGCGTGACGAGCACGTCGACCCGGTCGCCCGGCAGGATGAAGCCGCCGGCGGCGGTCTCGGTCGACACGGCGACGGCCATGGCCCGCATGCCGGGCTCCAGATAGGCGGCCATGTAGCCGCTGTCGCCGGCGCGGACGATCTTGCGGCCCACGATCGGCTCACCAGCCAGGATCGGTTCGCGAACGACCGACCCGAAATATTCCGACTTGGCTCCGCCGCCGGTCAGCGCCTCGGCGGCGCGGGTGACGCGGGCGACCGTGCCCTCGGGCTTGTCTTCTTCCTCGGCTTTGGCGGCCTCGCCCTCGGCGTCGGCGGCTTCAGCCTGGGGCACAGGGACGGATCCGTCGGTGATGAAGGCGGGATTGACCTCGTCGGCGGGCCAGTCCTTCCATTCCAGATCGGCGTCGGTGAGCCGTTGACCGGGCGCCAGATCACGCGCGGCGACCAGTACCTTGGCCATCGGTCGCGCGGGTTCGGCTGCCGCGGCGACAGCCGCAGGCTCGCCAGAGGACGATCCCATGGCGCGCACGACCAGGGCCAGACCGATGGCGGCCACGGCGGCGATGCAGATGACGGCGATACGGGCGGGCTTCATCGACGGTCTCCGGCGAGACCGGGCCCGAATCGTGGCTCCTGCGGTCTACCGTTAACGACCATGGCGGGCGCGGGTTAACGCGACGCTAAATGCGCAAACCTGGCTAGCCGGCGGCGAATGCAGCGAGCAGAGCGCTGGAAGGAAACGCCATCAGGGCGCCGGCGCAGATGGCAATGCCATAAGGAATGTCACCCTTGGTCTCGAGCAGGGTGTGGACCCAGACCGGACCGCCGACGATGTGGGGCGCGACATCGCGCCGGGCGACGATCAGCGCCAGCGACAGCAGGCCGCCGAACACTGCGGTCCAGAGAATGAATTCAAAGGACGCCGACGGCCCCAGCCACAGGCAGGCGGCGGCGATCAGCTTGGCGTCTCCGCCACCGATGACCCGAAGCGCGAAAAGACCCATGCCGACCAGAAGGGCGATGACGGCCACGCCGCCATGCATGCCGACCATATCGACCGGCAGGCCGACCGCCAGGGCCGCCGGGAAGAAGCCGAGGATCAGGGATCCCGACAGCCAGTTCGGAATCCGCATCGTCGTCAGGTCCGACAGGGCCGCGGCGATGACCAGGCCGGGCAGGACGCTGAGCAGGGCGAGGGAAACAATGTCCATGACTGCATTCTGCATGGGGCGGGTTAAATCCGGGTTGCCGCGACGACCTCGCCGGAAAAAAAAAAGGGCCGGCGCGTTTCCGCGCCGGCCCCCGCTTTCAAGACCCGTGAGGGTTTAGCCGAGTTTGGCCGAGACCTTGTCGAACGTGGCCGACAGGTTGGTGCCGACCAGTTGCACGGCACCGATGATGACAACGGCGATCAGAGCCGCGATCAGGCCGTACTCGATGGCCGTAGCGCCCGACTCGTCCTTGGCGAAACGCGAAACGAACTTGGTCATGGTGTTCTTCCTTGTGAAATCTGTGAAGCGAGCAACGATGGCTGGGAGGCTCGGTCGCCCGCTTGTCCCCCAAACGCATGGGCATATTGACCCGGACCGGTTAAAACGGGGCTAGAAGGCGTGGTTACCTGCACGTTTACTGTGAAAATTCGGCACGAGCTGTTTGCGCGGCCAGCAGATACCCCTCAGCCCTGAACAGGTCGGCCATCCAGGGGATGATGTACAAGGTCGTCCGTTAGCGCTTGTTAAGACGCCTTGACCGAAACGCGGGTGAAGGTTGCTCACTTCCGGGCTCGTAGCGATTTTCGGCCGCTATGGAGCGGGCCAGGTCCGGTGCGCCGCGACGACCTCGCTAAAAAACAGCGGGCCGCCGCGTTTCCACGCCGACCCGCCAGTTTCAAGACCCGTGAGGGCTTAGCCGAGCTTGGCCGAGACCTTATCGAACGTGGCCGACAGGTTGGTGCCGACGAGCTGAACGGCGCCGATGATGACCACGGCGATGAGGGCTGCGATCAGGCCGTATTCGATGGCGGTGGCGCCCGACTCATCCTCGACAAAACGCGAAATGGACTTGGTCATGATGGTCTTCCCTGTGAAATCTGTGAAACGAGCAGCGATGGCTGGGAGGCTCGGTCGCCCGCTTGTCCCCCAAACGCATGGGCAGACGCTTCCGGACTGGTTAAAGACAATATAGAAGGCGTGGCTAGTCGATTGTTTACTGTAAAACTGCGACCTGAACATTATGCAAAAACAGCAAATGCCTGCCAGCGTTGAACAGCTCAGCGCTCCAGAACGCCCATCCGTAAAATCATTTGCCAGCGCTTGCTCATACACCTGAATGAAGCAAGGCCGAATCTCTCTGGGTTTAGATTTTGTAGAGGTTTCCGACCGATCTTCGCGTCTCGCCCTCGCGCGCGCCCGTTCAGAGCTACAAGGACACCTACCCATGGCCGGATCGATCGCCGCCCTGCTGCGCCCCGCCCTCCTCGCCGGCCTGTTGCTGGCCGCCGGGGCCGCTCACGCCCAGACGCTGAACGTCGAGATTGACCGTTCGGCCCGCATCGGCCTGACGGGATCAGCCGCTTCGGTCATCGTCGGCAACCCGGCCATCGCCGATGTCACGGTCGTGGACGCCAACACCCTGTTTGTCACCGGCAAGGGCTATGGCGTGACCGAGGTCGTCGCCGTGGATGGCGTCGGCCGGACCATCTTCCAGGGCGAGATCGTCGTCACCGGCGGATCGACGGGTTCAGTGCGCGTCTGGCGCGGAGCCCAGGCGACCGAGATGGCCTGCGCCGCCTCCTGCGCGCCCAGCATCCGCAACGTCTCCGGTCCCGCCACCGCCTCGGCCGCTACGGCGGCTTCCGCTCCGACCCCCTGATCCATGAGCCGGTCCCTGTTCCGCAGGCGCGGCCGGGCCGCTGTCCGCACGCCCCGTGAAGGCGCTGCGGCGGTCGAGTTCGCCATGGTCGCCGCCCCGTTCTTCTTCATGATCTTCGCGGTGCTGGAACTCGGTCTGGTCTTCCTGATCGACTCCACGCTCGAGAACGCCGTGTTGACCGCCAGCCGGCTGGTTCGCACCGGCCAGGCCGACACCGGGAACATCTCCGCGGCCCAGTTCAAGACAGCCCTGTGCGCCGAGATGAGCGTCTTCCAGGGCGACTGCGGCAGCCGCGCCGACGTCGATGTTCGCGTCATGCCCCAGTTCACCGACGGCACCCCGGACAGCCCGATCCGCAACGGCGTCATGAACACGGGCGATCTTCAATACAACAAGGGCCAGCCGGGGGACCTGATGCTGGTCCGCGTCTGGTACTCCCAGCCGCTGGTCACACCCTTCATGCAGCAGGCCATGTCGCGGCTGGACTCCGGAGCCGCTGTGATCTCGGTCGCCACCGCCTTCCGAAACGAGCCCTATCGCGGGTCCACGCCATGAGCCTGCGCCGCTCCGCCAGCCTGGGCTTCCTGCACCGTTTCGGTCGCGACGGGTCCGGCGTGTCCGCCGTCGAGTTCGCCCTGCTCGCCCCTGTCCTGATCCTGATCTATTTCGGCCTCGCCGAGTTCTGCCAGGCCTATATGGCCCAGCGCCGGATGGGCCACGCCACCTCCCAGGTCGCCGACATCGTGGCCCAGTATCAGGCGGTGGACGCGGACCTGATCGACGACACCTTCGCCATCGGCGGCCTGGTCCTGGCGCCCTTCCCGGACACCCCTTTGAAGCTGCGCGTCACCGCCATCACGCGGGGGGCCGACGGCGTGGCGCGGGTGACCTGGAGCCGGGGCAAGGGCATGACCAGTCGCAGCGGGACCATGACGGTCCCCTCCGGCCTGATCGAGAACGGCGAGAGCGTCATCATGAGCGAGGGCACCTATGACTATGTTTCGCCGCTCAACCAGGTCCTCGGGACCAAGCAATTCAGCCACACCTACTGGCTCCGGCCGCGGCTCGTGAACACCATCACCTGCTCTAACTGCTAGGCGATCCTACCCGACGAGCGCCTGGCGGATCGCCGCGATCTTGGTGTCCGTTTCCTGAAGCTCAGAGGCCGGATCGCTGTCCGCCACGATCCCCGCCCCGGCCAGGGTACGGAACGCCCAGGTCTCGCCCTCGCGCCAGAAGGCGATGGTCCGGATCAGCACCGAGGCCGTCAGGGCGCCGTCGTCGTCCAGCAGGAACAGACTGCCGCACCAGGCCCCGCGCGGGCCTTCGTGAGCCGCGATCACCCGCATGGCCTGGTGCTTGGGCGCGCCGGTGATCGATCCCGGCGGGAATGACGCCGCCAGCACCTCGGCCGGACCGACGCCCGGCTCGGCCACGCCGGTCACGGTCGAGACCAGGTGGTGGACGGTGGCGAAGCTCTCCAGCTCGAACAGTGACTCGACCACGACGGAGCCCGGTCGCGCGACCCGCGACAGGTCGTTGCGCATCAGGTCGACGATCATCAGGTTCTCGGCCCGATCCTTGGCGCTGGCGATCAGTTCGGCCGCCTGGGCCGCATCGATCCCGGAGTCCGCGTCGCGAGGGCGGGTGCCCTTGATCGGCCGCGTCTCGATCCGCCGGGTGTGGGGATCGAAGGTCAGGAACAGCTCCGGCGAGTTGGACACCAGCACCCGGTCCCCAATGAGCCAGAAGGCGCCATAGGGCGCCCCTCCCGCCGCCAGCCGGGCGAACACGTCGAACGGATCGGCATGGGATTCGAGTTCGCCGCTCCAGGCCCGGGCGATATTGGCCTGGAACAGTTCGCCGGCCGCGATCCGCGCCACGACGTCGGCGACGGCATCGGTGTAATCCCGCTCGGGCCGCTCCGGTTCGAAGCGCGCGGCCGGGACGCCGCCGGGCGCGACAGGGGTCGCCGAAGCGATCCAGCCGACGGCCTCGTCCGCCTTCCCGGTCGCCTCGCCCTCGTCCCTCCCCAGCCCTATGGCCGAGACCGTCCACGCTTCGTGATCGAAGACCAGCATGGCCGGATAGCGGGCCAGCATCAGATCCGGCCAGTCTCCCGGCGACGCACCCCGGTCTCCGGTTGCGGGGCGGGCCCCGGCGTCATAGGTCGCCAGGCCGACCACGAACCGGTCCATCCCGTCCTCGGCCAGGGCGGAGAAGGAATGGGACGCCTCCATCCGCGTCGCGACGATCCGGTCGGGGGCGCAGGCGACCCAGGAGCGCCGCGCGTTGGGGCCGCCGTCGGACAGGAGACACAAGGCCCCCTGACGATGCGCCAGCCCGGCCGCGACGGCCAGGGGCTCGACCCAGTCGAGGGTCCTGACGACGCGAATGGCCAGAGTCCCCTCGCCTGTCACGCTGCCAGCCGCTCCGTGATCCGGGCGCGCAGGGCGGCATCGACCCCGAGCGCCTGTTCCAGATAGCCGTAGATCGAGCCGTACCGCTCATTGATGGCGGCGATGGCGGCGTCCAGATAGGCGGGCTCGACCCCCATGAAGGCCACCACGGCGTCGTGCGAGGCCTCACGCCCGGTGAAGCCTTTCAGCTGTTCGGCGATGGCCGGCGCGCGGCCGACCAGATCCACTGCCGTATTGGTCAGCAGGTAGTCCTCCATCAGGTCGTCGTGGCCGACGCCCAGCAGGTGATGGGTCAGGGCCGCCAGCATGCCGGTCCGGTCCTTGCCCGCCGCGCAGTGGATCAGCACCGGCCGGTCGGTCTCGCCCAGGGCGGAGAAATAGCGGCCGAACAGGTCGATGTGGGCCGGAGCGAAAGGCAGCTGGCGATAGGTGGCGGTCATGAACCGGCGGCCCGAGTCCGGCGTCAGGTTCGCGGTCTTGAGGAAGGTGATGTGCGGCGCCTCGCCGGCCTCGTCGAGATCGCTCTCGAACACCTGGCCGGTGAAGTTGGCGGCCCGCTTCGACGGCTGACGACGCCGTTCAACCGGACGACGCAGATCGACGACCACGCCGAGGTCCAGCGCCGCCAGCCGCTGCAGATCCGCCTCCGAGGCCGAGGCCTGATGCGCCGACCGGAACAGCCGACCCGTCTTGAGGGCCCGGCCGGCGGCGGTGTCGTAGCCGCCGTAGTCGCGGAAATTGTCGAGCGCGTCGAAGGCGTGGATGCGGGAGGTCATGGCCTCCCTATAGGGTGTTTCAGCGCGGCCCGACCAGCCCGGCCATGGCGTCCAGATAGGCGAGGAAAGCCTTCCTGCCGACCTCGGTCATCGAGGCCTCGGTCAGGGGCTTGCGACCCACGAACCGCTTGGTCACGGCGACGAACCCCGCCTCTTCCAGCTTCCTCAGGTGGACCGACAGGTTGCCGTCGGTGGTCTGGAGCCGCGCTTTCAGGGTGCCGAAGTCGGCGCTCTCGACCCCGGACAGGGCCGCCATGATGCCGAGACGAACCCGTCCATGGATGACGTCGTCGATCCGGCCGATATCGAAATCGTCGGCCATTCTCAGCCCCGGCTCGCCTGGCGCATCAGCAGGAACCCGGGCAGGGCCATCAGCAGATAGAGGGCCGCGGCATAGGCCAGATATTGAGCCGTCGAGCCCGAGAGCAAGGCCAGCACGGGCGCCGCAATGAACGACGCTATCGCCAGGACCCAGAGCAAGCGCTGGCGCAGCATGGTCGCGGAGACGGCCCAGCCCATGCCGTAGAAGGCGATGATGATCGAGGGGATGGCCAGCGACCATTCCGCCATATTCACCTCGCCCGTCCGGCCGACGTCGAGCAACATCAGGGCCGTGAACAGCGAAAAGATGCCCCATCCCAGGGCCGACCAGACGCTGCCGAAGGCGCGATTGGCGGCGGTCTCCACTCCGCCCTGGGCCTTCAGCCGACGGGTCAGCACGAAGAGCGTGGCGAAGAAGACGAGAAGAGCGACGCCCCAGACCAGTCCGTAGCCCGCCGGATCGACCGGCAGGAGGCCTGTGATGATGAACCAGTGCGCGACGCTGGCCGTGCCCCAGATCAGTCCGGCCGCGCACAGGATGGACCCGCCATGAGGCGGCGTCTTTGCGCCTTCCTCGGCGAGACTGCGCAGCCAGGCGATGTCAGCGGTGTCGTTGTTCGGATCGGTCATGTTCGGGTTTTCCAGTTTGTGTTCGGTGTCAGCGGGCGCGGCCGAGGGCCAGCATCAGACCGGGGATCAGGGCCGCGCAGACCAGACCGCAGGCATAGGCGAGGTACTGGGTCGGCGTGCCGACCAGCGACGCGACACCCATCGTTCCGCCCAGGGCTCCAAGCGCCACGCCGCCCGCCCAGGATGGGCCGCCCCGGAAGGCCGCGACGGCCCAGGCGGCGCCGTAGAAGGCCAGACCGATCGGCGACATCCACATCATCAGCGCCCAGTTCTGCGTCACGCCGGATACGATCGCCAGCGACACAGCCGCGACGATCTGGAACAGGATGGCCCAGCGCGACCACGAGGCCGCCCGCAGCGCCGGTTCGCCGCCCGCGCCGCGCAGGCGCCTCACGATGATGATGAAGGCGGCGACCGCCACCGGCCAGCTGAGAGACAGCATCGCCGGGTGCAGGGGCATCGCCCCGCTCATCACGCCCCACTGGAACAGGTTGGCGGCGCCGAAGATCGAACCGGCGGCGATCAGGTTGCGACCGGCCGCGACGGCGAGCGTCGGCTGGGCCTGGAAGGAGGCGACGGGGTCGAAGGTGGTGGCGGTCATCGCTATGCGTCCGTGGCTGATGACGCTTCAATCCCACATTGACTTTGTGTTGTAAGGTTCTTTTTGTTACTTAGTTATGCCTTCCCCTGTGCACCCCGGCGAAGGTCGGGGTCCAGAGGGAGGACGCCGATTCATCAACGAGAGTGGTGTGCGATATCCCAAACTTCCGCATCCGTGATCTGGACCCCGGCCTTCGCCGGGGTGCACGGATGTCGGAGATCACCAGACCATCGGATCCGCCCATGACGCCGACCTACCACAGCATTGCCTATGCCGGTTTCGGGGTCGCCAACCCCGTGACGCTCGACGCCATCCTGGGCCTGGTCGCCCGGACCGGCCTGCCGGAAGGCGCAGTCGCGCTGGACATCGGCGCCGGAGCCGGAGGCGTGTCGGTCGCCCTGGCGCAGGAATTCGGCCTCCGGGTCCAGGCCATCGAGCGCTATCCCGACATGGCGGAGATGATCCGCGATCGTGCCGAAGCGGCCGGTGTCGCCGACAGGGTCGCCGTGGTCGCCGAAGGCTCGGCCACGGCGCTCGACCGGCTCGCCCCAGCCGACCTGATCGTGGCCCTGGGCTCGACCGAGCCGGCCGGGCCAGACATCCGGTCCCCCACCGACATCTTCGCCCGCATGTCCGACAGACTGGCCTCGTCCGGCTGGCTGCTATGGGGGGATCTGACGTGGAAGGGCGAACCGCCCGAGCCACTGCGTCAGGTAATCGGAGCGACTGGCGACTACGCGACCCACGAGGGCTGGCTGGCCGCCGCCGAAGCCGCTGGACTGGAGGTCGTCTCGGCCGAAATCGCCCCGGACGCCGACTGGGACGCCTTCTTCGGCGGCGCCGACACGCGCGTCCGCGACTGGCTCGTCGCCAATCCCGATGACCCTGCCGCGCCGTCGATCCGCCGGCGCGCCGACCTGTCCAGGGCCACCTTCGACTTCGGCAGGCCCTGGCTCAGCTTCGGTCTCTACCTGTTCAGGAAGCCCTGACGGCCTCGCTACTTAACTTCCGATACTCGGATTGACGCCCACACCCATCAACGGATCGTCCGAATCCGCCCTTCAAATCAAAGGCCGGGTCTAACGAAGGGCGTTTTGTTCGACGCTCCTTGCAGCCGGGATAGAATACTCGCGAACAGGGCCTTCGTCCGCCGCCGAGCAAAGGAGATTTGTCCGTTTCGTCAGGGTGTTTTCCGTCCGGACGAAACGGACCGGTCAGCGGAACGGCGGCTCGTCGAAGGCGCGCAGCTTGCGGGAGTGAAGGCTCGCTCCCTCCTTGCGCAGCAGGTCGATCGCCTGGATGCCGATCTGGAGGTGTTCCGAGATCGAACCCTCGTAGAAGCGGTTCGCCTGGCCCGGCAGCTTGATCTCGCCGTGCAGCGGCTTGTCGGAGACGCACAGCAGGGTCCCGTAGGGCACGCGGAAGCGATAGCCCTGGGCCGCGATCGTGGCGCTCTCCATGTCGATGGCCACGGCGCGGGACTGGTTGAAGCGCAGCGCCGACTTAGAATAGCGTAGCTCCCAGTTCCGGTCGTCGGTGGTCACCACCGTGCCGGTGCGCAGGCGCCGCTTGACCTCTTCGCCCGGCGCGCCGGAGACCTGTTTGGCGGCGTCGTAGAGGGCGCGCTGGACCTCGGCGATCGAGGGGATCGGGATGTCGGGCGGCAGGACGGCATCCAGCACATGGTCGTCGCGCAGATAGGCGTGGGCCAGAACATAGTCGCCGATGGTCTGGCTGGGCCGAAGGCCGCCGCAGTGGCCGATCATCAGCCAGGCGTGCGGCCGGGTCACGGCCAGGTGGTCGCAGATCGTCTTGGCGTTCGACGGCCCGACCCCGATGTTGACCAGGGTGATGCCGTTATGGCCCGGCGCGGTCAGGTGATAGGCGGGCATCTGGTGCTTCTTCCAGGCCGCATCCATGACCGCATCGGCGTCCGCGGTCTCGCGCGTGATCACCACGCCGCCGGCGCACGACAGGGTCTCGTAGATGCTGTTCGGATCCTTCAGCTGCTCGCAGGCCCACCGTACGAAGTCGTCGACGTATCGGTTGTAGTTGGTGAACAGGATGTAGGACTGGACGTCCTCGACCGGCGTGCCGGTGTAGTGCCTGAGCCGCGCCAGCGAGAAGTCGGTGCGCAGCCCATCGAACTGCGACAGGGGAAAATCCTCGTCCAGATTGAACAGGCCGTCGGAAATCTCGTCCCCGATATGGGCCAGGTCGGTGGTCGGGAAATATCGCGCGATGGCCGCCGTCTGCGACGGGTTCAGCACCACGTCCGAGCCGTCGAGCACATAGGGGAAGGGGATCTCTTGCTCCGACGGTCCGACCTCGAAGGCGACATCGTAGTCGTGCTGCAGCAGGGTCAGCTGCTCCATCAGATAGGGACGGTAAAGATCCGGCCGGGTGATCGTGGTGGCGTAGACGCCCTGACGCGACATCCGGGCATAGGAGCGGATCGGCAGATTGGTGGGGCGGTCGCCGAACCAGCTGATCTTCAGGGAGGGGTAGGAAAACAGCCCGTTCGCCCGGGCCTCGGGGTCCGCCCGCTCGCCGGTGGCGAGGAAGGTCCGGACGGCGTCCCGCAGGGCGGCGACGGATTGGGTGTAGAGGGTTTCGAGGCGATCCAGCGCCTCGGGCGCCGAGAGCGCCTCGTTTTTCTGTTCTGTCATGACCTCCTCTAGCGGATCATCGTGGCTCTGGCGAGACGGCAGCGCTTCATGTCGTGTGAGCGACCGTTACGGGCTCGCCGCGACCTGGCCCAGCTCGCGATGGAAGAAGGCGGAGACGTCGGCCAGCACCGTCGCTTTCCTGCGGAACAGCGGCGAGAAGGTCGCGATCAAGTCTTCGTGGCTGAGACCGGGATACAGTTTGGCCTCGCAGCGCCCGCCCAGCTCGCGCATGCGGGCTTCCAGAAGGATCGTGTCCTCGTCGTGAACGATGACGTCGGCCGTGCCGTGGCCAAGCCACAGGGGCGGGGCGTCGGCGCGGGCGAAATGGAGGGGCTGGGTCTGGACCGGGTCGGGCGCCTGGCCGAAGGCATTGATGGAAGACGCCACATCGAACGGCAGGAAGTCATAGGGACCGGCCAGGCCCGCCGTCGCTTGGATCAGTTCCGGCTTGCCGACTGCGGCCATATAGCTGCGATCCAGGGTGATCATCATGGCCAGGTGGGCGCCCGCCGAATGGCCGATCACGCCCAGCCGCGCTGGATCGCCTCCATAGGTCGCCGCGACCTCGGCGACCCGGGCGACGGCGGCGGCCGCATCCTCGATGAAGACCGGGAACAGCACCTGCGGGACGAGCCGATAGTCAGGCACGGCGACGACGAACCCCTGAGCCGCCAGAGCTTGCGCCGCCCAGCCGTAGAGGTCCTTCGCCCCCGAGTCCCAGCCGCCGCCGTAGAAGAAGACCAGCACCGGCAGGGACGGGCCGGCGACGTCAGGGGCGTAGAGGTCGAACCGCTGGCGAGGATCCGCCCCGTATTCCAGATCGCGCGCCACCCGACGCACGCCCCGGTCGCGCGGAGCCACCGCATTCAACACGGCGAGGGGACTGCAAGCGGCGCCGAGCGACGCGACCACGGCGCCGAGCGTCGGCGCGAGCAGGCCTCTACGAGTCATCGGATATTTCTCTCACTGAACAAGACGAGGCCAGATACGCACGCCTGCGCCATCCGGCCTCACCGCGCATTGGCGATCAGGGAGCCGCAGTTGGCGTCCTCGGCCAGACCGGGCTCGACGAAGGCGAAAAGCGCCGCGATCGGCGCGACCACGGCGGCCAGCAGGCCGGTCAGCCCGGCCTGGACGACGACAGCGCCCGTGTCCACGCCGACGCTCGGCGCCGACAGATGACCGCGCACGAGGACCGGGGCCCACAGACGCAGCAGGCGCGGCCTCTTCGACTCGCCATCGATCTTCAGGTCCAGCGTCTCGGTCCCGAGATTGATCGAACCCGATCCTTGCGCCAGCACCACGTCGGTATCCACCACAAAGGTCTTCGCCTGAGCCACACCGTTTGTGACCTCGAAGTCGGCTACGGCGCAGCGGATCGAACTGCGCGACTGGTCGCCGCTCAAAAGTTTCAGCAGGCCGGCGCTGGCGTTGACCCCCAGCAGTTCAGCGAAGGCGGCGCGCAATTCGCCCTGGGGCACGACCAGGCTGATCGAACCCTTCGATCCGGCGGCGAAGCGATGGATCGAATTGCCCTGCCCCTCCAGGCGCGCACGACCCAAGGCCCGGCCCGTGATCGGCGCCGCGCCGCCCCGGACCGGAACGATAGATTCCAGCGGATAGCCCGCCAGGCGGAAATCGATGGCGCTGTAAGGCATGTCACGCGTGGCGTTGATTTTCGCCGTCCCGTTCAGTTCGCCGCGATTGAAGGCGAAGGAGACGGGATCGAGATCGAGGACGCCTGCCTCCAGCACGGCGCCGAGGCGCACCGTACGGATATCGAGGTCGTTCGCCTTCACGCTGGCTGCGCGGTAGGTAAGGGTCCCGTCCATGGTCCGCAGGCGATCGACCTGCAGGGTCGCGTCGGGCAGCAGCATTTCCGGGCCAGAGCCAGAGGCCACAGTCGTCGTATTGGTGCCCGCCGCATTCGTCCGCGTATCGGCGCCCAGGATCGCCAGAAGGTCATCAATATCGAGCAGTCGCGAGGCCAGCTCCGCCTCGACTCTCAACCGCTCTCTCGCATCGACCCGTACATCGCCGGACAGGTCGGATGCGCCGACGCGGCCATTGAAGTCGGCGAACGTCCAGATCGCATTATCGCGGGTCAGGGTGCCGGAGAGCCGATAGGGCGGGGTGTTTGGCAGGGTGACGCCAGTCAGCAAATAGAGGTCGTTCAGGTCCTGACCCTGCAGGCTCAGGGTCGATGTGAACTGACCCAGATCGAACGGTCGGGTGATAGACCCATCCGCCACCAGCCGGGAGCGCGCGCCGGCCAGGGTCGCTTCGAACCGATAGGGCCGGTCGCGGCGGATATTGATGAAGGGCCCGCCTTCGATCTTCAGTGTCAGGGGCGAGCCGTTGATCGATCCCTCGCCGGTGAGCCGGAAGCCGGTGTCGCCGTCGGCTGCGCTGGCCGCCTCTCGCGCGGTGATCGCGGCTTCAAGGGTGATGTCGCGATCCTGGGCGTCGAGCGAGATGAGGCCGTCCTCGATCACCAGCTGGTTGATGAGCGGCAGCTTCATGCCCTCGCCGCTGTCCGGCTTGTTGGGCTCAAGCTCCCAGCTCTGCCGGCCGTCCTTGGTCGAGATCAGCACGACCTTGGGCCGCGTGACGGCCAGAAGCGGCATCTCGATCTGGCCGGCGAACAGTTTCCTCAGCCGGAACTTCGCCTCGATCCGTTCGACATTGGCGGTGTCGGCCTCGCGCGCCCACTCCGGACCGCCGAACTTCAGGTCGCGCACGATCACCGACGGAGTCCAGCTGAACAGGGTGACGTCCAGTTCGCCCTGGAGCGCGATCTCGCGATCATATTTCGCCGAGGCCCAGCGCCCGATCGGCTCTCTCAGCCAGTTCCAGTCGAACAGCAGCAGGAAGATCGCCACAGCCAGAATCAGCAGAAGAGTGACCGAGGCGGCAACCTTCTCTGTCCGCCCAGGGCGGCGGAAGGAGCCAAAAACAGGATCGTTCTCGACCACCCAGTCGCGCCATTCACGCATCCGCGCGCCGGCGAGAACCAGGGCGCGCGTGCGCACTTCCCGCCAGTTCGGTGGCAAATTCAGACGGTTGGGGAGGAGGCGCTTCACCGAGGAACACAACGCGCCAGACGCCGGAAAGGCGCCAAAGCCCCTTGTTCGAGATTGCTAGCCATCGGCATTTTCATCCGTTTGCAGCAGATTTGTCTTATTTTCTTTACAGAGCCGGAATTGCGCGCATTATTCCTCCGAACCCTGATGTCTTTCGGGTCTTGAGGAGGAGCCCGCCATGAACCGTTTCACCCCTATTGCCGCCGTCGCCGCCCTGGCCGCGTCCGTCGCCGCCCCTGCCTTGGCGCAGCAGAACCGCCTGCCGACCGAGGCGCCCGCCGGCGCCCAGCGCGTGGTGATGATGTGCACGAACGACGCTGCGACCCGAAGCGCCTTCCGCCGCGAGCACGGCGCGCCCCCGACCTTCGTGACCGCCGATCAGGTGCTGCAGGCCCGCGCGACCGGCGAGGCCTGGTCCGCCCCTCGCTGCATGAACACGCGCGAGCATGGCCGTCTGACCCAGACACTGAACACCTACGCCTCGGTCCGCTGAGGCTCGACTACCCCTGGGCGCTGCGGATCGCCGCGGCGCCCGCCGGAGGGGCGATGACGGCCGCGAACAGCACATAGGCCGTCAGCAGCGCCAGCGCCGAGAGCGGGCTCAATCCCGCCGCCGCCCGGTCGAGCGCGCCTGATCCGAACACCACCGGCGGAATGAACAGCGGCAGCACCACGACTGCGATCAGCAGACCGCCCCGCTTCGCTCCCAGCGCCAGGGCCGCCCCGAGCGCCCCGGTGAAGGCGAAACCCAGACCCCCGATCAGAGCTGACAGCGCCGTCAGCGGCGCCAGTTCGATCGACTGACCCAGGGCCAGCGCCGCGAGGGGCGCAGTCAGGGCCAGCGGCAGTCCGGTCGCCAGCCATTGGCTGACCGCCTTGATCGCGAACACCCCCTCCAGCGGCAGCGGCCCGGTCGCAAGCAGGTCCAGCGCTCCGTCTTCCAGATCCCGCTCGAACAGCCGCTCCAGCGACAACAGGCTCGACAGGGCCAGCGCCAGCCAGGCGATCCCCGCAGCTACCGGTTTCAGCACAGTCGGATCGCCCCCCGCCGCCAGCGGCACGACCGTCGTCAGACAGGCGAAGAAACCGCAGGCCAGCAACGGCCCGCCGCCGCCACCCCAGGCCAGGGCTAGTTCGCGCCTGAAGAGGATGTATGCGGCCCTCATCGCCCCGTCCCCAGATCCAGCGACCGGGTCGGCATCGGCAGCGGATCATGCACCGCCGCCAGGATCAGGCCGCCGCCCGCCAGATGTCGCGCCATCATCGTCCCGACCACCTCGCGCCACCTCGCATCCAGCGGGCTCAATGGCTCATCCAGCAGCCACAGGGCGCGCGGCGATCCAATCAGCCGGGCCAGCGCCAGCCTGCGCCTCTGTCCCGCCGATAGCTTACGCACCTCGAGGTCGAGCAGCGGCTTCAGGCCCAGGGTGTCGATGGCTTCCTCGATGCCATGGTGGCTGTGGCCCAGCCATTGGGACTGGAACATCAGCTCTTCCCGAGCCGTCTGCTGCCCCTTCAGCCCGTCCAGGTGGCCCAGAAGATGCACCTGGTGAGCCCGCGCCAGATCGGCTTCGATCGGCTCGTCGTCGGTTTCGCGGAACACGATCGTCCCGGCCTCCGGTCGGATGAATCCGGCGATGGCGCGCAGCAGCGAGGTCTTGCCCGCGCCATTCGCCCCGGTCAGGGCCACGGCCTCGCCTGACGCCGTCGTGAACGACAGGGCGCTGAAGAGGTTGCGTTCGCCGCGGGCGAGCCGGAGGTCGGTGATGGACAGGGTCGAAATCACGGCCGCAAGCCCTTAAATTTGCGATCCGTTCTCAATGTCTCCACAGCCGAAGTGGATACATGGACGCACCCCGCAACCACGGCTATATCCGGCCTCGTCGCAGCAGGCTGTCGCCGCGCGCGACGGGGACCTGTGCGCCCCGTCGTTTGCCGCGAGACGGCGCAACCGGATGTCCGGGCGGCTTTGACCAGAGGACCTCTCCCATGCCGTCAGTCGACAGCCTTTCCACCCGGCGCGATCTCTCCGTCGGGCGCAAGAAATACGCCTATTACAGCCTTCCCGCCGCCGAGGAAGCCGGTCTGACCGGGATCTCGCGCCTGCCGCGCTCGATGAAGGTGCTGCTGGAGAACCTGTTGCGCAACGAGGACGGCGTCTCGGTCACCGAAGCCGACCTGCGCGCAGTCGCCGCCTGGATCGAAAACAAGGGCGCTGTCGAGCACGAGATCGCATTCCGCCCGGCCCGCGTCCTGATGCAGGACTTCACTGGCGTTCCCGCCGTCGTCGACCTGGCCGCCATGCGCGATGCGATGGCCAAACTCGGCGCCGACGCCGCCAAGATCAACCCGCTGGTCCCCGTCGATCTGGTCATCGACCACTCGGTCATGGTCGACAACTTCGGCACCGCGAAAGCCTTCGGCCAGAACGTCGAGCGCGAATACGAGCGCAACATCGAACGCTACAAATTCCTGCGCTGGGGCTCGTCGGCCTTCAACAACTTCCGCGTCGTGCCCCCCGGCACCGGCATCTGCCACCAGGTGAACCTCGAGAACCTCGCCCAGACCGTCTGGACCGTGGCCGAAGGCAAGGCGACCGTCGCCTATCCGGACACCGTCGTCGGCACCGACTCGCACACCACCATGATCAACGGCCTGGCCGTCCTGGGCTGGGGCGTCGGCGGCATCGAGGCCGAGGCGGCCATGCTGGGTCAGCCGATCCCGATGCTGATCCCGGAGGTCATCGGCTTCAAGCTGACCGGCGCCATGCCGGAAGGCACGACGGCGACCGACCTGGTGCTGACCGTCACACAGATGCTGCGCAAGAAGGGCGTGGTCGGCAAGTTCGTCGAGTTCTTTGGCGACGCCCTGCCGAACATGACCATCGAGGACCAGGCGACCATCGCCAACATGGCCCCCGAATACGGCGCCACCTGCGGCTTCTTCCCCGTCTCGGCCGCCACCCTCGCCTACTTGACCGCCACCGGCCGAGAGAAGGCGCGCGTCGCCCTCGTCGAAGCCTATGCCAAGGCTCAGGGCTTGTGGATCGACGAGACCTCGGAAGACCCCGTCTTCTCCGACGTTCTGGAACTGGACATCTCGACGGTCGTGCCGTCCCTGGCCGGCCCGAAACGCCCCCAGGACAAGGTCGAGCTGACGACCGCCGCCCCTTCGTTCGAGACCGCCCTGACCGACGTCTTCAACCGTGCGACGGATGCGCCCCGCGCCGCCGTCCCGGGTCAGAAGTTCGACATCGGCGACGGCGATGTGGTCATCGCCGCCATCACCTCCTGCACCAATACCTCCAACCCCTCGGTCCTGATCGCCGCCGGCCTGGTGGCGCAGAAGGCCAACAAGCTGGGCCTGAAGACCAAGCCCTGGGTCAAGACTTCGCTGGCTCCGGGCTCGCAGGTCGTCACCGACTATCTGACGGCAGCCGGCCTGCAGAAGGAGCTGGACGCGCTGGGCTTCAACCTGGTCGGCTACGGCTGCACCACCTGCATCGGCAACTCCGGTCCGCTGGACCCGGCAATCTCGACCGCGATCAACGAGAACGCCATCGTCGCCACCAGCGTCCTGTCCGGCAACCGCAACTTCGAAGGCCGGGTGAACCCGGACGTCCAGGCCAACTACCTGGCCTCGCCGCCGCTGGTCGTCGCCTACGCCCTGGCCGGTTCGATGCGCATCGACATCACCACCCAGCCCCTCGGTCAGGACAAGAAGGGCAAGGACGTCTTCCTGAAGGACGTCTGGCCTACGTCCGCCGAGATCGCTGCGATCCAGAAGAAGTCGGTCACCCCGGCCATGTTCGCCAAACGCTATGCCGATGTCTTCAAGGGCGACGAGCACTGGCAAGGTATCTCGGTCGAGGGCGGCCAGACCTACGCATGGGACGAGACCTCGACCTACGTCGCCAACCCTCCCTATTTCGAGGGCCTGTCGATGGAGCCGGCGCCGGTCACCGACATCGTCGAGGGCCGCGTCCTGGCCATCTTCGGCGACTCGATCACGACCGACCACATCTCCCCGGCCGGTTCGATCAAGAAGACCTCGCCCGCCGGCCAGTATCTGACCCACCGTGGCGTCGAAGCCGAGGAGTTCAACTCCTACGGCGCGCGCCGCGGTCACCACGAGGTGATGATGCGCGGCACCTTCGCCAACATCCGCATCCGCAACAAGATCACGCCGGACATCGAGGGGGGCGTGACCAAACACTTCCCGTCGGGCGACACCATGTCGATCTACGACGCCGCCATGCGCTACCAGTCCGAGGGCCGGCCGCTGGTCGTGTTCGCGGGCAAGGAATACGGCACCGGCTCATCGCGCGACTGGGCCGCCAAGGGCACCCGACTGCTGGGCGTCCGCGCCGTGCTGGCCGAGAGCTACGAGCGCATCCACCGCTCCAACCTGGTCGGAATGGGCGTGGTGCCGCTGCAGTTCAAGGCCGAGGGCTGGTCCAAGCTGGGTCTGACCGGTGAGGAGATCGTCACCATCCGCGGCCTGTCGGACGTCAACGTCGGCAAGCTCAAGCCGCGCCAGGACCTGTGGGTCGAGCTGTTCCGTCCGTCGGACGGCAAGATGGCCAGGTTCCCGGTCCGCTGCCGCATCGATAACCAGACGGAGCTCGACTACTTCAAGGCTGGCGGCGTGATGCCGTATGTGCTGCGCAACCTGGCAGGCTGATCCCTGCGTCTCCTCCCCGTCGCGTAGCGATGGGGAGGAGACGTTTTCCCTCAATCCAGCCGCATTGCTTCTGCCAGAAGCCGCGCTTCCGCTGCCCGGCTCGAACCCGATCGCCAGGCGACGACAATCTCGCGGCGCGGCGCTTCAGCGGCGAAATGGCGGATGACGACGCCCTTGTCGTCGGCGAGCCCGGCCCTCACCGCCATCGCGGGAAGGAAGGACACGCCGAGGCCGGACGAGACCATCTGCACCAGGGTATGGAGCGAGGTGGCGGCGAAGACGTCCTCGCCGCGCGGCGCCTCCATGTCGATCCCGGCCAGGGCCTGGTCGCGCAAGCAGTGCCCGTCTTCCAGCAGGATCAGATCCTCAGCCTTCAGCGCTCCGGGCTGGATATCGCCCGGCGCAGCCAGCGGGTGGTCGATGGGCGCAACGGCCAGTATCTCATCGTCGCCGATCCGGGCGTGTTCGATGCCGGGCGCGTCGTATGGCAGGGCGATGACGGCGCAGTCCAGTTGACCCGCCTTGAGCCCCGCGATCAGGCGCGGCGTCAGATCCTCGCGGATGAACAGACGCAGCGCCGGATAGGATTGCTTCAGCCCGGGCAGGGTCGCCGGCAACAGGAAGGGCGCCACGGTCGGAATGATGCCGAGACGCAACCGCCCCGACAACGGACGCCCCGCGTTCTTCGCCGCCTCGACCAGATCCTCGGTTCGCGCCAGCACGTCCTCGGCCCGGCGGCAGGCCTCGGCCCCGACCGCCGTCAACTGGACGTTGCCGCGTGTGCGCTCGACGACGGGCGCGCCCAGGACGCGTTCCAATTCCTGCACGCCCGAGGATAGGGCCGGCTGGCTGACATGCGCCGCCTCGGCGGCGCGGCTGAATGAGCCGTGCTCGGACAGCAGCTTCAGATACTGCAGCTGGCGAAGGGTCGGGAGCATAGGCGGCCTCTCTCGAATCCATAGATATTATCTATGATTGACAGGTCTTCTATCGGTTGACTTTGTGCGGCGCAACCGCCATTTCGCAACCGCGGCATGCAATCCCCGGCGACCGCCTCATAGACATTCTTGTTTCCTCCGAAAGGGATACCCCATGCTCGGCGTCGGCGAAAAACTGCCTGAATTCAAAGTCATCGGCGTGAAGCCGGGCTTCAACTCCCACGAAGAAAACGGCGTCTCGGCGTTCGAGCCCGTCACGAATGAGTCGTTCGAAGGCAAGTGGAAGGTCATCTTCTTCTATCCGAAAGACTTCACCTTCGTCTGCCCGACCGAGATCGCCGAGTTCGCCTCTCTGGCCCGCGACTTCGAAGACCGCGACACCGTTGTCCTCGGCGGCTCGACCGACAACGAATTCGTCAAGCTGGCCTGGCGCCGCGACCACGCCGACCTGTCGAAGCTGCCGATCTGGCAGTTCGCCGACAACGGAGGCAAGTTCGCCCGTCAGTTGGGCATCCTGAACGAGGAAGAAGGCGTCGCCCTGCGCGCCACCTTCGTCGTCGACCCGCACAACGTCATCCAGCACGTCTATGTCACCAACCTGAACGTGGGCCGCGCCCCTGCCGACACCCTGCGTGTCGTCGACGCCCTGCAGACTGACGAACTGTGCGCCTGCAACCGACCGGTCGGCGGCGAGACGCTCGCGGCCTGAGGCCGGCCTCCCTGTCTGACGAACAGAGGGCGGCGGCGGTCAACGCCGCCGCCCTTCTTCATTCCGCACGCTGCGAAAGAACTTTCATGTCGATTGACACCCTGCGCGACCTGATGCCGGCCTACGCCAAGGACATCTCGCTGAACCTCGGCTCCCTCGCCTCCGAGACCGTCCTGAACGACCAGCAGAAATGGGGCTGTTTCCTCGCCTCCGCCCACGCCGTCGGCTTCGCTCCGGTCGTGCGCGCCATTGAGGCCGCCGCGGGTGAAAAGCTCTCGCCCGAGGCCATGACCGCCGCCAAGGCCGCCGCGGCCATCATGGGCATGAACAACATCTACTACCGCTCGCTGCACCTGATGAAGAACCAGGAATACACGACCATCCCGGCGCGCCTGCGGATGAACGTCCTGGCCAATCCAGGCGTGGACAAGATGGACTTCGAGCTGTGGTCCACGGCTGTCAGCGCCATCAATGGCTGCGGCGCCTGCATGGATGCCCACGAGGGCGAACTGCGCAAGCACGGCGTCCCGGCGGCCCAGGTCCAGACCGCGCTTCGTATCGCCTCGGTGGTCCATGCCGCCAGCCGCATCGCGGCCTCGGAAACCGCGCTTCAGGGCTGAGGCGGCTCGCCGTATTCGATCTGATGGATCAGGCGATCGAACGCCTGGTCCATCACCGTGTTGACCCCGTCGGCCATGGCGCCGAGGCCCGGTCCCTCGACCACGAAATCGACCGTGACCAGCCGGCCCCGGTTCTCCGGCTCGGATCCGAAGGTCAGCTCCGCCTTCGTGGTTTTGTCGTGGAGGGGGCCCAACGCCGCGATCATCGTCACCCGGTCCGCCATAATCCCCGTGACGACGGCGTGCTCGAAGATCGTCCCGTCGGCCAGCCGCTCACACCAACAGCCGCCTTCCTCGAAGGCCAGCGACAGGTTCGCGGCATCTCCTGTGTAGGTGTGTGCTGGGTCCCACCACCGGGGCAGTTCGGAGACGGCGGTCACCACATCCTCCGGCGCGGCCTCTGCCCCCTCGGCGAAGCGCAGGGTGAAGCCGTCGGCGGAGCGGGAGACGACCTCGGCGCGAGCGTAGGAACTGGTTATTATGACCGCCAGCAGCACAGACGCGCCACACAGCAGAACATCCAGAGCGATCTTGGCGCTGCGGATCATGGCAGGTCCTCCCGCCCGCATCGGGCGCCCGGAACGCCGGTCCGTCAAGTCAAGCCGCGTCGAAACTCAGCGGCTCGCCCCAGAACTGGCTGACCATATCCGACTGCGGGCCCGTCTTGCCTGTGGTGATGAAGTCGCGACGGCCGCTCTCGCCCAGACCGTACTCCGGATGCCGCTCGAAATACCGCTCAAGCGCATCGGCCACCGCTGTCGGCTGGTGAATCAGGGGCGTGCCGGGCGGCAGGGCGGCGGCGAAAATGTGCGCCACGATCTCGTAGTGGGTGCAGCCGAGGATGGCCTTGTCCGGATGACGACCGATCCGGCGGCGGAGCGCATCGACGTGGTCGCCGATCACGACCGTCAGTTCCTCGACGGGCGCGCCGAGTTCGATCAGTCCGGCCAGGCCCGGGCAGGGCTCCGAGAAGACCGCCAGGTCTTCGCGGCGCTTGTCGATCTCGATCTCGTAGACCCGGCTGATCGCGGTGGCGGCGGTACAGAAGACGCCGGTGATGTCGATGGCCTCGACCTTGTCGCCGCGACGCTCCGCCTCGTAGGTCCAGGGCAGGCCCGTCGCGGCCTCAATGGTCGGGACGATGATGCCCAGCACATTGACCGGCCGCCCGTGACGCTTCGAGGCCTCGGGCACCCAGGTCTGCTGCAGGCGCCTCAGGGCGACGGCGGACGCGGTGTTGCAGGCCAGAACGATGACGCTGGCGCCCGCCTGGAAAAGCCGCTCGCAGCCGTTCCGGGTGATGTCGACGATCTCCTCGCCGGTCTTCGACCCGATAGGCGCATTGGCCTGATCCGCCAGGTAGATGAAGTCCCGCGCCGGGAACCGCCGGGTCAGCTCGCGGTGGACCGTCAGACCGCCCACGCCGCTATCGAATACGCCTATCGCCATGTCCCGGCGTTTAGCGGGCGCTTGCGTCCTCGTCCAACGGGATTACTTCCTGTTCATGTGACGGTCAGGCGACTGAGGCCTAGGGTACCGCGCAACAGAGTCAGATGAACAGGATTCCACCATGCCCATGCCCCTTCCTCGGCGCCAGGTCCTTATCGGCGGCGCGAGCCTGATGGCCCTCGCCGGATGCGCCAGCGCGGGCGCCGGCTCCGCCGGTTTCACCGCGCCGGACCCCGCCGCCGTGGCCGGGGAAGCGCGCATCGCCCGCGCCGTCCTGCCCGCCCAGACCCCGCGCGCCGAACTGTTGCAGCCCTGGACCGGCCCCTACGAAGGCGTGCCGCCGTGGAACGCGATGACCGCTCCGAAGCTGAAGGCAGCGATCCTCGAGGGCATCGAGCTGAACCGCGCCGACATCAACGCCATCGCCAACAATCCGGAAGCGCCGACCTTCGCCAACACGATCGTGGCGATGGAGTTGGCCGGCCAGCCTCTGGATCGCGCGGTGAACCTCTACGGCGTCGCTACCTCGAACATCGGCGGCGAAGCCTATGACGCGATGGACACGGAGGTCTCCCCCCTGCTGTCCGCCGCCGGCGACGAGATCACCTTCAACGTCCCCCTGTTCCAGCGCATCAAGACGGTCGCCGACAACGCCGACCGCGACGGACTGAATGCCCAGCAGAAGCGTCTGGCCGAACGTTCGCGCGACGCCTTCATCCGCTCGGGCGCCAATCTGGACGCCGCCGGCAAGGCCGAACTGGGCCGGATCAACACCGCCCTGTCGAACGCTTTCACCGCCTTCGGCCAGAAGGTCGTGGCCGATGAGAACACCTGGACGGTCATCCCGAACGAAGCCGGGCTCGCCGGACTTCCGGATTCCAACAAGGCCGCCGCCCGCGCCGCCGCGACCTCGCGCAATCTCCAGGGTGCGGCCATCGTCAATACGCGATCCAGCGTCGATCCGTTCCTGACCTTCGCCGACGACCGCGCCCTGCGCGAGCAGGTCTGGCGCAAATTCGTCAACCGTGGCGACAACGGCGACCGCAACGACACCAACGCAACCATCGCCGAGATCGTCCGCCTGCGCGACCAGCGCGCCAAGCTGCTGGGTTATCGCAACCACGCAGAATGGCGGATGCAGGACACGATGGCCAAGACCCCGGCCGCCGCTCAAAGCCTGATGAACCGCGTGTGGGAACCGGCCAAGGCCAGGGTCGCCGAAGAGGTCGCCGACATGAAGGCGATCGCCGGTTTCGACATCGAGCCGTGGGACTATCTGTATTTCGCCGAGAAGGTCCGCAAGGATAAGTACGACCTCGATCAGAACCAGCTGAAGCCCTACTTCGAGTTGGGCGCCGTGCGAAACGCCTCCTTCTATATGGCCGAGCGCCTGTACGGTTTCGTCTTCACCCCCAAGCCGCAATCGACGGCTCCGGTCTTCGAGGGCGACGTCAAACTGTACGAGGTCACCGACAAGACCTCGGGTCGCCTGATCGGTCTCTACTACGCCGACGACTTCGCCCGCGCTGGCAAGCGGTCAGGCGCCTGGATGACCACCTACCGGTCGTTCTCGACGCTGGACGGCTCCAAGCCGGTGCTGGCCTCGAACAACAATAACTTCGTCAAGCCGGGGGCCGGCGAGCCGCTGTTGATCTCGCTCGACGACGCCGAGACCCTGTTCCACGAGTTCGGCCACGCCCTGCACTATCTGTCGTCAGTCGTGACCTACCCCTCCTACGGAAACACCCCGCGCGACTTCGTGGAATATCCGTCGCAGGTTCACGAGCACTGGGTGCTGTCGCGCCCGATCCTCGATGGCTTCATGAAGCACTACCAGACCGGCGAGGCCATGCCGCAGGCCCTGGTCGACAAGGTCCAGGCCTCGGCCACCTTCAACCAGGGCTATGCGACCGTCAGCTATCTGTCGTCCGCCATGGTCGACATGGACCTGCACACCCAGGCAACGCCGCCGACCGACATCGACGCCTTCGAGAAGGCCTCGCTGGCCCGTCTGGGCATGCCGCATGAGATCGTGATGCGGCACCGCCTGCCGCAGTTCAATCACCTGTTCACCTCCGACGCCTACTCGGCCGGCTACTACAGCTACCTGTGGTCGGAAGTGATGGACGCCGACACCTGGGCTTACTTCGAAGCTTCGGGCGACGTGTTCGATCCGGACATCGGCGGCCGGTTCAAGTCGATCATCCTGGCGCCGGGCAACACCACGGATCGGGGCGACGCCTACCGCGCCTTCCGGGGCCGTGACCCCGACGTCGCCGCCCTGCTGCGGGTCCGGGGCTTCCCGGTCTCGTAAGAGACAAGGCACGGGCGATCAGGCCGCCGCAGCTCCGGTTGCGGCGGCTTTTTCGTGAGCCGGGCGGGCGTAGTCCCTGAGCGCTGCCATGAGGGCGCGCGGGTCGATGGGCTTGGCGACATGGCCCTGCATCCCGGCCGCGCGGCATTGTTCTATCTGTTCAGGCAGGACGTTGGCGGTCAGGGCCACGATCGGCGTGGAATCACCCGAGGCGCGTATCGCGCGCGTCGCCGCCGGTCCGTCCATGACCGGCATCTGCATGTCCATGAGGATCAGGTCATAGGCTGCGGTCGCAGCGGCCTGCACCGCCTCCTCGCCGTTCTCGACCGTGTCGAGCGACACGCCCATCGAGCCGACAAGGGCCGCGATCAGCGTCCGGTTGGCCGGGTTGTCCTCGGCCAGCAGCACCCGCAAAGGACGCGCGGGCGCACCACCAGACGGCTCGGCATCGGGGAGTGTCTCGACACCCGACCGGACCAGCGGCACGCGGAACCAGAAGGTGGAACCCGTGGCGCCGTCGCTTGTAGCGCCGATCTCTCCGCCCATGATGTCCAGCAGCCGGCGCGAGATCGCGAGCCCCAGACCCGTGCCGCCGAACTTGCGCGATACCGATCCGTCCGCCTGGGTGAAGCGGTCGTACATCTGGTCGATGTGGGCAGGGTCCAGCCCGACCCCGGTGTCGGTGACCGTGACGCGCAACACGGTCGAACCGTCGGCGCGCTCTTCTGTCGCGAGCGAGAGTCGGACGGAGCCGCGCTCGGTGAACTTCACCGCATTGCTCAACAGGTTCAGCAGCACCTGCCTCAGGCGGTTCACGTCACCGGTCAGTCGGACGTCGTCGCCGACCTCGCAGGTCAGGGCCAGTCCCTTCGCTTCGGCCTGGTTCCGCAGCAGGGCGGTCGCGCCCTCGCCCAAGGCCGCGATCGAGAAGGGTTCCGGGTCCAGCGTCAGGGCACCGGCCTCCAGCTTGGAGAAGTCGAGGATGTCGTTGACGACCGTCAGCAGGGTCTCGCCCGCGCTGCGAATCAGATCCAGATAGCCCTTGTCGCCCTCCGACAGCCCGCCGCCCGCGCCGATCAGGCGCGAGAAGCCGAGGATGCTCGTCAGTGGCGTGCGCAGCTCGTGGCTCATATTCGCCAGGAATTCGCTCTTGGCCCGCGACGCCGCCTCGGCCTCGAGGCGGGCGGCGTGCAGTTCGGCCTCGGCCTGTTTGCGAGCCGAGATGTCGCGCACGACATCGACGATCTCGGTCAGCGCGCCGGCGCCGTTGATCACCAGACGAGGATTGGCCTCCAGCCAGACCAGGTGGCCGTCCTTGTGAATGCCGCGATACTCATAGCCCTCGGCCGAGACCGCCTCGCGTCTGGCGATCCGTTGGGCCAGAAGGGCGCGGATGCGAACTACATCCTCGGGCGCCACCAGGTCTGCGGGGGCCTTGCCCAGCATTTCAGACGGCGAATAGCCGAACACGGCCCGGGAAGCCGGCGAGACATAGGTCAGGCCCGCGCCCATCCGATGACGCACCACCATGTCCGAGGTGTGGTCGGCCACAAAGCGGAAGGCGCGCTCGCCCTCGATCAGGGTCGCGTCATCGACATGGTCGGTGACGTCGAGAACCATGCCGGCCAGCCAGCGACGCCCCTCGGCGTCCGGCAGCTGGCACCGCCCCCAGCTCAGATGCTGGCGCACCTCGCCCGACGGATGCACCGCCCGGTAACGCAGGGTCGTCGGCGCGTCGCTGCTGAACAGCTTCATGAGCGACCGGGACGCCAGATTGGCGTCGTCGGGATGATAGAGCCGATACAGCTGGTCTATAGTGGGCAGGCCATCTTCGGGACGCAGGCCGAAAAGGTCGTACATCCGGGGCGAGCACCAGGCCGTCTCGGTATCGAGGACCCGCCACCAACCCGCGCCGGAGCTCTCCAGCGCCGCCAGGGCAATGGACGAAGACTCGGCCTCGGAGATGTGTTCGGTCATGCGCGACTGCCGTTACTGAACCGGCAGGATCGCGGACAATCGCTTCAAACCCGTGAACAGTGGCGCTTGTCGAGCCACACCCCCGAAGCGGATTGGATTTAGCTTGGATCAACAGGCGTCTGAACGACGACCCGCCCGCTGCGAGTGCGGGCATAGTCTTCGCGACGGGCATCAGGCAGTTGGCGCAGGGCTTCTTCGCGGAAAGCGACACGGCATCGCGCCTGGTCGAGAGGCGTGCCGGACACGCAGGCGGTATTGGCCATGCCCCGGACGCGCAGATCGAAGGCCGACGCGCCCTCGGGCGTGGCGAAGTTGAGGTCGCCGATCGGGATGCGATATTCGGAGGCCGAGGCGGCTCCGGCGGAAAGGACGGCGACAGCGAGGGCGAAACGGATCATCACTTGGCTCCTGGTGCTTGTCGCTCTTTGCGGCGACCTGACCTGAGTGCGACCCGATTGTTTCCTCGCCGTGAGGAACCCGAGGCCGAAAAACGACACTTAATGAAATCGCGGCCATGAAGCGTGGCCGTTCCACTCAGCCGCTGTTGCGCAGTCCCGCTGCCACCCCGTTGATCGCCAGCAGAATGCCTTCGCGCACCCGGGGATCGTCGTCGCCCGCCCGACGCCGGCGGATCAGTTCGATCTGCACGTGGTTCAGCGGCTCGACATAGGGCATGCGCAGAAGGATCAGCCGGTTGAGCTCAGGCTGGCCGCCCAGCAGCTCGGCCTGACCCGTGATAGCCAGCACAGCGTCGCGCGTCCGGTCCCACTCGGCCTGCAAGGCCCCGAAGATAGTCGCCGCCAGCGTCTGGTCGGGCACGAGCGAGGCGTAGCGCCGCGCGATGGTCATGTCCGACTTGGCCATGATCATCTCCATGTTCTGGACCAGGGTACGGAAGAAGGGCCACGCCTTCGCCATGGCCTGCAGCTCGGCCATGTCCTGACCCTGCACCGCCGAGCCGAAGCCGAACCAGCCCGGCAGCATGACCCGGCTCTGCGACCAACTCAGCACCCAGGGGATGGCGCGTAGATCCTCGATGGCGGTCGAGGCCGTCCGCGACGTGGGGCGCGAACCGATCTTCAGCTCGGCGATCTCGTTGATCGGGGTGGCAGCGCGGAAATAGTCGACGAAGCCCGGCGTCTCGTAAACTAGGGCCCGATAGGCGGCCATCGAGGCCACCGAAAGAGCCGAGGCGGTCTTGCCGTGCTTGGCCGTCATCGCCTCGTCCGGCGGCGGCGCCAGAGACGCGATCAGGGTCCCGGCGGTCAGGGCGTCAAGGTTCCGGCGCGCCACGTCCGGCTCGCCATATTTGTTGGCGATGACCTCGCCCTGTTCGGTGATGCGAATGCGGCCCGCGACCGTTCCCGTCGGTTGCGACAGCACCCCGGCGAAGCTCGACCCGCCGCCACGCCCGACCGCCCCGCCCCTGCCGTGGAACAGTTGCAGCCTCAAACCCGCGGCCTGGGTCACCGTCAGCAATGCCCGCGACGCCTCATGCAGCTCCCAGGTCGAGGTCAGGTAGGAACCGTCCTTGTTCGAATCCGAATAGCCGATCATCACTTCCTGGACGCCGCGCGCCTTTGCGACGGCAAGCGCGCACGGCTCCTGGAATAGCCGCTCCAGCGTGGGCCTGGCGCCTCTCAGGTCGTCGATGGTCTCGAACAGGGGCGCGGCCTGGATCGGACAGGCGGCGGGATTTTCGGGCCGATAGAGACCGACCTCCTTGAGCAGCAGATAGACCTCCAGCATGTCGGAGGCGGCGTCGGTCTTGGACACGATATGGGTGCGGATCGCGTCCGGCCCGAACTTCGCCAGCGCCTCGGCCGCCGCCTCCAGGATCGCCCGCTCCTTCAGGGTCTCGGGGTTGTAGGTCGCATAGGGACTGAACAGCAGGCGAGGCGCCGCCAGTTCGGTCGCCAGCAAGACCAGCCGCGCCTCCTCTTCGAGCGCTGCATAGTCATCGCAAACCCCCGCGACCTTCAGCAGGTCGCCCACAACCCGCGCATGGACGTCGGAATTCTGGCGCAGGTCGAGGGTCGCCATGTGGAAGCCGAATACATCGACCGTGGCGATCAGGCGCGACAGGCCGTCGTCGGCGAACACCGCCCCATGGCTGGCGACCAGACTGTCATGCAGCACGGCGAGGTCGGTCCGGAACTCGCCGGGCCCGGCATAGGGCGGGGCGGCGAACGGGGCCGGCCGCGGCGCGGTCTGTCCCGTCAGGATCGGGTGGGTCGCAGAAAGCCGGGCGTAGATCTGACTCAGGGCCCGGCGATAGGGCTCATCGGCCCGGTGCGGGGAACCGTCGCCCGACCCCTCGGCCAAGGCCTTCAGAGCGGGGCTGATTTTCGCCAGCGAACCTGACAGGCTAAGCTCGGCGCCCAACGCGTTCGTCGCCTCCAGATAGTGGCGCATCACCGCCTTGGCCAGCGTGGCGAAGGCGGCCCTCAGCGCGCTGGCATCGACATTGGGATTGCCGTCGCGATCGCCGCCCACCCAGGCGCCGATGCGGATAAAAGGCTTGAGATCCGGCGCGTCCAGCCTCCGACGCCAGTCGATCAACTGCTCAGGCGCGACCTTGAGGAACACCCGCTCCAAGAACGAGACGACGGTGTCGATCTCGTCCTGCACCACCAAGCCGGTCGTCCGCACCAGCCGCGTAGCCCACAGGATCACCGTCTGACGACGCAGGCCCGCCTTCATGACCTCCGGCGCGCAGGCCAGGCCCCCTTCCTCGAAACCTGGGCGATCGCAGGCATCCAGCAGGTCGGACACGGCGGCGATCCGGTCGATGACGCTCTTCCTGCGCACCTCCGACGGGTGGGCCGTCAGTACCGGCGAGATCAGCGCCTCGGACAGCAGGACCCGCGCCTCCTCGACCGTCCGTCCCGCCGCAGTCAGCCGGGCCAGGGCTCCCTCGGGAGTATCCGGCCGCGCCCCCTCAGCCGTCTGGCTGCGCGCGCGGCGCCTCCCGGCCCGATCCTCGGCGACATTGGCAAGCAGGGAGAAGACCGCGAACCCGTGCGCCAGCCCGACCGCGTCATCCAGCGACAATTCGTTGAGCAGCCGCTCCAGCTCGGCCGATCCCTTGGCGCCCGGGTGGCGGTGATAGCCGACCGAGGCCACCCGCACGGCCTCGATCCTGTCATAGAGATCCTGCCCCCCCTCGTCCCGGATCACCTCGCCGAGCAGGCCGCCGAGCAGCCGCACCTCCTCGCGCAGGCGGTCGTCAGCAGCGGCTTCGGCGGATACGGGCATGGTCATCTCGTGCAGCGGGGAGGCTGTAAAGCGCGACCGTATCAGCGGGTTTCCGATCGGTCCTTGTAAAGAGCAACGCTGAAACCGGATGTGCGATGCTGTTTCCTGAGCCGGTTGGCCGACTTCGTTCGACAGGATTCGACAAATCGCCTCATTTCCCTCATAAGCCGCGGCTTCCGGCGCAATTGAACCTGCGTCTCCACCATCACGCCCCCCGTTTCGACGGGACGAGGATGGCGAGAACCCTCTGCCGACGTGATCGTCGCCAGAGGTCGCTTCGCTATGGAGATCGGTTCGGTGTCGGCCTGAACGCCCTGAGGGGCTGGCGAGGTAGTGAATTGTTCGAGGCTCTGAACGAGCGACTGACAGGCGTTTTCGACCGGATCACCGGCCGCGGCGCCTTGTCCGAAAAGGACGTCGCGGAGGCGATGCGCGAAGTGCGCGTGGCCCTGCTGGAGGCCGACGTCGCCCTGCCCGTCGTCAAGGACTTCATCGCCTTCGCCACCGAGCGCGCCACCGGCGAGGACGTCATCCGTTCGGTCAAGCCGGCCGATCAGGTGGTCAAGATCGTCTATGACGGCCTGGTCGAGATGCTGGGCGGGGACGAGCCGACCCCGATCAACCTGAACGCCACGCCGCCCGCCGTAATCCTGATGGCCGGCCTGCAGGGCTCGGGCAAGACGACGTCATCGGCCAAGCTGGCGCTGCGCCTGACGAAGTTCGATCGCAAGAAGGTCATGATGGCCTCGCTGGACACGCGTCGTCCGGCCGCGATGGAACAACTGGCCCAGCTGGGCAAACAGATCGAAGTCGTGACCCTGCCGATCGTGGCCGGCGAGAGCGCGGTCCAGATCACCCGCCGCGCCCTGACCTCGGCCAGGCTACAGGGCTTCGACGTCCTGATCCTCGACACCGCCGGCCGCATCACCCTCGACGAGGGCCTGATGGCCGAGGTCGCCGAGGTCGCCGACATCTCGAAGCCCGTCGAGACCCTGCTGGTCGCCGACAGCCTGACCGGCCAAGACGCGGTCCGCACCGCCAAGGCCTTCCACGACCGCCTGCCCCTGACTGGCCTGATCCTGACCCGCGCCGACGGCGACGGTCGCGGCGGCGCCATGCTGTCGATGCGCGCTGTCACCGGCCTGCCGATCAAATACATGGGCTCGGGCGAGAAGGTCGACGCGCTCGAAGTCTTCGACGCCCGCCGTGTCGCCGGCCGCATCCTGGGTCAGGGGGACATCGTCGCCCTGGTCGAGAAGGCGTCCCAGGACCTGGACGCCTCCAAGGCCGAGGCCATGGCCCGCAAGCTGGCCAAGGGTCAGTTCGACCTCAACGACCTCGCGGCCCAGCTGCAGCAGATGAAGCGGATGGGCGGTCTTCAGGGCATCATGAGCATGCTGCCTGGGGTGGCCAAGAAGAAGAACCAGATGGCGGAGAGCGGCGTCGACGACCGCATGATCCTGCGCCAGGAGGCCATCATCTCCTCGATGACCAAGGCCGAGCGCAAGAAGCCCGACCTGCTGAACGCCAGCCGCCGCAAGCGGATCGCCGCCGGCGCCGGGGTCGAGGTCCAGGACCTCAACCGCCTGCTGAAGCAGCACCGCCAGATGGCCGACATGGTCAAGTCCATGTCAAAGGGCGGGCCGCGCAAGATGCAGCAGATGGCCGCCATGCTGGGCGGTCTCGGCGGCGGCGGCGCGCCCGGCATGGGCGGCGCCGACCTCAACCGTTTGAAGGCCATGGGGGGCGGCAAGATGCCCGAACCCGGCACCGACGAAATGAAAGCCCTCCAGGACCGGCTCGCCGGACTGGGTGGCGGACAACTCCCGGGAGGCCTTCCGGGCCTTCCCGGTCTACCCACCAAGAAAAACTGATCCCGTAGAAAGAAGACCGAAATGCTGAAGATTCGTCTGGCCCGCGGCGGCGCCAAGAAGCGCCCCTACTACTACATCGTGGTTGCCGACTCGCATGCTCCCCGCGACGGCAAGTTCATCGAGCGCGTCGGCACCTACAACCCGATGCTGCCCAAGGACGGCGACAAGCCGCGCATCACCCTGAAGGCCGACCGCATCTCGGAATGGCTCGGCAAGGGCGCCCAGCCGACCGACCGCGTCGCGCGCTTCATCTCGCAGAGCCAGGACGAAGCCCTGGCCGGCAAGGTCAAGTGGACCCAGTCGAACAACCCGAACAAGGGCGCTCCGGGCAAGAAGGCCCAGGAACGCACCGCCGAGCGCGCCCAGCGCGAAGCCGACCGCGCCGAGGCCGAGGCCGCTGCGAAGATCGAGGCCGCTGAAGCCGCTGTCCGGGCCAAGGAAGAGGCCGCCGCTGCGGCTGAAGCCGCGAAAAACGCCCCGGCTGTCGAAGAGGCCCCGGTTGAAAAAGCTCCGGCCGCTGAAGCTGAAGGCTCCGCAGAGGTCAGCGTCGAAGAGGCTCCGGCCGAAGGCGCCGCCGAGGAAGAGAAGACCGAGGCCTAAGGCTTCATTGTCCGCTCATCCCCGCGGAGGCGGGGACCCAGCGATTTGGGCGATCGGCGCCGCCTGCTTGGCGGCACCGTCGATCCAGGCCGGTGATTCACAAAAGAACTGGGTCCCCGCTTTCGCGGGGATGAGCGGATTTCTCTTATGCCCAACACCAAACCCAAACTCATCCTCGTCGGCCATGTCGCCGGCGGGTTCGGGGTCAAGGGCGAGGTGCGGATCACGGCCTATACCGCGGATCCGCTGGCGCTGACCGACTACGGCCCCCTGCTGCGCGCCGACGGCTCGCACGGCCTGACCCTGACCCAGACACGGGCGACGAAGGACGGCGTCGTCGGGCGGGCGAAAGAGATCGCCACCAAGGAAGAGGCCGACGCCCTTCGCAACCTGAAACTCTATGTCCCCCGCGACGCCTTCCCGGCGCCCGAGGAGGACGAATTCTACCTCGCCGACCTGATCGGCGTGGAGGCCCGCGACGTGGACGGCGTGGTCCTGGGCATGGTCAAGGCGGTGCAGAATTTCGGCGCGGACGACATGCTGGAGATCACGCCGGTCGCGGGCGGCCAGACCTGGTACCTGCCGTTCACGAAAGCGGCCGTGCCGGACCTGCATCTGGCCGAGGGCTGGCTGATCGCCGTTCCCCCGCAGGAGACCGGCGAGCGCGAGCCGGACTAGGCCCTATTCGATCTCGACGGTTTCCGCGTCGCCGACGTATTTCTTGATCGACTCGATCGCGCGCCTGGCGCCCGACTTGTCCGAGTATCCCTCGGTCGAGAAGATGATCTCCGAGTTGTATTTGAACCGGACGCGGAACTCGCCGGCCTTGTCCTTGTAGACTTCGAACTTGTGGGCCATCGGGCGCCTCCTGGTTGGTGAGGTCCGGATAAGGCCTCGCTTCCCGGCGCGCGGCAACCCGACAGAGTCTGACGGCATGCGCGGATGTGTGAGGCGGCGCCTCGGCGCCCCTTGCGGCGCACGGACCGTCACCCGACATGGGCGTCATCAGCAACCGTCACGGCAGCCAATGACCGATCTCTCCGCCTTCCCGATCACGCGCCAGTTTCCGGCCGCCCACCCCGACCGGCTGCAGCTCTATTCCCTGCCGACGCCCAACGGGGTGAAGGCCTCGATCATGCTGGAGGAGATTGGTCTCCCCTACGAGGTCCACCTGGTGGACATCATGAAGAATGAGACCTGGACGCCCGACTATCTGTCGCTGAACCCGAACGGCAAGATCCCGGCCATCCTCGATCCCGACGGCCCGGGCGGACAGCCGATGGGCCTCTGGGAATCGGGCGCCATCCTGATCTATCTGGCCGACAAGACCGGCAAGCTGATCCCGACCGATCCCGCCGCCCGCTACGAAACCCTGCAATGGGTCTTCTGGCAGGTGGGCGCCGTGGGCCCGATGATCGGGCAGATGGGTTTCTTCCACAAATTCGCGGGCGCGGCCTATGAGGACAAGCGACCGCGCGACCGGTTCGTGACCGAGGCGAAGCGTTTGCTGGGCGTGCTCGAGGAACGACTGAAGGGTCGCGACTTTATCATGGGGGCCGGGTTCACCATCGCGGACATCGCCCTGATCGGCTGGGTCCGGGCGGTGCCAGGCTTCTACGAGGCCGGCGATCTGGTCGACTGGTCGTCGCTGACGGCCGTCCAGGCGTGGGTCGCCCGGTGCGAGGCCCGTCCGGCCGTGGCGCGCGGCCTGAACATCCCCGCCCGTCCCTGATCATCGAACCGGCGGCGGATGAGCGTTGAAGGGACATGTCCACCGGCGCCATCCGCCGCTTCCATCATGACGGCCGCCGCCGCCGACCGACGGCGACCTTTGTCCCGGGCGAGGTCTACGAGGACGTCTCGCCGGAGGTTAAAGACGCTTTCCGGACCGCCCATCCGGGGCGCCCGTGAACCGCAAATTTTCCGGGACGTGAACCGCCGACACCGCCATCTCGACGGCTGGATCCGCCAAGACCGCCAAACGGTCGCCTAACCCCGCAGCTTCCGCGTCAGGGCCTCGACATCGCGGGCGATCTGCTCGTCCAGCGGCATCAGCTCCTCGATCTTGCGCACGCCGTGCAGGACCGTGGTGTGGTCGCGTCCGCCGAAGCGACGGCCGATGTCGGGATAGGAGCGGGTCGTGTGCTGCTTGCACAGCCACATGGCGATCTGGCGCGGACGGGCCACGGCGCGCGTGCGGCGTTCCGACAGCAGGTCCGCCTGTTTCATGTTGAAATGCTCGGCCACCGTCTTCTGGATCTCGTCCACGGTGATCCGGCGCTCGGGCCCGCCCCGCAAGGCCGATCCCAGCAGGGTCAGGGTCTCTTCCACGCCCAGGGACGACAGCCGCGATCCGGCCGCGGCGGCCAAGGTGTTCACGGCGCCTTCGAGCTCGCGCACCGAACCCGGGGTCCGGTCGACGACCTGTTCCAGCACCTCGCGCGAGGCCTCGCCGGACACCACGCCCATGCGGGCGAAGGCGGCGAGGCGGTTCTCGGCCACGGCGATCTTGAGGGCGCGGTCGGCGGGCTCCACCGGGCAGGTCAGGCCGGCGGCCAGGTGGCTGCGCAGGCGCGGCTCGACCTCGGTCAGGGCCATCGGCGGGCGATCGGCTGAGAGGACGATCCGCTTGCCGTCCTCGATCAGGGCCGTCAGCGTCGACAGCAGTTCCTCTTGCGTCGAGGCCTTGCCGCCCACGAACTGGACGTCATCCAGCAGCAGCATGTCGGCCGAGCGCAGGCTTTCCTTGAAGGCGGCGGTCGAGCGGTCCTGCATCGCCTTAACGAAGGTCGACAGGAAGCGTTCGGCAGTCAGATAGACCACCTTTGCGTCCGGGCGCAGACGCTGCGCCTCCCAGGCGATGGCGTTCAGCAGGTGGGTCTTGCCGTAGCCATAGGGGCCGCAGAAGAAGATCGGGTTGAAGTGGCCGTCGGCCCAGGACGCCGTCTGGCGCGCGATGGCCAGGGCAAAGGCGTTGCCCTGGCCCTCCACGAAGCTATCGAAGGTCAGCCGCTCCTGAAGGCCAGCGGCGCGCACGGCACGGGCGCCGTCGGTCACGGGGCCGACCGTCGGCGCCATCGGTGTCTGCTCATGGGCCGCCGAGAGGGGGGCTCCCGAAAGGGGCTGGATGGCCACGGCGGAGGCCACGGACGAGGCTGGAGGGGCGGAGGTCACCTCGGCGCGGCAACGCACCTCCAGGCGGCGCGACAGGCCGTCGAGGCCCAGCCACAGCTCGTTCAGACGGCGCAGCGCATTCTTGCGCACCCAGTCACGGGCATAGCCGGTCGGAGTCACCAGGATCAGCTGACCGCCCCCGTCAATCCGCACTGCCGAAGGCGCGATATAGGAGCTGAACGGTCCGTCGCCAATTTCGGCCCGGAGCCTCAACGAGGCCTCGTTCCAGATCCGGTCCGGGTCCGTCATGTTCGCCAACGCCAAGCCCCCCATCGTCCGATCACCCGCCCTGAAAAAGTCATACCATCCCGGACCGTGCGGTTCCGGACCCCAAGCCGGGTCGGTCGATCCAGGGACGCATTCTCCTGTCCCTTGAAGTGTGAGCTTCAAGGGTGGGTGCGACCTCGCGGACAGACGTCTCCCGCTGGCGCAGGGGCTCGCCCCCGCCCCGTCTTCATCCGTGTGGGGATGGAAGTGCGTTAGAGCCCAAAACTTACGCTCGGCGCGGCGTGGGTCAACGCTGATTCGCGAGCCGATTCGCAGTTAAATTGTTTGACTCCGCTAAAGCCAAATCACGCCTAGGAAAATCTTGATTTCGCCTGTTCGGCGAGCGGAGTTCCGCTGTGAAGACTTATCCGCACACGGCGAAACGGCGAGTAAGCTGATGCTTACTCGCCGTTGAAATCGCTGGATTTTCGCATGACAGCGGCGTGATCACCCGCTGAAGACGCCTGTGTACGTAGACGTACCTAGTGGTTTAAGCCGCCGACATTTTCTTCAGTTGGGCATGCAGGCGCGAGACCTTGCGCGAGCCCGTGTTCTTGTGAACCACACCCTTGGTGACGGCGCGCATCAGCTCGGACTGGGCCTCGACGAAGGCGCAGTTGGCGGCGGCGGCGTCGCCCCCGATCACGGCTTCCTGGAACTTGCGCAGGAAGGTGCGGACACGCGTGCGGCGCGACTTGTTCACTTCGGTACGCGCGGCGATCTTGCGGATCGCTTTCTTGGCGCCGGGATTGTTGGCCATCGTCAAACCTATCAACGGAAACGCCGCAGACACCCGTCCACGGCGCAGAAAATCTTCAAGAGCGGGCGGCTATAGCGGAAGGGGGCGTGAGGGTCAACGCGAGTCTGGGTGGGGTAGGCGATTGGTGATGGGTGGCTGGTGATTGAAGTCCGGCAGCCGTGATCAATCCGGCCATTCAGCCACCAGCCACTGCCCATCAGCCACCTACCTGCCCGTGAACACCGGCTTCCGCTTCTCGACGAAGGCCGCCATCCCTTCCTTCTGATCCTCGAAGGCGAACAGGGAGTGGAACAGGCGGCGTTCGAACTGGACGCCCTGTGTCAGTGTCGTCTCCAGGGCGGCGTTGACCATCTCCTTGTTGGCCATGACCGCGAGCGGGCTCTGGGCGGCGATCTTCGCGGCGATCTTGCGAACCTCATCCAGCAGGGTCTCGTGCGGGACGACGCGCGACGCCAGACCGGCGCGCTCGGCCTCGGCGGCGTCCATCATCCGGGCGGTCAAGACCATGTCCATGGCCTTGGCCTTGCCGACCAGGCGGGTCAGGCGCTGGGAGCCGCCGATGCCGGGGGCGACGCCCAAGTTGATCTCGGGCTGGCCGAACTTCGCCTTGTCGCTGGCGACGATGAAGTCGCACAGCATGGCCAGCTCGCAGCCGCCGCCGAGGGCGAAGCCGTTGACCGCGGCGATGATCGGCTTTCTGAAGCGGGTGATCCGGTCGTGGCCGAGGGCGAAATAGTTGGCCTTGTACATGTCGGCATAGGACTGGTCCGCCATCTCCTTGATGTCGGCGCCGGCCGCGAAGGCCTTGTCGCCCGAGCCGGTCAGGATGAGGCAGCGGACGCTGTCATCATGCTCGACCGCGTCGAGGAAGGCCGACAGATCCTTGAACAGGGCCGAGTTGAGGGCGTTCAGGGCGTCGGGCCGGTTCAGGGTCACCACGGCGTATCCGTCGGCGTGCCGCTCGATCAGAAGGGTGGAATAGGTATCGGCCATGGTCGGTCTCCGGTTCGTCTCCCGCCTGCATACCGGCCCCGCCCCTGCGACGAAACCCGCATTGCCAGAACGCGAGCGCCGGTTAGGGTGGCGACAACCTCGGGGAGAACGCCATGCTGATCTGGTTCCTGACCGCCGCCCTGATGCTGGCCGATCTCAGCCCTGCGGCGCAGGCCCGGCTGGCGCCGTTCAATTCGGCAGTGGCCGAGGCGCGGGCGGGCCTGGCGGCGCTGGACGGCGAGGCGCCGGTCACGGCGCGGCTGGAGGCGTTGCGCGCCTTGGACCAGCGGCCGATGATGACGGGCGTCGACCTGTCGGGCCTGTCCGAGCCGGAGCAGAGAGAGGCGCGCGCCGTGATCGACGCCGAGATCAACCGGCTGAACGCGGAGAATGTCGAGGCCCTTCTCGCCATGATCCCGGCCGAGGGCTGGTTCTCCAGCAAGGTTTACGGCCAGGAGGCGGCGACCGGCGCCTTCCTCATCATCCAGCACTCCAACATGGACTTGCAGAAGCGCTTTCTTCCCGTGATCGAGCACATGGCCGGGCGAGGCGACGCGCTGAAATCCGAATACGCCCTGATGTACGACCGGATCGCCGTCGCCGAGGGCAGACTCCAGCGCTATGGCACCCAGATGCAGTGCGTGGACGGCTTCATGCGTCCCTTCCCCACCGAGGACCCCGACCAGCTCGAGGCTCGCCGTGCGCCGATGGGATTCCGCTGGCCCGACTACGCCGGCTCCTCGCCAACTTCGGGGCCTGCGGCACGCACTGAAGGTTGGTCACCCCTCCCACTGGAACACCTCGGTGATCGGCACGCCGAAGACGGCGGCGATGCGGAAGGCGGCCTCAAGGCTGGGCGAGTATTTGCCCTGTTCCATGGCGACGATAGTCTGGCGGGTCATGCCGATCCGCGCCGCCAGATCGGCCTGGGTCATCTCGCCGGCGTGAAAGCGAAGCTCGCGGATACGGTTCCGGATCGGCGGGGGGCCCTTGCTCACCGGCCACGCCTGAGCAGAAAGACCTCTGAGCCCAGACGAACGATCTCGGCGCCGATCAAAGCGAAGGCGATGCCGATACCCGCGTTGACGATCAGGTTCGGGACCCAGACGTAGGCGGGCAGCCACGACCACGTTCCCACCTTCTGGCTATCGAACAGACGCGCGACCGAGCCGCCCCGATCCACCAGAAGCCCGACCCAGATGATCAGGACCACAACCAGCACTTTCCGCGACCAGCTTTCGGCGGTCAGCCGGGCCAGCCGCTCGCGCTCGTCGCCGAGATGGGCTCTGCGGTGGAAAAGGCCCACGATTCCTGGGACTCCCGTCAACACCACGACAATGAAAAGGGCGATCCCGCCGACAGGCCCGATCCGATCCGCCAGACTGGGCGAGGTCAGGGACTGGGCGACGGCCCAGCGGATGAACAGCGACCAAGCGATGATCGTCGCCGCGAGGCTGATCCAGCACATCCGCTCACGATACGACATCAGCGCAACCCCTGCAGCAGGGCGATGTTGAAGACATAGCGGATCAGCTCCGACACGATCACCGCGCCCATCAGGATGTTGGCCGCGAAAATGAGAGCGTTGGTCGGAGTCATCGGCAGGGCGGCGGCTCCCGACGAGGCGGCGTTCGCAAAGCCCAGCAGATAGGCCGCGATGGCCAGGCTGAAGACGATGGCGATCAGGGCCATAAGGGAGACGTGGCTGGCCTTCAGCGAGGCGACCAGTTCCCGCTCGTCCCGCGCCTCGCGCTCGGCGCGCCGGGTGGTCGCCGTCGCGAGGAAGGTGAGCCCCACCTCCAGAAGGACCACAACGACCAGACAACCGATGAACAGCCCGCCCGTCGCGAAGGCGAAACCCGGATCGGTCAGCCCGCCCCCGGCGATCGCCTGCATCAGCCGCCAGCCGTAAAAGCCCCATACGCCGACGGTGGCGACGATGCTGATCCAGAGATGCTTTTCGCGAAACGACATGACAGGCCCCCAGCCGCAGCAGGCGGCGGGGCTCGATGTCGCACAACGCGGACATTGTGTCCATTATTTTTTACATCACGTCCAAACGATCAGACATCCACCATCTCTCCCAACTTCAGCACCGTGTTCCAGTTCCGGCCGGTGCCCATCCCCAGCATGCGCGGCGTGGCCTTCTTGAAGATGCCGCTTTCGCCCTGACCGTTCGGGAACCAGAAATAGAGAACGTCGCCGCCCGGCCCGGTCCGGCCCTCGACAGCCTCGCCGCCTTCGGCCAACGCGCGACACGCCTCAAGCGCCCCGGCCTTGATGCCGTCCTTCATGACCATGGCCAGAACCTTCGCCGGCTGGTCGGCGGCCTCCCGGGCGAAGGGGTTGACGGCGATGAGTTCGGCCCACTGCTCCGACGTGCGGACCATGGCGGCGACCTTGATCCCGAAGCGGCGCTTCATCTCGAGCTCGATATCCGTCTCAAGCGCGGCCGGATCGCGATCGCTCTCGACCACCAGATTGCCGCTGGCCAGAAGGGTGCGCGGATTCTTCAGCCCCATCGCCTCGGCCATGACCCGCTGCTCGCCGACGGGGGCGCGGACGCCGCCGGTGTTCATGCCCCGGAACAGGATGATCCGGTGGGTCATCAGCGCCTCTGGCAGGAGGGGCAGTAGAAGGTCGACCGACCGCCCTGGACGACACGTTTGACCACGCCGGTGCAGCCCTCGCCGAGACAGGGCTTGCCCTCGCGGCCGTAGACGTCGAACCGGTGCTGGAAATAGCCCTGGCCGCCATCGGCGTTGGCGAAGTCCTTCAGCGTCGAGCCGCCGGCCGCGATAGCGTCGTTGAGCACGTCGCGGATGACCGCGGCCAGGGTCTGCAACCGCGCCTTCGACACCTTTCCGGCCGCGATCAGGGGCGAGATGCGGGCCCGGTACAGCGCCTCGCAGACATAGATGTTGCCCAGGCCGGCGACGTTGCGCTGGTCCAGCAGCGACATCTTGATGTTCTGCTTCTTGCCGTCGAAGACCTCGACCAGATGGGCGGCCGAGAAGCCGTTGCCGAGCGGTTCCGGCCCCATGCCGACGAACCACGGGTGGGTCTCGACCTGGTCGGTCGGGATCAGACCCATGAAGCCGAACCGGCGGGCATCGGCGAACCCCACCCGCGTGGCGCGGCCATCCTTCAGGGCGCAGAAGCTCATATGCTCATGCTTGCCGGCGATCGGCGCGGGCTCCTCGAACTCGCCCAGCTGTTCACCGTCGACAGTGAACCGGCCGGTCATGCCGAGGTGGGTCACCCAGGTCTCCCCGGTCGATAGCGCGGCCAGCAAATATTTGGCCCGCCGGTCGATCCGCTCGACGCTCCCCCCCTCCAGACGCTCGACGAACCGGTCAGGGAAGGGAAAGCGCAGATCCGGGCGGTTCTGCCGCAGCCGCGTCAGCCGCGCCCCGACGAGCACCGGCTCCAGGCCGCGTCGGACCGTCTCGACCTCGGGAAGTTCAGGCATGTCATCCGTCTAGCCGGTCCCCGCGCCAGGGTGAAGTCGGGTCGGCGACGCCATAAGCGATACGGCCACGGACGTCTCTACACGCGTCCGACACGGAAACTCCGCCTAACCCCCATGTTTCCGTGACGCGCCCGCCGCAGGAGACAGCCATGGCTGTCTCACGACTCGATTGGGGGATCGATGACGGAGGTCACAGCCATCGGCGAACGGGGTCGGCGGGCGCGCCGGCTGTTCAATATCCACGCCCTTCGGCGGGCCGCGACGCGATTGCAGCTTTCGCTGGCGTCGGGCCTGCGCGCCGACGAGCCCGTGACCCTGGCCTTCGTGACGCTCATCGCCCTGTCGCTGTATTTCGTCCTTCTGCCGGGCGTCGATATGGCGGTCAGCGCCCTGTTCTACAGCCCGGACGCGGGCTTCGCCCTGGCCGACAATCCGGTCCTGAAGGGGCTGCGCAGGTCCTCGACCTGGGTGCTCGGCCTGATGCTTCTGGGCCTGGCCGGCGAGATCGTCCTGGCGCTGCGCCGCAATCCCCGCCGTCTCGAGGGCTGGGGTCGTCGGGCGACCGTTCTGCTGGTCAGTCTGGTCATCGCCTCGGGATTCCTGGTCAACGGCGTTCTGAAATCGATGTGGGGCCGCGCCAGGCCGATCCAGATCGAGGCCTTCGGCGGCGACACCCACTTCACCCGCGCCTGGCAGATCTCAGACAACTGCCTGTCCAACTGCTCCTTCGTCTCGGGCGAGGCCTCGTCCGCCGCCTGGATGGTGGCGGTCGTCGTCCTGATGGTCCCGGCGCCGTGGCGTCGCTGGGCCCTGCCCGCCGTCATGACCTATGCCGCCGCGCTGTCGCTCAATCGGATCGCCTTCGGCGGGCATTTCCTGTCGGACATCCTCCTGTCGTGGGCGCTCACGGGCCTGGTCGTCGCCGTCCTGCACCGGCTCGCGCTCGCCTGCCCCCGGGCTGCGCGACAGATGCGCCGCGCCCGCCGCCGGAGCAGCGTAGCGGCCTGAGACGTGCTATGACTTGGCCATGCCCAGCCATGTTCAGCGTTTCTGCATCTACGCCCTGATCGCCCTCGTCCTCTCGGCCGTCGCGACCTGGGGGCTGGGCCTGTTCTGGGTCGCCATAGGCGGGGGCGACCTGCCGCTGCACGGCTGGATCGCCATGGGGCTTGGGGTCGCGGGGACGGTCGGCCTGACCTGGGGATTGATGGCCTTGGCCTTCAAGTCGAACCGCGAAGGGTGGGACGATCAGGTCGACAACAGTCTGGATCCCGGTTGCGCCGATACCGACGAAACTTGACCCGGACGGGTTCGCCTGCATGGTCATCACGAACCTGTCCCGGAGCCGATCCGATGCGCCTTCCCCTTCTCGCTCTCGCCCTGCTTGCTCTCGCGGCCTGTTCCAGCCCGAGCGAAACGCCCCGGTCTGAGGCCCATCCGCCGGCCGCGCCCTCCGTCCTCGGCGGCGTCGATCTGGGCCAGCCGCTCCGCGCCATCGGCACCGAGCCCTTCTGGGGCGTAGAGATTACCCCCGGGACCCTGACCTATTCCGCCGTCGACAACCCGGGCTTCAGCGTGACCAACCCCAGCCCAACCCTTCAGGGCACCACGGCGGTCTATGCAGCCGCCGGGGCGGACGGCGCGACCCTCGTCGTGACCCTGATCGCCACGGACTGTTCGGACGGCATGAGCGACCGGGTCTATCCCCTGACCGCGCGCGTCGAACTGGGTGAACAGACGCTGAACGGTTGCGCCGCCTCCGTCGCCTTCCTCGATAGCCAGCCGGCGCCCTAGCTGTCGCCCAACAACGGCCCCACGCCCGGGACGCTGCGCACCGCCTCGCCCAGCAGGTCACGTCCGGTCGCCGCCTGCACCCGGTCGCGCGCGGCGGGTAGCAGCCGTTTAAGCGCCGCCTTGTCCACGCCCTCGCTCCCGAGACGATCCAGCAGGCCCATGGCCTCTGCCACCGCCGCGCCCGAAACCCCTCCAGCCGAGGCCACGATCCCGCCGAACAGGCCGCGTTTCGGACGATCGGCGGCCCTGGAGCGCGCCGCCGTCTCCGCTCCGTCGACGGCGGCATAGAGCGCCGCCAGCGGCTCGCGCCTGGCATGGCGATCCAGCAAGCCCAGCGCCCCGGTCAGGGCGGCGGTGGCCTGCGCCTCGGTCAGCCCCGCCTGAGTTGCTGCGGCGCAGGCGACATCATCGAAGGTCAGGGTCTGTGCGGTCACGTCTGCATCTTTCATCGTTCACTTAACGGTTCTGGAACCGCGTCAGCTGCATAGGGGAGGAATGACCCAGCTGGAAACGCCGCAGGATCTGCGTCCTCTCACCGCGCTGCGCTTCGGCGCCGCCATATGGGTGGCCCTGTTCGCCTTCTGGCCCGACCTAGACGTCGGCTTCATGCCCAACCTGGTGGCCAAGGGCTATCTGGGGGTCGAACTGTTCTTCGTCCTCTCGGGCTTCATCCTTTGCCACGTCTATCTGGCGGCGCATGGCGAGAAGCGGTTCAGCTATGGCAGCTTTCTGTGGGCCCGGATCGCGCGGGTCTATCCGCTGCATATCGCCACCCTGATAGGGGTCGGCGCACTGGCCTTCGGCGCCGTCGCTGCGGGCCTCAGCATCAACGGCAACATCCTTAGTTGGGCGGCCCTGCCCGCCAACCTCCTGATGGTCCACGCCTGGGGCTTCGCCCCCGTGGCCGGCTGGAACCATCCGTCATGGTCGATCTCGGCGGAATGGTTCGCCTATCTCTGTTTCCCCGCCTTCGCCTTCGTCGCCTGGCGGCTGCGCGAGAGGCCGATCGCCGCGGTGATCGGCGCAGTGGCCTTCCTCGTGGCGCTCTACTTCGTCTTCCAGATGCTGGCCGGCTTCCCCCTGACCCAGGCCACCATCCTTTGGGGCGCCCTGCGGATCGTTCCCTGTTTCGCCCTCGGCTGCGCCCTGTATCTGATGCATCGCAAGATCCGCCTCCCGCGTCCCGGCTGGATCGCCGCCGGCGTCGCGGCGGCCATCGCCGTGGCCGGTTCGCTGCAGGCGCCGGACGCTATGATCGTGCCCCTGTGCGGCGCATTGATCGTGGCCCTCGCCTCGCTGCCCAACGCCCGCGCCGGTTGGCTGGCGTCGAAGCCCGCCGTCTATCTCGGAGAGATCAGCTACTCGGTCTATATGGTCGTCGTGCCGTGGAAACTGCTGGCCGTGAACGCGGCGTCGAAGCTCACGGGCGGGGGCGAAAAGCTTCAACTTTTCGTGTGGCTGGCTGTGTTCCTGACCCTGCCGCTGGTGGCGGCCGTGTCCTACCACCTGGTCGAATTCCCTGCCCGACGGGCGCTGCGCGACGTCGCAAAGCGGCGGGCCGAGCGCGCGAAGGCCCGCGCAGGCGGTCCGCAACTCGCCTGAAAAGGGGCTTTTACCCTCCGCTAACTATCGTCTAGGGATAATGCGGGCGTAACAGGCAGAAACAATTCAGTATGACAAAACGGATCACCGCCGCTCTGGTTGCCGCGTGCCTGGGGTTCTTCGCCCTGTCGCCCGCCCCCGCCAAGGCCGACGATCCGTACTGGCAGTGCGTCACCTTCGCCCGCATGTTCTCAGGCATCAACATCTTCGGCGACGCCTGGACCTGGTGGAATCAGGCCGTCGACCGCTTCCGCACCGGCCGTGCGCCCGAGACCGGCTCGGTCCTGGTGTTCCGGCCCGAAGGCCGCATGAGCCGGGGCCACGTCGCCGTCGTCTCCGACATCCTGACCGACCGCGTGATCCGCGTGACCCACGCAAACTGGGGCGGCAGCCGCGGCCGCGTCGAGGAAAACGTCACCGTCGTCGACGTCTCGGGCCAGAACGACTGGTCCCAGGTCAAGGTCTGGTACAATCCGATCCGCGACCTCGGTTCGACCGTCTATCCGACCTATGGTTTCATCTACAACGGTGCCCGCGACGCCTATGACGCCGGCCGCCAGGTCGCGGCGAACGCCACGACCACCGCGACCAACTGACCCCGACCTGACCCCCACACCCCGAGCCCGCCCCGAATGATCCGCCTCTATCGATCGGGCTGCGCCGCCTGCGAGGCGGTCGAAATCGACGTCATCGGCGGATGGGAAATGCCGCCCGACACCCTGTGGATCGACATGATCGAACCCAGTCACGGTGAAGACGCCGCCGTCGAGCGGGCCCTGGGCATCTCAATTCCCACCCGCGCCGAGATGAGCGAACTGGAGGCCTCCAGCCGGCTGTATCGCGAGGGCGGCGCAACCTACGTCACCGCCGACATCCTGCATCGCGGCGACGACGACCTGCCCGGCATCGACCCGGTCACCTTCGTCCTGACCAAGGGGCCGATGGTCACCATCCGCTATTTTGACCCGCGCCCCTTCACCATGTTCACCGACAAGCTCGAGCGTGAGCCGGCGCTGTGCCAGACAGGCGCCGATATGTTCCTGAACCTGATGGAGGCGATCATCGACCGAGCCTCCGACGTGCTGTCGGGCCTGGGCGCCAAGGTCGAGGGTTTCGGCGTGCACGTCTTTTCCGAGGGCAAGACAGTCGGCTTCAAACACCTGATCACCAAGCTCGGCCGGGCGCATATCGCCAGCGCCCGCATCGAACAGAGCCTGGCCGGTCTCGCCCGGGTCTTCGCCTTCGTCACCGTCGACGACTGGTTCGAGCACGCCGACGAGCCGCGCGAGCACCTGCGCTCGCTCAGCCGTGACGCCACCAGCCTGATCGCGCACAATCAGGCCGTCGCCTCGGGCATCAACTTCCAGCTCTCGGCCGCGCTCGGCCTGATCAACATCGAGCAGTCGTCAATCTTCAAAATGTTCTCGATCTTCACCGCGGTGCTGATGCCGCCGACCTTGATCGGGGCCATCTACGGCATGAATTTCGAGCATATGCCCGAGCTTCGCTGGATGGAGGGCTATCCGATGGCCCTGGGCCTGATGGTGATCTCGGCGGCCGCGCCGCTGCTGTATTTCCGGCGAAGGGGCTGGATCTAGTCCGCCCTCACCACTCGGGCTTGATCGACAACTGGAAGGCGACGAGGCCTTCGGAGACATCGTTGTCGATGCCGTGGCCGCCGTGCATGCCCTCGGCCTCGATCTCGCGATAGACGAGGCCGAACGAGCCCTGCATGTCGCCCCGGCGCAGGGCCACCCCGATCGAGGCGTCACCCAGGAATGTGCCGCTGTCGCGGCTGTAGCCGGAGCGGGTGTACTCGCCGTCCCGGGTCCGCGCGAAATTATAGCCGACGGCCGTGCCGGATCCGGCGGCATAGATGTACCAGCGGGCCCGCTCACCGAAGGCCTCGGCCCCTTCCGGCAGGATGCGGTCCGCGGTCGAGCCGATCCGCAGGGTAGCGCCGGCCTCGGCCGTGCCGCCCCGGTCGCCCGCGCCGATGCCGACGTGCGGCGTCAGGGTCACCTCGAGACCGGAGGCTGTATAGCCGCGCGCCGTCGTCCAGCCGCGCGTGTAGCTGACCTCATAGCCGTCGGCGTCGAACATCGCCTGGTCGAGCGGCGTCGGCGGCACAGGCGAGCCGTCGGCCCGGCGCAGTTCGCCCCGCGTCCGCAACCTCAGCCGGTCGGTGAAGCCATCGGCCTCGCGCCAGACGTCGCGGGTGGTCGTGGCCGCGAACGGATTGCGCGCCTCGGCCGGCGCATAGTCGGTGGCGAACTCCAGCGCGGGCCCGAATTCGCGCCCCGCAGCCACATTGAAACTGGCCTGGCTGTTCAGCTGCGCGGTGATGCTGGCGGAGGTTTCCTGCTGGGCATCGGACCAGTTCTGGTTCACCCACGTCTGCGCACTTGCCGGAACGGCCAGGGCCGCCAATGCGAGTACGCTCAGAAACAGGCTATCCAGACGGATCAACGGTCCCCTCACAGTCCGTTAACAAAGCCTATCCTGCACCGGAATCGCGTCAGGTCCAACCGCGTTCTTGCGACACCTTCCTGACATGATCGCCGAACGTGACTTTCGCTGCACAGGTTCCCCATCCGGGGTGTCATCGAGGTTAAAGGCCCCTGCAGACGCGAAACGAGCGGCGCCCGGGGGGAACCGCTCGTCAAGATCAGTGCGATTTCAGGGCCGACCCGTTTCGGGTCATTGGCAGGCCAGGCACTCGTCGTAGTCGGTCGGGGCGGCGGAGAAGAGGTCCGGCTGGTTGGGGTCGACCTCGACCTCGGCCTTGTCCTCGGCGCCGGCGAAGGCGGCGCGCTGCACCGACTTGGAGCGCAGGTAATACAGCGACTTCACCCCCCGCTCCCACGCCGACCAGTGCAGCATGTGCAGGTCCCATTTGTTCACATCGCCCGGGATGAACAGGTTGATCGACTGGGCCTGGCAGATTTCCGGCGAACGATCGGCCGACAGTTCGACGACCCAGCGCTGGTCCAGCTCGAAGGCGGTCTTGAAGATGCCCTTCTCGTCGTCGTTCAGCACGTCCAGGTGCTGGACCGAGCCCTCGTGCTCCAGGATCGAGGACCAGACCGCGTCGGTGTTGGCGTCGTAGCCGTCCAGCAGCTTCTCCAGGTAGGGGTTCTTGACCGCGAACGAGCCCGACAGGGTCTTGTGGGTATAGATGTTGGCCGGGATCGGCTCGATGCCCGCCGAGGTCCCGCCGCAGATGATCGAGATCGAGGCGGTCGGGGCGATGGCCAGCTTGTGGCTGAACCGCTCCATGATGCCGCGCTCGGCGGCGTCCTCGCAGGCGCCCTTCTCCTCGGCCAGCTTGACGCTGGCCTTGTCGGCCTCGCGACGCAGGTGTTTGAACAGGCGCATGTTCCACGACTTGGCCATGGCGCTTTCGAAGGCCACCCCTTGCGCCTGCAGGAAGGAGTGGAAGCCCATCAGGCCCAGACCGACCGAACGCTCGCGCTTGGCCGAATAGACGGCGGCAGCCATTTCCGGAGGCGCGCGGGTGATGAAGTCCTCCAGGACATTGTCCAGGAAGCGCATCACGTCCTCGACAAAGCGCGGCTCCTCGCGCCACTCCAGGAACATCTCGGCGTTGACAGACGACAGGCAGCAGACGGCGGTGCGGTCGATGCCCAGGTGGTCGGGACCGGTATGCAGCATGATCTCGCTGCACAGGTTCGACTGCTTCACCTTCAACCCCAACTCGCGCTGATGCCTGGGCATCTGGCGGTTCACCGTGTCGGAGAAGATCAGATAGGGCTCACCGGTCTGCAGGCGGATTTCGAGGATCTTCTGCCACAGGCTGCGGGCGTCGACGGTCTTCAGCACCTCGTCGTTCTTGGGTGAGCGCAGGCCGAACGGCCCGCCGGCCTTCACCGCCTCCATAAACTCGTCAGTGATGTTGATGCCGTGGTGCAGGTTCAGGGACTTTCTGTTGAAGTCGCCCGAGGGCTTCCGGATTTCCAGGAACTCCTCGATCTCCGGGTGGTGGACGTCCAGGTAGACCGCCGCCGACCCGCGACGCAGGGACCCCTGCGAGATCGCCAGCGTGAGGGAGTCCATCACGCGGATGAAGGGGATGATGCCCGAGGTCTGGCCCGCGCCCTTGACCTTCTCGCCGATAGAGCGGACCCCGCCCCAGTAGGTGCCGATACCGCCGCCGTTGGAGGCCAGGGACACATTCTCGTTCCAGACGCGCTGGATGCCGTCGAGGCTGTCCTGCACCGAGTTCAAAAAGCAGGAGATCGGCAGGCCGCGATCGGCGCCGCCGTTCGACAGCACCGGCGTCGAGGGCATGAACCACAGCTTTGACATGTAATCATAGACGCGCTGGGCATGGTCGGCGTCATCGGCATAGGCCGTCGCGACGCGGGCGAACATGTCCTGATAGCTTTCACCGGCCAGCAGGTAGCGGTCTTCCAGCGTCTTCTTGCCGAAGTCGGTCAGGAGGTCGTCGCGAGTCCGGTCCAGTTCGAGGCTGCGCACCACCGTCAGATGGGGCTTCTCAGAGCTCGGCGCAGCCTTGAGGGCCTCGAATCCCACCGTCTTCAACGCTTCGCCGCCAGCCATAATCGTCATCGCCCTGAACTAAAATCGAAGTGAAGCCGCCTGCGTTCGAACCACTGCATCTAGTGGCCGAAGCGCTCCCCCAACCAACATATGGGGCGCAGATGCCTAACCAATGGTCAACGGGCTTGACGCCGGAATTCGTCTCGAATCACTTCGAGACGGGGGATGAGCCTGTGCAAAAGCCGCGACGGCCGTGCGACGCACCATTGTGACAGGGTTCACGAAGCCGTGATCGGGAACGGCATCCCAGCTTGGCCGTTAGCGAGCGATGCAATCCTCCGATCTCATCCCTTTCTTGCGTCGCGCGATCACCGTAGCGCGGGCGGAGTTCGCGGCCCTCGGCGCCCTTGCCATCGTCACCCTCGGGACCATGACCTTCGTCGAGATCGCCGACGACATGACCGAGGCCGACGGCCAGGCCTTCGATCAGATGGTCCTGCACTGGATGCAGCCGGTCGCCGGCCAGCCACGCGGCCCCTGGTGGCTGCATGAAGCGGCGGCCGACATCACCTCCCTGGGGGGCATTGCCGTCCTGACCCTGTTCGCCGTCGTCGCCCTGGGCATGCTGCTGATCCTCAGGAAGTGGCTTTCGGCCCTGCTGCTGCTGATCGGCCTCGCCGGCGGGGTCGCCCTGAGCGAGGGGCTGAAGGCCTTGTTCCAGCGCGAACGCCCTCCCGCGGCCTTCCAGGCGGTGGAGACGCTGAACGCCAGTTTCCCCTCCGGCCACGCTCTTCTGTCGACGGTCTTCTACCTGACCGTCGCGGTGATGATGACCCGCGCCTTCCCCCGGCGTCGACTGAAGGCCTACGTCCTCGGCGTCGGCATGGTCTTCGCTCTGATGGTCGGACTGACCCGCGTCTACCTCGGCGCCCACTGGGCCTCGGACGTCATGGCCGGATGGTGCGTCGGTGCGGCCTGGGCGATGGCCCTGTGGCTGGTCAGTTATGCGGTCGAGCGCAGGCAGACGCGCCGCCACGCCCGTCTGGTCGACGAAACACCGGTCGCCGAAGGCTGAGATTTCGCTAGGTCCGCCGTCGCCGAAAGCGTTAATATCCAGGCTGACCGACCGCCCGCGGGACTCGTTCGTCGCCGGGCCTCGCGGCAGGAGGCTTCTATGATCAGCCTGATGCTCGCCCTGCTCACCGGCCCGGTGCCGGCCGCGGCGGATCAGGCCGTTCATGCCACGCTGCAGTCCTGCGCCATGGAAGGCGGCCGCTGGGTCTGCCGCTATGCCGTGCCCGACATCGAGATCGTGCCGATCCCGGGCAGCGACATCGTCACCGACGCGCCCGCCGCCATCCTCGGCGCGGCCCCCAACGTCGAGGCGCCGTCGCGCGGGACCCTTCCGTCAACCACCGTCACCGAACCCGCCGGCCCGCCTCTCGCCGTCCCCGTCGATCCCGGCCCGGTCCGGCCGATCGACACCGGCGTCCTGAGCGAGCGCGAGGCGCGGCTGGTCTCCCGCTGCGCCGACGCCGGCTGGATGTCGCTGTGCCTGCCCGACGACCGCCGCGCCGCCCGTTCACTGCGCGACAAGCAGGACGCCTATCTCGCCGTGCGCCGCGAGGTCACCCGGTTGTTGAGCGAGGACCATTGCTACGCGGCGATCAAGGCCGCCCTGGACGGCGGCTACCTCGCTCTGGCGCGGGAGACCCGCGACTACTGCGCCGCACCGGCGGGCGGAGCGCGCTCCGCAACGGCTGCGTCGTCGAACGCCGAGGCGGACCAAACGTCGGCGAACTGACTTCCCGGTCGTCATCCTCCGGCAGGCTGCGCTTGTCGGAGAACGACGAAAGGGAAGAGCGAAGAAAAAGGGCCCCGGCGTTTCCGCCGGGGCCCTCCGTCATTTCAGTCGCGGATCGTCGGCTCAGTAGCCGCCCGCCGGCGTGCAGGCGGGGCCTTCGGTGCAGTCCGAGAAGTGGACTTCCGGCGGCTCGACGAGGATCTCCGACGGCCGAACATGGACCTCGGGACGCTGGACGTAGATCTGGGCCGGCGCGATGCGGATCGGCGGCGCGTCGACATAGACCGGGGGGCCGTCGATGTAGATGGTCGGGCCGGCCACGTTGATCGGACGGCCGATCACGCGAACGCCCGGCGACGAGACATGAATAGGCGGCCCTGGATTGTTGATCGGCGGGCCCCAGCCGCCCGGTCCTGGCCAGCCGGCGCCGCCGCCGGTCCAGGGGCCGTAGAAGTCCACGACGCGCGTGCATGAGCAGGGCACGTCGCCATAGTGCGGTGCTTCGGGACAGCCATGACCATCCGCCGGCGCCGCGGCGCCGGAGATCAGCATGGCGGCCACGATCGAAGTGATCGGATCCATGTTCAGCTCCCCTCAAGTCCTTGCGAGACCTCGCTTTTCTCCCATAAGGCGAACCGCCCAGGGCAGCGGGCGAGCCGCTCTAACAGCGATATATTAACCATTTCGGCCTGTCTACCGTCACTGTCGCGCTTGCCCCAGGGTGTGGCGGCCGCTACACGCAGCGCCCTTTTCGGGGAGATCCTTGGAAGCTTTTCTGATCTCGGTCGGCCTCGTCTCCCTCGCGGAGATCGGCGACAAGACGATGCTGCTGGCTGTCGCGCTGGCGGCGGCTTGGCGGCGGCCCGCGCCGATCATCCTCGGCATCCTGGCCGCGACGTTGGCGAACCACGCCTTCGCCGCCCTCGCCGGGACCCTGGCGGCGCAGTATCTCGCCGGACCCTGGACGAAGCGGATCGTCGGCATCGCCTTTCTCGGCTTCGCGGTCTGGGCCCTGATCCCCGACACCCTCGACGTGCAGGACGATCAGGGGCCGGAAAAGACCTTCGCCGGCGTCTTCTGGACCACAACCGCCGCCTTTTTCCTGGTCGAGATGGGCGACAAGACCCAGATCGCCACGGCCGGCCTGGCGATCCGGTTCGAGAACCTGCCCCTGGTCGTGGCCGGCTCGACCCTGGGGATGATGCTGGTCAACGCCCCGGCGGTTCTGCTGGGCGAGGCGACCGCCCAACGTCTGCCGCTCAAATACATTCGCATGGCCGCAGCCGCCGCCTTCGCCGCGACAGGTCTGTGGATGCTGCTCGCGGCCTGATCGCCCGGTAAGGGCAACTACGGATGCCGATACTACCCTGACTTAAACCTTTCTGTGGGATGACAAATCTGTCGCGCGGCAAGGAATGACGCTGATGCAAGACCGCTGGCGGATTTTCCGCCACGAAACAGGACGAGAAGCCGGCCCCCCTGCCTGGGCCTATGTGGCGCTGTTCTGCGCCAGCCTCCTCATCGGTCTGTGGAGCGTGCAGCAGTTCGGCGCGATCGTGATGTGGCCGGCCAACGGCATCCTTCTGGCTGCCTACCTCCAGTTGCATCGTCGCAAGGCCATCGCTGTCTTGGCCGCGTGTTTGGCGATCAATCTCGTTACCAATGTCGTGCGCGGCGACCCCATGCCCTTCATGTGGCTCAACGCGGTGCTGAACCTCGCACAGGTCCTGATCGCCGGCGTCCTGGCCCGGCGGGTCTGCGGCGCGGCCCTGGACCTGCGTTGCCCCCGCCGCCTGCTGCGCTTCGCCGTGGCGGCCGTGACCCCGGCCGTCCTGATCTGTACGGCCTTCATCGTCAGCCTCGCGGCCGTCGTGAACGACTATTCGCCGGGGCTCTACGTCTTCACCCTCGAGCGCTATTTCGCCATGGAGGCCCTGGGTCTTCTGACCGTCACCCCGGCCCTGCTTTTGCTCGCGCGCCGCCACCGGTTCGCCGGGACGAGCGCCGAGGATGGCCCGCGCGAAACGGTCGCCCTGTTCAGCCTGCTGACCGCTGTCACCCTTGCTGTCTTCTGCCAGTCGAGCGCGCCGATCAGCTATCTGATCTTCCCGCCCCTCGTGTTGCTGGTCTTCCGGGTCTCGACGACCGGCTCGGCTCTGGCAGTCCTTCTGGTGGCACTGATCGGCTGCGTCGCCACCCTTACCGGCCACGGCCCGGTCACGCTCCAGCGGCTCGCCGTCGAGCCTGAACTGGCCCATATCCCGGACCTGGTGCGCCCGTTGAACGTCTTCTACGGCTTCCTGCTGACCCTGGTCGCGATCGCCCTGCCGGTCTCGACGATCGTGTCCGAGCGCCGGCGGATGATCGAACGACTGGAGACCCGTACCCGCGCCGCTCAGATGGCCCGCAGCCAGGCCGAGGCGGCGGACGCCGCCAAGTCCCGCTTCCTGGCACTGATGAGCCATGAGATGCGCACCCCCCTGCATGGCGTCGTGGGCTATGCTGAAATCCTGTCGCGTCGATCGGGTCTGCCCCGCGACGCCCGTCATCAGGTGGAGGAAATCCAGCGGTCCGGCGCGGCGCTGCTGACGCTGGTCGAGGACCTGCTGGAGGTGTCGCACGGCGAGGCAGACGCCTGTCTGGAGACGATCGACCCGGTCGAGCTGCTGGCCCAGGCCGCGGCCGCCAGCCGAGACGTCGCCGCCTCCAAAGGCCTGCCGCTGCGTGTCCGCGTCCTGCCTGGCGCCAAAGCCTTCCTCCTCGCCGACCGCCGCCGCCTGCGCCAGATCCTTCACCGGCTGGTCTCCAACGCGGTCAAGTTCACGGCCCAGGGCGAGATCGACATCAGCGTGGCGCGTGAAGGCCCCCTGACCGTCTTCCGGGTCTCCGACACCGGCCCCGGCATTGATCCCGACCTGATCCCCACCCTGTTCGACGCCTTTGTCCAGGCCGACGATTCCATCAGCCGCACCCATGTCGGCTGCGGTCTGGGCCTCACCGTCGCGCGGCGCCTGACCCGTTCCATGGGCGGCCAAATCGCCCTGGAGAGCACTTCCATCGCCGGCTCGACCTTCGTCGTCAGCCTGCCCCTCGCCCTGGCGGACGAGGATGCGACGACCGGCAGCGCCGAGCCCGCCATCGCCGAGGCCGGGGCCGCGGCCCGGGTGCTGATCGTCGACGACCATCCGACCAATCGCGAGGTAGCCCGGCTGATGCTCGCGCCGCTGGGCTGCGACATCTTCGAGGCCGTCGATGGGTTCGAGGCGGTGGAGATGGCCTCGGCCGCGCGCTTCGACCTGATTCTGATGGATGTGCGTATGCCTCGCATGGACGGCCTGGCAGCGACCAAGGCGATCCGCGCCCTGGCCGGCGAGTTCTCCCGCATGCCGATCCTGGCCGTCACCGCCGACGCCATGCCCGAAGACACGGCCCGCTGCCTGGCCGCCGGCATGGATGGCCACGTCGCCAAGCCGCTGACCCACGCCAGCCTCTTCGCCGCCATCTACGCCGTCATGGCCGGCAATGATGAAGCGGCTGATGCAGAGGCCGCCTAGACCTCGAACACCCTGAACACGAAGCCCCACCGTCCGGAGGGGACGGCCGCACTCAATCCCGCAGGGATGAAGACCCTCGTCGCCGAGATCAAGGACTAGGCTCCGCCGAGCGCTTCTGAACGAAACGCCGTTATCCGGCTCCGCTAAGACCGAGCGGCGGGGAGTGAACCGGCTGAATGGCGCGTAGCGTCACCCCCGGACGTGTCGCCGCGGCAAACCATCCCCCGCTGCACACAAGATGTTGATGCTGGGGATCGTTAACCCTCAACAGGTAGCAATTGGTGCGATTCTGGAGTTCATTGGCTCCAGTCCTTTCCGCGCCATTTCCCGAGCTCCCCCATGAACGCCCACACAATCATCACGCCCGCCCGGGCCGGCCTGCTGACCCCGTCTGCCGCCTACAAGCCGTTCCGTTACCCGTGGGCTTTCGACATGTGGAAGAAGCAGCAGCAGGTCCACTGGATGCCGGAAGAGGTGCCTCTGGGCGAGGACTGCAAGGACTGGGCGGCGAACCTGAACGACAAGGAGCGCAACCTGCTGACGCAGATCTTCCGCTTCTTCACCCAGTCGGACATCGAGGTCGCGGACAACTACATGGAAAAATACGGTCGTGTGTTCAAACCGACCGAGGTGAAGATGATGCTGTCATCTTTCGCCAACATGGAGACGATCCACATCGCGGCCTACGCCCTGCTGCTCGAGACCATCGGCATGCCCGAGAGCGAGTTCGGCGCCTTCATGGAATACGAGGCCATGCGGGACAAACACAATTACATGGGCCAGTTCGGGGTCGAGACCGACGCCGACATCGCCCGCACCCTGGCCATGTTCGGCGGCTTCACCGAGGGGCTGCAGTTGTTCGCCTCGTTCGCGATGCTGATGAACTTCCCGCGCCAGAACAAGATGAAGGGCATGGGCCAGATCGTGTCCTGGTCGGTGCGCGACGAGAGCCTGCACTGCGACGGCATCATCAAGCTGTACCACGCCTTCAACGCCGAGACGGGCTGCGTCACCCCCTCGGTGGCCGACGACATCGTCGAATGCTGCCGCACCGTGGTCGGTCTGGAAGACAAGTTCATCGACCTGGCCTTCGAGGCCGGCGACGTGAACGGCATGACGCCCGAGGACATCAAACAGTATATCCGCTTCATCGCCGACTGGCGCCTGCGCCAGCTCAAGCTGCCCGAGCTGTACGGCGTGAAGGAGAACCCCCTGCCCTGGCTCCAGTCCCTTCTGTCGGGGGTCGAGCACGCCAACTTCTTCGAGGCCCGCGCCACCGAATACTCCAAGGCCGCCACCACCGGGGCCTGGCACGGCGCCGAGGGCGTCTGGGGCGAGTTCGACAAGATGATGGCCCGCCGCGACATGAGCATGGTCGCGGGGTAACCGATCACACCGGGGCGGCGCCGATCTGTTTGAGAATGCCGAGCTCATCGGAGCTGCCCCACCGCTCGACCATCTTGCCATTTTCGAACCGGCCGATCTGCATGCCGCGCACCTTGATGGGCTTGCCGGTGGCCGTGACACCGCTGAAGACGCCCTTGTGGGTGCCGGTGATCTCGTAGGCGAATGCCACCTGATCGCCATCGGCCACCAAGGTCCTGGGTTCCACCTTCAGGTCGGGGAAGGCGGCGCGCATGCCGGTGAAGAAGGTCTTGAAGCCCTCAGGCCCGGTCCCCTGATCCGGCGCCGGATCGTTATCGACGCAGCCATCGGCGACGACATCGTGAAAAGCGTCGAGGTCGCCCGTGTTGACGATCTCGCCAAAGCGTTTGGTCGCGGCGATGTTGGGGGTGTCTGCCATGGGCCTGCGTCTCCGATAGGTGTGAGCCAGCCCAACGGCCCGTCTCCCTTTTCGTTCATGGCGACGCTTCAGATCCCGGCGTGCCACCGATAGCCGCCGTGTTCTCAGTAGCCGCCCTTGCCGCCGGCGATGTGGGCGAAGCTTTCGACCATTTCCACCGATTGATATGTTTAACCATCTTGTAACCCAGCTGCCGCTCCAGCCTCAGTCGCAATGGCGCCTCGTTGGCGATAGGCAGGATCTGGTCGTTCATCTCGTAGGCCAGGATGGTCTGCTCGTGACGGGCCTCGAGGATGTCGACACTCTAATAGTAGTGGTCGCCGTCCCCGGACATTGAGCCAGTGGGTCAACCGTAACGTCAGCGGATGCCGCCAGGTATCGATCCGGCCGCTGGCCAAAGGCCGGTCGGCGTGACGATGGGGCCGCGCAGCCTCGCCATTCGGACGTTCTTCGTCCACCGTGGCGGCGGCCGCGTGATCCGTCATCGCTCGTCCCAGTTCAGCCTACCCGCTCGCCGCGCCCGCATCATGGCGATGGGCATTCCGGAAGGGCGTGGTCCCGATCGATCAGGAGCGCGGAGGGGCGCACCGCATCCGGTCGCCGGCCTGACAGGCGCGGACGTCGGCCTCCCAGCGAGCGCGGTCCGCTTCCCACTGACGCTGCGCGGCCTCGGATCGGCGAACGTCTTCCTCATAGGCCAGCTGGGCCCGGGTCGCCGCCGTGACTGTCTCTTCGTACTCGGCGCGCCGGGCGTCGAACTCAGCCTGGTCGGCCCGCTCCTGGTTCTCGGCCAGCTGGTTGCGGGAGGCGATCTCGTCGTTGAGCGCCCGGGTCACGCGCAGCTCGTCGGGGCTCTGCTCTGAATCGTCTGCCCGGTGGTAGGTCTCCCCGTCATTTACGGACGGCGGAACCTGGGTCGGCACGGCCTGGCTCAGAAGCTGGTCGGCCTGATCCGCCGGCCGCGTCTGGGCGGACGGCTTCTGCGCCAGGGCCGCGCCTGCCGCCAGAGCGAGAGCCAGGGCCGTGGCCCACGCCGCCCGGGTTCTGGTCCTGATCATCATCTCGTTTCCCTCTCGCAATCCCACCCTCGACTCCAGCCTGAGGAGCTTGGCCATATCAGGGCGGCGCAATTGCCGGAACGTCGTTTGCGCCGAAAGGTGGCGCCCGGCCCCATGGCGAGGTTAAATGGGGAATTCTTCTCCTCCCCCACGAGCCGCGCCCGATGATCCTCTCCACGAGTTCCGGCGACTTTCCCATCCCGCCGGACGTCGCCAGTCGCCTTCCCACGGTTCCGCCCGTGCCGGATCCGACGGCTCCGCAATACCGTCAGGCCCGCCGGGTCTTCTCCGACTGGCTCGACGCGGCGCCGGAACACACGATCGATTTCGAGCGCCTGCGCCGCTGGCATCTGGTGCAGAACCAACTCGCCGCCGCCGCCCGCGCCGAAGGCCGCGCCTTCGTCGTGACCGAGGACGGGCTCGACTAGGACGGCGTCAGGTTGAGTGTCGCCGGGTCGCCCGCCTGGGCCGACGACGTCAGCCAGATGTCGAAGGCGCCGGGCTGGACCTTCGGGCGACCATCGGCGCCGACGTACTCCAGACGTTCGCGGCGCAGGGTGAAAGTCACGGCCCTGGTCTGTCCGGCCGCCAACTCGACCTTTCTGAAGTCGCGCAGGCGGCGGCCGGGCTGGGTCAGGTCGGCGACGCGGTCGCGGATGTAGAGCTGGACCGTCTCCTCGACCGCGTGGTCACCGGCGTTGGTGATGTCCACCGAAACCTCGACTTCGCCATCCCACGCCAGCGTCGCCGCTGCGGGCGTGACCGCTCCGTAGGTCACCGCGCCATAGGTCAGGCCGTGGCCGAACGGATAGAGCGCGGTATTGGTCGTCTCGCGATAGCGGGCCACATACTCCTGCGACGCCAAGGCGTTGTTGGCTGGGCGGCCGGTGATCTTGTGATCGTAGCTGTAGGGTTGCTGGCCCGAGCGGTGCGGGAAGCTGACCGGCAGGCGTCCGGACGGCGAGACCAGGCCAAAGACGATGTCGGCGACGGCGTGACCCATCTCTCCGCCCAGGAACCAGGTGACGACGATGGCGCCGGCGTCCTTGATGGGGCCGGACAGCTCCATGGCGCGGCCATTTCTCAGCAGGACGACGACGGGCTTGCCGGTCGCGGAGACGGCCTCGGCCAGGGCGCGCTGGGGCGCCGGGATGTCGATCTCGGTGCGGGATTGGGCCTCTCCCGACATGCGCGCGCTCTCCCCGATGGCCAGAACGACCACGTCCGCCTGGCTCGCCGCCAGCACCGCAGCCGCGATGCCGCCAGGCAGGGCCGTCTCGACGTCGGAGCCCATGACCACGGCGAGGTCGGCCTCGTCGTCCATGGCGGCGCGAAAGCCGGCCTCCAGAGAGATGCGGCGCGTCTCGTCGCCCCAGATGGTCCAGGGGCCGAAGACATTGTCGACGTCGGCGCCGAAGGGGCCGATCAGGGCGATCTTCTGGCCAGAGGGTTTCAGCGGCAGGAGGCCGCCCTCGTTCTTCAGCAGGACGATGGACTTCACCCCGGCCTCGCGGGCCAGATCGCGATGCTCGCGCGAGCCGACGACCCGCCGCTCCCGCTCCGGATCGCAGCCGCGATAGGGATCGTCGAACAGGCCGAGCGCCGCCTTGGTCATCAAGACGCGACGCACCGCCTGATCGACGCGGGCGAGAGGCACGTCGCCCGTCTCCACCAGATCGGGGATGTGCTCGAGGAACAGGCCCGAGACCATCGACATGTCCATGCCGGCCAGCAGGGCGATGCGGGCCGCGTCGCGACCGTCGGCGGCGAAGCCGTGGGCGATGAGTTCCTGCTCCGCCGTGTAGTCGGAGACGACGAAGCCGGTGAAGCCCCACTCCTCGCGCAGGATCTCCGTCAGCAGGTAGGGATTGCCGGAGGCTGGCACGCCGTTGAGGTCATTGAAGGCGGTCATGACCGACAGGGCGCCGGCGCCGAACGCAGCCCTGAACGGCGGCAGGAAGGTTCCCCGCAGCGTGGCCTCCGACATGTCGGTGGTGTTGTAGTCCATGCCGGCGATGGCGGCGGAATAGGCGGCGAAGTGCTTGGGCGTGGCCAGCAGGGCGTCGCGGTCCGCGAGCCCCTTCTCGCCCTGGAAGCCGCGCACGCGCGCCACGGCCAGCACCTCGTTCAGCCAGACATCCTCGCCCGCCCCCTCGACACCGCGACCCCAGCGCTGGTCCCGCGCCACATCGACCATGGGGGCGTAGGTCTGGTGGATGCCGGAGGCCGCCCCCTCCACCGCCGCCGCCCGGGCGGTGCGTCGGGCGAGGTCGGCGTCGAAGGCCGCCGCCTCGGCCAGCGGAACCGGGAAGACGGTCTTCAGCCCATGAATGATGTCGGCGGCGAACAGCAGGGGAATGCCCAGCCGGCTCTCCTCGACCGCGATGGTCTGAATGCGACGGCCGGCCTCAGCGCCCACGCCGTTGAACAGATTGCCGACGAGGCCCTCGCGGATCATCCGGGTCACCCGCGCCGGGTCGCCCTGACCGTCCAGCGGGTTCACGTTCATCGGCCGGAAGCGGAACGGATCGCCCAGCAGGTTCAGCTGACCCGCCTTCTCCTGGATCGTCATTCCCGCGATCAGGGCATCGACCCGGTCGCGGTCGGCCTCCAACTTCCGCGACGTGATCCGCGGCGCGGCGACGACATTACTCGCGAACATTCCCAATCCCGCCGCCGCCATAGCCAGAAACAATCTACGTGAAGAGGGATAGGCCTGGCGGTTCAACATGGGAATCCCTCTGAGTCCGCCCGTGAGATAGTCGCACGAGGGCGAGGAGTCAGATCACACCCGGTTGCAGGTGCGCTTAACCCGATACGGCGGCGCGGAAGAGAGGGTAGGGCTTGGGGGCACCTCCTCGGCAGTCGATCTACGCGCGGCAAAACCATTCAGCATCATCGGGTCGATGGTCAGACCGCCGCGAAGCCTTGCCACCTCAATTCATGCTCGACCTCGGCGGCAACTCGTAGGACGCGACGCTTGGCCACCGTTGGGCTGTCCGTCCCCAACGATCTCCAAATTTCCCGTTTGCCCACGATCCCCCGAAGCGCGTCAGGAACCCGCCGCCGGTAGTGAATGCGACCGCCGCGCCAAACGAAATGCGTCCGAGCATTATGTAGCTGCTTTGTGTAGCAGCCGGTCGCCCGTTTTCCTGAATGATCAAAGGACGTTAAGCCCTGATCGTGGGGAAGATTGTGTAGCAGAGATGTGTAGCAATCGTCGGAAGACGGTCCCCCAGACGGTATTTCCGAAGCGTTATCAACGATGATTGGAGGAGTGGCGCACCCGACAGGAAAGGATGTGTCGCACTGAAAGCCTCCGTAAGTCCTTGTATCGTATAAGACTGACAGCATTTGTGGAGCGGGTATGTGTCACACCGTTGTGGAGCAGTGGCTTCAGTTTGTCGCCCGCCCCATCCTCCAGATCATGACCTCGTCGCGCTGCGAATAAACGAGGATGGTCATGTCCACGCGGGGGAAGAAGTAGGCCTCGATGACCGGTCGTCGAACGGCCTCTAGTTTCTCGTAGGGGCCAAGACGCCGAACAAAATCGTCTTCGTCCCAAGGGGTCCGGCTGACGACATTCTCCATCACCCATCGCCGAGCGACATTCGCTTCTTCGGCGGTTTCTCGAGTTTGGCCAGAGCCCCGAAGCTCGATCACCGTCGCCGCAGCCATGTCTTCAACGTCAGCGGCTGCAGGATTATCCTTGGCACCCCACCGCTGGTAAAAGGTCACTTCGGCCTCGTACGAGCCGGAGGGGATCGGCTGGTCAGCTTTTCCGGTATCAATGGTGAACGTCGTGGATGGGCCGGTCAGCGTCACGAACTCGGAGTGTCCGATATAGGTGTCCGTGTCATCTTGGCCGGCCAAATCGACCCCGGCGGCTACCCTGATTGGCGTCGGGGCATCCGTTTTTACGACGAACTCCACAATGGTGTCCGACACCGGGGTAGCCACTAGGCTCAACGTCGCCTTGGTCGGTACCGGGCGGCTGACTGACGGCTCCGGGGAAGAGCACCCCCAAATGCAGAGGCAAGACGCCAGTACCGCGAAGAGGGTGAAGCCACCGGTCGGAAGACGGGTTTGCCCGTGCCAGATTCTCAACGCTCCACTCCCTGCCAAGAACCGGTTGTTGCTTCGCTGAGAATAACGCCGTGTCCATCGGCAAGGGCGGAAATCTCCATGACGCATCGGACCGTCTCCGCTTGCGAGATACGCGAGGCCTCCTGAACTCTGGCCAACTGCGACGGGCGGCGGTCGCCGTTAATGACCTCCAGCATCCGGTCGAACATCACGGACTTGCCGGTGTGAGCGAGCCCGCATTTGACCAGTGATTGTTTGAACGCACGCCGCTCGTCGGCCTCCAAACTCGGGGGGGCGGCGATGAGCATGACATCTAAGCCGGCGCTGGAGCAGATGCGTTAGGCAGCCTCAGCAGCTGAATAGGCCTGAACTAGATTTGAGCGAGACATATCGAGATGCTCACTTACCAAGGCTGCCGCTTGGTCGCACGGCTGGGTGAGGCGCGTTAGATCGGCCCACATCGCGGTGACCTCGGTCTGCAGACGAGCCTGACGTTCGGCCTGTTCACGCTCCTGTTTCACCCGCTGACGTTCCGCTCGTGACGGTCGTATTTCGGTCTTCGCGTCTGCGCCCGCTTCGGACGTTTGTGCGGCGGGAGCGATGTCTGGTTTGGGCCAAGGCGTGACGACGAGAATAGCCACCCCGACGATAACGGCGGCGACGGTTGGCAGACCGGGCGCCCTCATGAAGGCGACCCGCTGCCGGATCAGTTTCACGACGGGTGGGATCAGCAACAGCCCGGCGCATAGAGCAGACAACCCGGTCATCCGCTGCGCCAGTCCCGGCCCGACGGCCAAAAACATCAGGCCCGTCAGGATCGAGAAGCCACCCCATAGCCACCCAACAAGTGAAGCTCCCTTGCGAGCCGCCCCCCGCCATTTGTTTGGCTGCGCCCCCGCTTCATTCGTCTCAGACATCCCCGCCTCCAACTTCTTGTTTCGGCGAGAAGCGTATTTCACGGGCGGTTGATTGCAATAGGTTCTGCAATCTCCCTTAGACGGCATTGGCTTCCCTAACCCTCCCCGCGCGGCTCTCTATCCGTGTCTCCATGACGGGGGTGCTCATGGACGAGTTGCGGCAGAGGTTCGGGCGGCTGGTGGCGGCTAACCGGCGTCGGAAGAGCTGGACGCAACAACAACTCGCCGACCACAGCGGCGTCAGCCTCGACATGATCAACCGCATCGAACGAGGCGTGTCGGCGGCCCGATTTCCGAACATCACCAAACTGGCTCATGCCCTCGAAATAGATCCAGCCGAGCTGTTTACGCCGGACCTGCCTTCAGGCGCTGGTCAGCGACGGGTGCTGACCAACCTGGTTTCCCGTCTGTCGACCCTGCCGGATCGCGATTTGGAATGGATCGACCGGCTGCTCGACGCCGCCCTGAAGCCGAGGAGTTAGGCGGGCCGGAGATCGACTTGTGCGATCAATGGCGGGCAAGTCGGGGTTTCGTAGGAGGTGGTTAAGCCGGACCCAACGGGCATCCTGACGGTGCCGTTGGCTGCTCCCAACATTATCGTCGCCGCAGCCGAGCGGCACGGTGGGAACAGCGTGGCGATGTTGCCTTTCCGACGAGAAGCTCAAGACCGCTCTCGACCCATAGGCGAAGTTGGGAAGGTCGGTTTGCCGACAGTCATGCTGCCCCAGCCTCGGCGTCTTGAGCTGGAGGCCTCGGCATCGCCTTTGCGCTTTGGAGTATAGGCCGGCGCATGGATGGAAAGCCGATGCACCCTGCCGCGAGGAAGGCGGACTTGGGGCTTCTCGCGTTCGGCGTGCTGCTTGTCCTCATTGGCGCGATCAGGTGGCTCGGCTCCTAGCCTGTGGGCAACTGGAACACATGCGGACCCGCGTGTCACCGCGCCCTTGAGATAATGCCCGATTACCCTTTTCCGGCGACCTGGCTAGACTTCAGTCGCTCGCAGTGATCAGGCTCTGCATCGTCGTTAACGAATGGGGGGTCATCCGTCCGGCGATGAGGTTTGGGGGAGCCTTATGAACTGGGACGATATTCGCGCCATCATTAGCTCCAATGCGCAAGTCGCTTGGTCCGTGCTGACCTCGGAGTCAGCGGTGCGCGTATATGTGCTCGTCTTTTCCGGCATCCTCCTTGCGGTGTCTCTCTGGCGGGCGCTGAAAGAGCGGACAGTCCTTACTGATTCCACAAAAAAGGCGCTGGCGCAGAACCTCCCCGGCCCAAAGCCAAGGTCCCACCAAGCCAAACAAAAACAGCGTGATCTTAAGCTGAGCCGGCTGAAAGGCATGCTCCTCGCACTGCTCACTTCGACAGCACGAATGATGGCGTTCGGGGTGCTGGTGCCCGTGTTCTTTTTGTGGGCGGGAACGACCTACTACTCGTGGTTTGATCCCAACGCTGTGGTGCTCGTTTCGCAGGCCGGGGGAACGCCAGTGTTGAACCCCAGTTCACCGCAGCTGCTTCTCTACGTCACCGACCAGCTTCTGAGAGGCGGACTCTTCGACGTGCTGGAGGTGTTTAAGGTCCAGGTCGCAGGTCTCAGCAACAACCCTGTCGTTTTGCCTTACTCGATCGGTTTGATCGCCTTCCGCGCAGCGATCGACGGCTACATGATATTTGCCCTGTATTTTGTCCTTAGAACCTCGGTGTCGATGCGAAAGGCCATGCGTGATGTGAATGCAGGCCTTGCTGCTTCGCCTTCGAACCCCTTGCCCGACCACTCGAACGCATAGGTATGACGCCTTCGTCTCCCCGCCAATGTCTCGTTTGAGGCCGATCGCCGACCGCCGGGTTCGACCTTAAGGGCCCCGGTCCAAAGACCGGAGCCCTCGATCGCCACCGTGACTAGAAACTGACGGTCGCGGTGAGCCGGAAGGAGTGCAGATTGAAATCCGACTCTGACCTCAGGAAGTCGGTACCGTTCGGGTTCACGAGCAGGAACGGGCTGGTGGCCGCCGTGGGCGGCGAGGCCAGCCGTCCAACCCGGGTCGTCAGGCCTGAACCGTCCTCGATGCTGGTGTAGAGGTATTCAACACCCAGCCGGAGGTTGTCGGTCACCTCGGTCTCGAGACCGCCACCGACCTGGAAGCCGCCGTGCTCGTCCTCGTTTCGGATCGGGTCGAAGCTGTTGACGGTGTTGCTTGTGACGAAGCTATTCGCGATCGTCCCGTAGGCACCACCCGCAGTGACATAGGGCAGGAACCTTCCATAGGCGTAGCCGAGGCGGGCACGCACGGCCACAAGGGTGTCGAGCTCGCGCTTGAACGAATACTGGGCAGGGGTGATGCTGAAGGCGGTGACGCTGTCGGAGGCGTCGCTATTGGTGAACTCCCCGACCACGCCGTAGACCCAGGGGCCGGACTGCCAGTCGTAGCCGGCGCGGAGGCTGATCTCGCCCTGGCCCTCGTCGTCGGCGTCGCAACCCTCAGTGAGATTGTTGCTCTTTGGCGAGCCGCCGCAGAAGCCGCCCGGGACGGGGGTGGCGGGGCCGAAGGCGTTGACGCCGGCCGTGTTGCGGATCGTGTCACCGAAATTGCCGTCCAGGTTGGTGTCGAACCGGACAGTCTCGCTCTCGTCGTCATCGACGACGCCGTAGCCGCCGGCGACACCGAAATAGAGACCTTGCCAATCCTGGGCCGCGGCCTGATTTGCGGCCAAAGTGAACGCAGCCGCGCTGGCGGCAGCGAATAAAACCCGATTCATCAAGTAACCCTCCACATGCCCCGACTGGGGCCACTCGCCGAGTTACGTGCTGCAAAGCCTGTGGATGCAACCTAAGCCGAGGCCCGGCGAAGCTTGGATTTGGACCGTGGGACTATGGCTGAAACATCATTGTTCGCCGAGGGCCACGTCTGCTTTCCACTCAAAGAGACCTTTGGTGGGTCCGCTTACCGGTATCCCGAATGGCCGAATAACTGCGCTCCCATCAGGCCTACCCCGCCTCGTTCACCACCATCTGGCGGATGATGTGGAGATCGGTCAGCGAGGAGCGGACAACCTGCCGGACAGCTTTCCCAGCCTCGGCCGAAAGACCATGGCGGGTTAAGCTGAAGCAGTCGGCCGCAATCCTAAGCCGGTCGAAATCTGGGCCTCCGACCCAGCGGTCGAGGAGCTGACCTTCAACCACGAATGTTCCGTCTGCGACTGCAGCTTGAGCCTTTGCCGGAGACAGCGAGGCCAAGGCGGGAGACAGCCCGGAAAGCAGTCTAGCAAACCTCCCGATGGCCCGACGTCCGAGCCGCTCGTGTTGGTCAAACGTCTCCGCCGGGTAGCCGTCGATCAGCATGCTCTCCGGCATGGGGTCGTGTCGTTCGGCGTCGTCCTGATGCAGACGGGCGGCCACGACGAACCCGAGGCTCATCTCGTCCAGAGGATGGAACAGGGCCGCTCTGGCGGCTAGGGCTGACGCCGGCTCCATTTGATCGATCAACATCTCCCCCGCGGCCATAACGCCACGCTGATCAGGCGGGCGAATGCGGTAGCCCTTCGGGACAATCCCCCGGAGCACGGACAGGGCGGCATAGGCCTCATACGGATCAGACCCGGCAAATCGGTCCAGCAGCTGGCCGGTGGTCATCCCTCCGAATAGCCGGAACATCTCAGGCTCGCCGGTGTCGGTGACAAAGGCCAGTTCGATGGCCGAGCGCGATTTTGTCGCCTCCGCCATCCGCCGGGTCAGGGCGATCAAGAGAGGTAGTTCGCCAACGGCTTTTCGGAAACCGGCCCGCTGGGCGGAAGTCGCCCAAAAGACCGCTTCGGGAGCACCGATGCCGACATCCTCGACCGCAATCGTCGAGACTGCCCGCCAGACATATCGAGGATCCAGCCGATGGAGGGCGAGCGCCATCCGGACTGCCCTGTCGGTCTGCCCCCGACGACAACTCTTCTGGAGATTGCTCCTTATCCGCCAACGATGCTCCGGATCGGCGTGAACCGGTTGCGGCTCCAAGGTCGCCCAGCGGGCGGTCCAGGCGAAAGCTTCCTCCACGAGGAGGTCGGGCGAAGGGGGAAACACGGCGGCTCCGAAGGTTGGGTCTGCCCTCGAGCGTGAGCGTCATGGCATGGCAGGGAAGGGGTCCGGGCCGGTTAATCGGCGGAGCACTCGGGAGACGGTGGCGGGATGCCAATGCCCTCCCTCGCGGGTCAGTTCACCACGACGGTTCAGTCCGTCGGCAAGCTCCCTTGTCGTCTCGCACCCTCCGGCCCGAAGCTCGTTGATGGAGCCTCGGAGGCTCTCCGCGAAAAGCTGGGCCTCGCGGCGATGGCCGGCGGCGAGAACAGCGCCGTGCGCACCCAGGCGAACTCCCCGGGCCTTTGCTGCTGCAAGTGCCGCCTTCGTTCGGTCGCGGATCATTTGACGTTCGTGTTCGGCGAAAACAGCGAGGAGCTGCAGGGTCAGCCGGTTTGCCTCGGGCACGTCGGCGGCCCGGACATCGACCCCGGCTTCCAGAAGCTGGGCAATGAACGCCAGCGACCGTGAAAGCCGGTCAAGCCGGGCGATCAGCAGCACGGCCTTCTTCCGCCGGCAGAGATCCAACGCGGCGGCGAGCTGGGGACGGTCTCGAACTGCGCCGCTCTCGACCTCGGTGAAAACGCCGATGATGGGTTCGCCGGTCCGCTCAGCGTACCGGTCGATGGCCTCCTGCTGGGCTTCAAGGCCCAGACCGGACGCCTGTTGTTTTCCGGTCGAGACGCGGGTGTAGGCGACGAGGGGCATGAGGCTGGAACAAGTTTATGTTGGTATGTGCGTTCCAAGGCGTAGCGGATGACACCGGACAGGGAAGTGTTGTTGATTGCACCGAACCGAAATGTCGGCTCTCCGGCTTGGTGCCTATGTCGCAAGCCGCCCCCTACCGGACGTTGCACACGTCCGCCTCTGTATAAGCCCTCCTAGCGACGCCGCTCGGCGATCTTGCTGCGGTCGGCGAAGGTTGCGAGCGGTGCCATTTCTATTCGCTTACCAACGGCCAGCAGGCTGTGGGTTTGCTGATGGATGGTGACGCGAAGCGCCGCAATGCGCGCCTCGATCACTGCGATCATTCCGTCCAAGTGGGCGGAGCACAGATTGAGCTTGGACATCGGCAATCCAACCATACTCAGCTTGGTGACCCCAACGCCGCTCGGATTTGTGCCAAGCAGGTGAAAGCTCTGGTCGGTCACTACAACACCCACCGTCGTAGCCCTTTCGAAGTCATTCACTGAGTGCGCCACGTGCTTGTCTCGCAGCGTGCAGAGATAGTCATGGGTCTGATGATCGCCTTCAGTCCAGACAGCGGCAAAGAACTGGGACGTTAGGCGGAACCCCCGAACCCCGCTCGCAAAAGGGCGGGCGTAGGAAATCACGGCTGCATGGATCAGCCCTTTCGCGATCGAGTTAGCATTGTCTGGCAATCCAAACTTCAGAGCCTCGCCAAAGCAATCTCGCGCGAGCGTTAGATCATCCGACGCCAAATGCAGTGACGCGTGTTCTACGGTCTCCGCCGAAGTGGGCAGCGTGATCGGCGCGATGATGGTGCCGGGGGCGACTGTTGCTCCTGTTTCGATCCACGTGAAGGACCATGTCGGTGAAAACAACTCGCCTTCCTGTTCGAATACATTGCCTGCGTTCTCATTCATCAGGCAATCTCCAAGGATTGAGGATGGCGCACCAGCTCTACAGCTCCGTATTGAGGCATGACGTGAACGGCGCAGCTCAGCAAGGTCTGCATTCCACCCGTTTCAGACATCAAGCGGGTCTGCTTCGGATCGCAATCGACGTTGATGCACGACAGCTTTGATCCCCGTGCCTTCAACGGACGGGTCAGCATATGTGCGTGCGGGGCGTGCGACGGACGGTGAAGCTAACCTCAGCAAACGCGGTTCGAGCGAGATCGTGTACTTGACCGTGTTGGAGCATTTCGATGGCGGTTCCTTAACCAGGATACAGGCCCAGCTTGAGGTTCCATATGCCGGAGACGGATCGGCGGACTGATAACCCCTCCAGCACGATTGGGCGGTAATCCGGACTGTCGGGCAGACTTCGACGCCGATTTCCTACGGCCTCAATCGGACGGAACGGCCGTGCCGAGTTCGCAGCTGCGGTAGTCGATTGCCAGTGAAGATGACTGCACCAGCTTCCGGTGCTGGACGGGCCGCTCTTGTAAAAACGCTCTTGAAGGATGTCTTGTCGTAGACCAGGTTGCGAGTAAATCCCTCGGTAATGCAGCCACTTACGCAGAAGTTGAACTGATAACCCTGTTGGCGTTTTTCTGGCCCGATGATGTTGATTGCACCGTCAGGGGTCTGTGAAAAATCCGATGTGGTCGGTGATGTGACTGGCCGAGCTTCCCGCTTCAGCGGCTAAGCTTAATAGGTCGCAGCCGGCCAACTTCAGGCCTCTCTCCCAGAAGGCCCACACGTCTTTCGGGTTGATCAAATCAGACGGAAACGAGGTGTAGGCTGCATCGAACGCAGGACCTTCCTCGGGCGATAGTGCCAACAGTTGAGAGGCCCAGCCGTGACCCCCGCTCCTACGAAGGGACACATATTCAAGCCAGATCCACCGATTAAATGCCGTGGCCCGGCTTTCGTTAGTCCTGACCGCCGAAAACACGTTCCTCAATCCCCCGAGTTGAGCGGGCGTGAACTTGGCATTGCCAAAGCGCACCTTAGTGATCTCAAGCCTTGTGACCGGCGTTTCCCCAAACATGGCCGGCAAGCTCCTCGACGAAAGCTCCCTGCCTTTGTCGTACAGACGCAGGATGAGGGCTGGGAGTTTGACATGCTTTCCCGAGGAGGCGGTCTTAGCTTTGCTTTTCCGATGCACGTAGACGGTTTCCAAGATCCCATCCTCGCCGTGATAAAGGACCCGCTTACCCTCGTTGACCGCACTCACGATGATGTCCGGAACGGTCAGGCCGACGACGTCGATGGCCACATCGATCCTGCTGACGCGGGCATCTTGTAGGAACCTCCCGATCCGGAATGTCTTGTCCGTGGCTAAGTGGATGCCGTCGAGCAGGTCGAGGGTCCCTGTGTGGCCCAGAGCGTTTGGATTGAACTCCAGGCGGAACCAGTGGACCACATCGCCTTTGGCTTTGCCGAGGCTGAAGTTGATTGCAACGGCGGGCTCCCCGAGGAGCACCGAGACCTGCCAGTAGATATTGCTGTGGTACTTCGGCTTGCCCGCGACAAGACCAAGTTTCCCACTCGCTAGGCTGCTCATGAGCCGTTGGCCGTATTGCTCCGAGGCCTCCACCTCATATCCGCTGACGAAGTGCTCTGGGAGCAGATTTCCTACGATAGAGATCGTGTCTACCTGAGGCACTGACACCCATACGGGGTCTCCTTCTACGGATACCTTCTTGATAGGGTAGCGGTACTGGCCGGGCTCAGGCTCTGACGGTGGAGGCTTATTAGAGGCGGGAGAGAGCCCGAACCTTTTCCTCACCACCATCAGGACGACCCTCGCCATTACGACGTGGGTTAGACCCATCGGCAACGGAGGGACGGTAGTGCCCAGAGCGGGGTAAGGTCAATGCTGCCTTTAACGGTGTGCCGCCGGATCGTAAGGGCCGCCAAGAGCGCCCACAACATCGAACCCAAAATCGAGCTTCAGGATTGCCACCCGCTTCCGATCCAGCCCGTAAGCCCCGCAATATCCCTTCGTCTGGCCGAAGCTAGCCCCCTCTATACCCTCCGTGCCCGAGTGCCCGACGATGCTCGCAATGTCCTCGACAGCGACCCCGTTGGAGCGAAGACAAGCGATCACGGTGTGCCGCCAGACATGGGTCGACCGCCCCTTTTTCCAGAAGCCAAACTTCTGCAAATAATCGCCCCAGAAGCGGGTCGCGCCCTCGCTATTGCGATGTTTGCCCAGCCGGAACTCAACGAACACCCGCCTCCCCGGCCACCTCGTCTGCCGATCCGTCACGAACTCCTTGAGCCCTAGCTCTAACAGGCGCGGATGCAGCGGCACGTCTCGGATCGACGAAGCGTTCTTGACCGACTTTTCCTTGGATCCGTCCTCTCCGATCTCCCTCACCTTCAGATGCGGGATCTCAGCTTCGAAGTAGAAATCGCTAGGCCCGAGTTGCGAGAGCTCGCCTGCCCGCAGTCCTGTGTGCATGAACAGGAGGGCTGACCACCACTCGCCCCCTCTCGCGATGCAGGTCCCTGGCGTTTTGACCCGCTTCCGACCCAGGTGTCCGGCGAACAAGGGGGTGGCCAGCAGTGCGACCAGCTCGTCCTTCGAAAATGGTGGAGGCGTCCTACGAACAATCCCTTTCGGTCTCGGGATTTTCGCAACGTCGGCCGGGCTGGTTGGGATCAACCTGTCTTCGACTGCCCACGAGAAGAAAGTCTGGATGCCACGCCAATAGCGGGTCGAGGTCGCGTATGCGATCTGACGCTCGGGGTTCCCCGTCAGGCGTTTCTTGAACGGCAGCGCCTTGCCCTGCAGGGTCTTGTCCAGCCGCTGCAGGTCGTCTCGGAAAGCCTTCATTTGCTCTGCGGTTATGGTCCGAAGGTCGGTCTCGCCACCCACGAAATCGCGGAGCCATCCCAGGCCTCGCCGTAGTTCAGTGATGTGTGATGCCCCCACTTTCCGCGCCTCGGTCCGCGCCAGATAGGTCTCGCCAGCGGCGGCCACCGTTACACTCGTCGAGGTGACGACGGAGACAGCCTGCGCCATGGTCCGGCTGAGCGGCCGCTCGGCGTCGAACAAGTCATCATAGGCCTCGTACCGCCGGGCCGGTTCGGAAAGCCTGTGCATGCGAAGACGCAGCATCTCTCGACTGACCCTCGCTCCCAGTTCGTAACTGAGCGACTGAAGTTGAACAGGTAGTGGTAGGGCGGCAGGGCCATGTCCTAGGTGATGTGGACAAAGTGGATTCCCAAATCAGCTGATCGCTGATTCAAGGCTGTTCTTTGCGGAGAGCAGCCATGGTTCGTGGTTTGATGTCGGATGCGGAGTGGGCGTTCTTCG